>NZ_JBHYQH010000044.1:0-55152 GCF_042746715.1 Streptomyces sp. NPDC058741 | reverse complement strand
CGCGGTCCGACGTCCAGTCCTTCGGCAGATACAACTCCCGGTCGATCAACGCCCGGCCCTTTACGGACCCGTAGGCCAGAAAGACCGCTACCTGGGAGTTCTCGATCCGGCCGGCCGTCCCGGAGTACTGGCGCGCGACACCCGCTGACCGCACTCCCTTCTTGAGGAATCCCGTCTCGTCAAGAATGAGAACTCCCGCCACGGGATCTCCGATGTGTTCCACCACCGCGTCGCGGACGTCGTCACGCACAGCGTCCGCGTCCCACAGGTAGTGGTTCAGCAGCCGCTGCATGCCCTGGGGGCCTGCATCACCGGCGGCCTCCGCCAGGGTCCAGCCGTTCTTGCGTTCCGCCTCGCCCAGCAGTCCGCGCAGATAGGACACCATCCGCCGCCTCGGCTCCACCCGCCCGAACCGGCCTGCGAACCGCGCCACGAAGTCGTCGAACAGAACTGACCACTCGTCAGCTATCTCTCCCGTCACAAAGTGACCAACGACGCGCAACACTCCACGTCACGGAGTGTCGTTGCAGTACTAACCGCGCCCACCTGCGCAAACGCCGCATCAAGGCGGTCTTCCCGGAGTGCGATTTCTCGCGACGATCTCTCGCAGTACCCTCAGCACCCCGCATTCCCTGACGGCTTCATCACCGACCCCTACTGCTGCGTCTCGCCGCCGGACGACCTGGGCGACGTCGACGACCGATTCGTCTTCGACTTCCATTCCTACGACGACCTCGAGGACGGCCAGTGTTGGTCGACCTGGCTCAGCGTCGAACCCCTCTGCCGAGGCCCCGAGCCGCTACCGGACTGGGTGGCGACCTCGCAGAGCGCGATCGACACGGAGCTCGGCGTCCTGAAGACCGGCAAGGAGGCCGACGTCCACCTCGTCGAGCGCGCCGACCCGCTTGACCCCGCCGCCGACGTGGTCATGGCGGCGAAGCGGTACCGCTCTCCCGGGTACCGGACCTTCCACCGCGCCGCGTCCTGCACCGAGGGCCGCTCGATGAAGCGCTCACGTGACGAGAGGGCCATCAAGCGGAAGAGTGAGCAGGCCGGAGTGGAGGCAGAGGTACTCGGCTGGCTGATGGCGCGACCGGTCAGAGATCGGGACACCACGGTCGCGATCGCACAGCTGTCACGCGAAAGGGGCCAGGACCCGTCCGAGGTGTTGGTCTGGTATCAACGGGCGGCAGAGCTGGGTGAGGAGAACAGTTGGGGCTGGATCTCGGACCTGGCGGGCGGAGGCCGTGGGCCAGATCCCTGAAGCGATCGCATGGGCCGAACCGATGGCCTTGGCCAGCAACGCGAGGGCGGGCACCAGGCACCGGCGTTCTCGCCGTCTCCTGCCTCCAAATAGAGGCGCTCCATCAATTCGCACGCGCAACAAGGAGGCGGGGTTGAAGGCGTATCCGCACTACGTGCTGCAGCGAATCGGTGACGCGGAGAGGAAGCGCCAAGTGGAGGAGTACGGGGATCGAGTCTGGCGGACAGGTCGCCGAAGCATGGGACGCTGCGGAGATCCTCGACTTGCCTCCCGATTAGGTCCCCTCGTGGGGCCGTGGTGTCTCACTGCGCAAGCGGCCGCGAGTCGATGCCTGACCCATGGCCAGTCGGCCCTCACGGTGCGTGCGGTCTCAGCCTGTAGCTCGTTGTCGTGGAGGGCAAAGCCGTGGTCGAGGGGTGCAAGGGCAGGTTCGCCGATGACGGTGCAGCTGGCGACGTAAAGCGAGGAGACGTACAGGTCCCCGTCGGTGGCGATGGTCGGCACGGTGGGACTCCAGTGCTGAGGGCGAGGGGGCGGCGCTGCCGTCGGGAGCCGGCATGCATGGCGAGCGGGGTCGGCACGGCCGGAGGCGGAGGTGCGTGTATCGTCTGCTGGCAGTGATCACGATGATTTGCCTGGTAGCACCACTGCGTGTCGACGATCTGGGCCGCAATCCCGGTCGACCTATCCATGGTGATCTCGCCCAGCACCCGGGCGCGGCAGGCGGACGGCTTGAGGGAGAGGGCAGTCTCAGGCATGCCTGATCCACTGCCGGTTTGGGTGATCCGCCTCCGGTGCTTGAACGGGTGGGTGGCCCATGACGCGGTGGGAACGGTTCATGGCGCATGGAATGCACGCGCATTTTCTCGGGGAGTGATCTCGCGTGCTGCGGGAAACTATTGATCATTAACTCCCGTTGCGCCTGATCAAAGGATCTCGTGAACGTCCCACAGACAGATACAGATCAGCTCGGGCGGGTCGAGGAACCTCTCGACCCGCCCGAGCTGTGTGTTGCCCGCGGAGCGCGGGGATCCTGCCCTCCCCTTGACGCCCCGGCACCACGGCCCGCGCCGGCCCCGCCCTCGGCCGAGATACCCCTGGTTTTCCCACCGCCGCGACGGACCCTCACACCCGTCCGAGCACGCGCATCACGCCCCCGGGCACGCCCCGGCACCCGCATCGTCTCCAGGCACCCCCTGGCACGCGCATCAATGCGGATCTACTCCGGGACCGTCCAGAAGGGACACACCCTGTGGGACGCGACCGCGCGGCGCACCGAGCGGATCGGGCGCATCCTGCGTGTCCAGGCCGACCGGCACGCCCCGCTGGACCGTGCCGTCGCCGGTGACATCGTCGCCGTCGTCGGGCCGAAGTCGACCCGGGCGGGCTCGACGCTGTGCGCTCCGGGCGCCCCGCTGCTGCTGGAACCGCCCGGTGTGCCCGAGCCGGTGGTGTCGGTCGCGGTGGAGTCCCGCCGGGCCGGCGACACCGACCGTCTGGCCTCGGGTCTGGCACGGCTGACCGAGGAGGATCCCTCGCTGGCCGTGCGGACGGACCCGGAGACGGGCCAGACCGTGCTGTCCGGCATGGGCGAACTGCACCTGGAGGTGGCGGTGGAGAAGCTCCGGCGCGACCTCGGGCTGGACGTCAACGTCGGCCGCCCCCGGGTCAGTCACCGGGAGACCGTCGGCCGGGGCGTGTCCGGCCTGGTGTACCGGCACGTCAAACAGGACGACGGCGCCGGGCAGTTCGCGCACGTCGTGCTCGACGTCGAACCGTACGAGGAGGGCGGGTTCGCCTTCCGCTCGGCGGTCGTCGGCGGGCGGGTGCCGCAGGAGTACGTCCGGGCGGTCGAGGCGGGCTGCCGGGACGCTCTCGCCGAAGGGCCCCTCGGCGGGCACCCGGTGACCCGGCTGCGCGTCACGCTCACCGACGGGGCGACCCATGTGAAGGACTCCCCGGACACGGCGTTCCGCACCGCCGGCCGGCTCGGTCTGCGCGAGGCCCTGCGCGCCTGCGCGATGGTCCTGCTGGAGCCGGTCGTCGAGGTCACGGTCACCGTGCCCGAGGACGCGGTGGGCGGCGTGCTCGGCGACCTCGCCGCCCGGCGCGGCCGGGTGACCGGCTCGGACACCCGGGCGGGCGCGGCGGTCGTCACCGCCACCGTGCCGCTGGCCGAACTGTTCGGCTACGCGACCCGGTTGCGCAGTCGCACCCAGGGCCGCGGCACCTTCACGGCCCGGCCCACCGGCTACGCGCCGGCGCCCGCGGCGACCTCGGTGCGCTAGGACCGCGTCCGGCCCCTTCCCCCCGTACGCACGAGGGGAAGGGGCCGGTCCGTTCCTACGGGTAGGACACGATCGTCGACGGCACGGTCGATGTCCCGGAGGTCGGCGACCCGGTGTCGTTGATGACGCACTCGTACTGCCCGTTGCCGCCCAGCGACACCACGAGCAGGTCGTGGAAGCGCACCCCGGGCCGGTTCGGCGCGTCGAAGCCGTGGTGCTGGACGATGCTCGGATCCACGTTGTAGTAGCAGTAGCTCCCCAGGCCCCAGCCCTCGTGTCTGGTCACGTTCTCCCCGACCCGGTAGGCCGCATAGCCCTTGACCAGACCGTTCTGGATCGCGGCCTGGTTCGGCGCGTCGTACGCCTTCTCGTTCTGGAAGAAGATCGTGCGGCCGCGCTCGCCGAACCATTGCACGTCGTACTTGTTGAAGTGCTCCACGAACAGCCCGGTCGCTAGCACGTCGTGACCGTTGACGACGACGCCGTAGTCCGCGCGGTTGGTCTCCCAGCCGACGCCGTCGCCGTGGTCGGCGCGCCAGACCCAGGTGTGGTCGACGACGGTGTGGCGGCTGTTGACGACCATGCTGGTGGTGGCCTTGCCGGGGCCCGCCCCGCCGATGCGGACGAACACGTCCTGGACCGTGGTCGGGTTGGCCGAGTGGTCCCGCGAGGCTCCGCGCGGGCCGATCTCCAGCAGCGTCGGGGAGTTGACCGGCCCGGCGTCGACGAGGAAACCGGCCAGACGTACCCCGCCGACGTCGGCGACGCGCAGCGCGGTGACGCCGTTGTCGGGGATCAACGTCGCGTAACCCAGGCCGAGCACCACCGTGTTGGGCCGCTCGATCCGGACCGGACGGTCGAGGTGGTAGATCCCCGGCGTCAGCAGCAGGTGGAGCCCCTGGTCGAGGGCCTGGTTCAACGTGGCGGCGGACACGCCGGGCTTGGCCACGTAGAACCGCGACAGGGGCAGCGAGGTGCCGCGCGGGGTGCCGTTGCCCCAGGTGACCCCGCGGGCGTCGGTGCGCTTTGCCGGCAGGAAGATCCGGTACTCGTCACCGCTGAGGTACAGGAACGGCTTCTCACGGGAGACGGGTGTCGTGTCCAGCGTGGTGTAGGGAGGGTTCGGGAAGCCCTGCGCGGGGGCGCCCTCGACACCGGAGAACACCATGTTCCACACGCCGTTGAGCCAGCCGCCGATCGCGCTGTCACGGGTGTACCACTGCTGCTGCGAGTACGGCTGCACCTGGCCGTCGATGCGGCTGTCGGCGATGTAACCGCCGCTGGACCAGCCGTAGCCGCTCGGGGCGAGGTTGAGGTTGCCGCGCACGTGCATGCGGCGGAACGGGGCCGCCTGGGACACCGCCCAGCGGTTGGTGCCGCTGACGGGGACCACGGCGAGGTTCTCCGCCGAACGCCAGAAGTTCTGCGTGGCGTTGCCGCCGAACCAGCCCGCGTCGACCGTGATGTCGCCGTGGATGGTGGTGTCGTCGGGGGAGAGGCCGAGGCCCGAGATGGAGGTGTAGAAGCCGATCTGCGCGTTGAGGCCGTGGTAGGCGCCGGGCTTGAAGAGGAGTTGGTAGCGGCCGGTGCCGAACTGGGCCGACTCCTGCCGGCGGAAGACCTCGTCCAGCCTGGCCTGGACGTCCGGCGTCGACGGGTCGAAGACCAGTACGTTCGGGCCGAGGTCGCCCCCGCCCGGCAGGGCGCGCGGCTTCCTGCGCCGGGCCGGTGCGGCCGTGGCCGTGCCGGGCAGCGCCGCGAGCGCGGAGGCGGCCGCGGCGGCACCGAGGACGGCACGGCGGCAGGGGGCGGGCAGGTGGGACGGGGAGTCAGCAGGCATGGGGCGGCTCTCCTGGTTCAGGAAGTGAACGGAGTGGGGTTGTGGGAGCGCTCTCTCGCCGCTGAATGGTTCATCCCCTGGAACGGATGCGTCAAGGGGCAGCGGCGAGGGTGGGGAGAGTACGTCCGAACCCCTTGACGGTGCCGCCGTCGGGCGATTAACTCACGTCCTGAATCAAGTCATGATGACTCTCTTCCGGCGAGCTCGGGTGAGCGCGGTCGGGGGCCGCGGTGCCGCTGAGCGCGCTCGCCCAGGACTTCGAGGAGCTCGGCGACCTTCCCCGGGCGCTGCGCGCCCAGCGCCCGTACGCCGCCCTTCAGGAGACGGCATGGGACCGGGCCTCGGCGCGGCACACCCTCGCCCGCCTGGAACGGGAGGCGGGCCGGCTGCCGCAGGCGGTGAACAGCCTGGCCGCCGTGCGGGAGGCCCTGGCGACGCCGGGCGACGACTGACTGCGCTACTGGCAGCGGGTCAACCTCGGCCGTTTCATCGCCGAGGAGCACCACCGGATCACCCTCGCCCTGGCCGACGCGGGCCACCCCGAGGAGGCCCGTGCCCTCCTCACCGCCGCCGACGCCGTACTCGGCGAGCTCTCGGACGACGCCGTCAAGGGCGTCCGCGAGCTCGCCGAACGGACCGCTGCACGCGTCCGGGAGGTCGACTGACGACGGGCACGGTGGGCGGCTGGCCCGCCGCGAAGCAGTGACTGCCGCAGCAGCCTCCTCGCCCGCTGCTCCGAGCGACGCACCACCGTCGACGCTGCATTCTCCGAGATCGCCGGCGGGGAGAACGCCCGAAGACCGACATGTCGTGGTGGTGAACCCGTGGGCGGGGTGACGGCGCCCCGCCCACGCGTGCGGTAGCGGACGAGGCGGGAGGGAGCTCAGTCCGGCAGGGGGCAGGTGAGGGGGAGGACGCGTTCGGTCAGCCGGCCGGTGAGGTGGGTGTCGGTGAGGGCGGCGTCGGTGAGCCAGTCCGCTGCGGTCAGCCGGTCGATCAGGTCCCGCAGTTCGCCGGAGCCGACCGGGACCCGGGTGGCGAGGGCGTTCAGGGCGACGCCCCGGCCGCCCGGTCCGAGGCGCCCCACGCCGTCCGTCCACGTGGCCAGCGTCACGGCGAGCAGCCGGGCGCCGGCGGGTGCCTTGGCCTTGCGGAGCTTCTTGTCCGAGACCACTCTCTGGGCCCAGCCGGAGAGCTTGGGCCGTGTCTTCCTGCCGAACGTGAACGGGCTCGTCCCGTCCTCGTCGGGCACCACGGAGGGGACGGTGACCGGGGTGGGGTTCTCCGGCCGGGAGGCGAGCAGGTCGCCGACGGTGCCGGGGAGGGACAGCCAGCCGCAGCCGGTCAGCTGCTCGACCAGCTCCTCCGGGTCGGTCAGGCCCAGCGCGTTGACGTCCTGGCCGACGAGGTTGCCGGTGCCGGTGCGCGCGGTGCGCAGGGTCAGCATCAGCACCAGCAGCCGTGCCTCCGCTCCGGGCAGCGGCGTGTGGCCGGCCACGTGCGCGAGGACGGAGCGCACGCACTCCCACTGCGCCGGCACGGTCAGCAGGCGCGCCAGGCCCGGTTCGTCGCCGTCGGGGAAGCAGCCGGTGCGGTGCTGGTGCTGGCGTCGGATGACGGCGGCGGCCTGCTCGGCGCGCTGGGCCTCCAGCCGCAGGGTCACGTCGCAACTGACGTCGGACCAGGTGAGGAAGGCGCGGGCCTTGCGTTCCTGGAGATCGGCCAGCAGCGCCAGGTCGGGCTCGGGGCGTTTCTGGTAGGCGCGGAAGAGGCCACCGAGCTCGGTGAGTTCGTCCCGCAGGGACACGGGCCGCAGGTCCCGCGGGATGACACGCCGGCCGATCCGCGCCTCCGGCGGGCGGCGGCGCCGCGCGGGTACGGGGCGGGGTGCGGGTACGGGGAGGGGCGCGGGTACGGGGAGGGGCGCCGGACATCCCGTCCGGGGGGTGACCTGTTGGTCGGAGAACTGAGGCGTGCCCGCGCCGGTGCCCGCCACCGCGGGCATCGGGGGGCCGGCGGTCCGGGGTGCGGACGGACGGGAAGTGGCCGCGGTCCGGGCCCCCGGAGTGGCGGCCGCACACCGTGAACAACACTCCAGGGCCTGCCACCAGCGTCCTGCCCGGTCGGTGATCACGGCGAGGACGATCGGTCCGCCGCACCGCCAGGGTTGTTCGGTACGCGCATGCCTGCCGGTGTCGGGGAGGTGGGCGCGGCAGCCGTCGGCCCGGCAGACGCAGTAGGTGTCGGCCCTGGGGGCGGGGGTGGCGCGCAGGTGCGCCTTCACGTGGGCGACCGCGGCCGTACGGCCTGCCGCCGCGGAGGGCAGACGCCGCTCGGCACAGGCGGGTCGGCTGCACGAGACGCGCACCTCCGCGCTGCCTCGGCCGACGGGGTCCAGACGCACGGTCCACCGGCGCCCCGGCACCCGCTCGTCCGGTTCGCTCCCTGCGGCGGCCTGTGTCATCCCGTTCACCCTCCGTCTCCCGTGACCCGCGTGTCACCGCCGCTTCCCGTTCTGCCGAGAGGTGTTCGGGCGGCGAGCCCACGGTATGCGGCACAGAGGTGCAGGGGGATGAAACAGCCCAGGGTGAGGGCTTTCGGGTGACAACGCCGTCCGTTTCGGTGAACCCGGGCGGGCTCGGCGGCGGACATGACGACGGAATCGGTTCCGAACTGATCGTCTCGCGGGCGCACTTGAGCGGCTGCGGGGGAACTGAACTGTCGGTCAGCTGCCTTGGTAGATCGTGGTGCACAGCAGCGTGGCGCCGTCGTCCACCAGGGCGGCCCAGTAGCGCGTCTGGTCGCCTGCCGCCCGGCGGCAGTTGTTCGCGTCGGCGCCCGCCGGGGCGCGGTAGACGCCTGTGATGTGCATGATCTGGTTGTAGGGGACGGGTACCGGCTCGCGTCGGCAGGCCACGGCCGTCATCAGGGCGAGGGAGATCGAGTCGCCGGACTGCCGGCCGAGCATGCAGTAGTTGACGTGGTAGACGCGGGTGAGGCAGAGCTTCGTGGTGTCGCCGGTGGTGGCGGACCGGTAGCTCCAGTACGACTTCCCATAGCTGGTGGGGCAGACCGTGTTGATGGCGGTCACCTTGACCTGCGCCTGCTCGTCGGCGCAGGACACGGGGTCCGGCGGAGCACCGACGCTCCAGTCGACGCTGGTGGTGCCCCCGCGGCCCGTGTCGTAGACCGCCAGGCAGTCGCCGACCGAGATGGCCTCGAACGCCTCTTCGGTGGGATCGGGAGCGGGTGTCGACGGCTCGGGGTCGGGCTCGTCAGCGCTCCGCTCACCGGTGTCAGCGCTCCCCTCACCGGTGTCGGAGTCATCGGGGATGCGGACGGTCGGCGAAGACGTGTACGGCGCCGGGCTGGAACTGGAGGGGGGCGAGTCGGCCAGCAAGTCCTTGAGTTCACCCACGTTGTTCAAGCCCAGCCAGCCCAGGATAGACAGCACGGATGCGATTCCGCCGATCAGTGCCCACACCTTGGCAGCGGAATGGTCATCGGATGCCCCTGTCACCATGCCCTCCCCCCGCCGAGACGCAGGCGATGTTAGCTGTTGTGGCGCCGTCGAGAGTCCAACTCCCGCGTCCCGCCCCCGCTGGCCCCCGCCCGGGTCCAGCACCCCACGGATCGCTGCCCGCCGTGGCCACTACGCCTTCGGAGCCAGCCCGGCGACGATGAGGTGCTGCCAGACGCTGAGCTCCGGCCGCGCGCCGTCGGCGCTCCGACGGTTGGCGGTCGTGTCGGGACGCCACGGCGGCGCGGGAACGATCCCGATGGTCCGTGACCTGAGGGGAATCGCGAGCGTGTTCCTGACGGACCTCGCCGCTGTGCGCGGATCTCTTCGGGGTCCGGAATCCTCCTCGGGGAGTGCAACCACCGCTTGTCCGGCTGGGCCGGGCAGTTCCCGAGGCGCCGTGTTTCACGCTATCGGATGGTGCTTCGCGGGCCGGGCACCTGCCCGGGCCGCGGGCCGTTCGAGCGGGTGACGGGACTTCTTCGTCCCCAGTACAGCAACGGAGTGATGGGAGCACGCCATGTCACTGACTTTCCACCGCAACCCCGACGGCACGACGACCGGGCGCAACGAGGCCAACGGCTTCTCCGTGACGCATGCCGAAGAGGAAGAGGTGAAGCGGCAGTTGTACGAGGACGCAGGGTGGGAGTACACGCCTCCACCACCTCCGGTGCCGCCCGGCCTCCACCGGTTCTCGCTGGTGCACGACGAGTTCCGGGCCTCCGGGTTCGACGACGAGAGGTACGCCGGGCTGCGGGAGCGTCCGCCCGACGGGTGCGTACCCGTCGACGGGGGGTCCTTCGCCCTGGAGTGCGTGCGGCCGGGCAGGACGCTGTTGGACGCGGTCGCCGGTACCGTCGCTGAGATCCGCCGGGAGCACGGCCTGGTGATGAGCGGTCTGGGTGTCGAGAAGCCCCAGGAATGGTTCGACGCCGAGAGCAAGGACGGGTACGCGGCGGAGATCGTCGCGCACCTCCTGCTGATGGCCGCTGGTCGTGCCCGGCTGCTCGGGTACGGGCGCAAGGACCTGGTCCGGCTACTCGACGCGACAGGGATCGAGTAGCCGGTGGGGTGTGTCGGCAGGGCAGAGGTCAGGCCTGAGTGGCCGGCCCCGGGACGTACTCCGGATCCACCTGAGCAGCCAGGTCCTCCCCGGTTCGCGCGTCTCCCCACGCCCGGGCGTTGCGCAGGTGGAACTCGACCGCGTGGCGGTGGAGCCGGTCCCAGTCGCGGACGTGTGCGTCCAGTGTCTCGCGCAGGACGCGCAGTGCGTGGAGGTTGTGCGGTTCCAAGGAGTCCAAGGCGTCCAAGCCGCCCTCCGTGCGGCCCTGTTCCGCCGCCCGGACCCAGGGGGACTGCACCAGGTGCGTCAGCAGGTCGTCACCCACCTGCTCCTTGAGGAAGAGCAGGTCGTCCTCGCAGGTCACCTTGTTGCCGACGACCGCGATGCGGATGCCGAACTGTTCCGCGTGGTCGCGGTACTGCCGGTAGACCGAGACGCCTTTGCGCGTGGGCTCCGCCACCAGGAACGTCACGTCGAAGCGGGTGAACAGGCCGGAGGCGAAGGCGTCCGCGCCCGCCGTCATGTCGACCACGACGTACTCACCGGGGCCGTCGATCAGGTGACCGAGGTACAGCTCGACCCCGCCGAGCTTGGAGTGGTAGCAGGCCACGCCCAGGTCGGACTCGTCGAACTCGCCGGTGACCATGAGGGGGACCCCACCGGCCCGGCCGACGTGCCGGGCGTGCAGCTCGTCGTCACCCAGCGGCTGCAGGAGGCGGGAGCCGCGGCCCGGCGGGGTCGTCTTCATCATCGCCTCGGAGGAGGAGATGCGGGGGTTGTCGCCCCGGAGATAGTTCTTGATCTCCGGCAAGTGCGCGCCCAGGGGAGGAGCCGGCTCCTCCAGACCGCCCAGCGCCTCGGCCAGGTGCTGGTTGATGTCGCCGTCGACAGCGAGTACCGGGGCTCCCGAGCGCGCCAGGTGGCGGGAGAAGAGCGCCGACAGCGTGGTCTTGCCGCTGCCGCCCTTGCCGACGAATGCGACCCTCACGCCCGCTCCACCTTGTTGAAAATGGATGTCATGTGGACAGATTTAGGGAGTGATCACCTGTGGTGTCAAATCCGGTACTCCGTATGGATGCGATATCGCTGAGAAGCGTGCGTCACGCGGGCAGCCCCATGTCGACCACGCAGCTGATCTCCACGAGCTGTCCGGGGAAGGTCAGTTCGGTGACGCCGAGTGCCGTGGTGACCGGGCGGTGCGTGCCGAAGTACGCGCGGTTTCCTCGTGCCACTGCTTCGGAGTGGCGGTTCACGTCCACGATGTACAGCGTCTGGGAGACGATCTGGTTGCGGGTGGCGCCGTAGTGGGCCAGGACCTTGTCGATGTTGCCGTAGGTCCCGTCGAGCTGGGCGGCGATGCCGTCCTCGGGCCGGAAGTCACCCGCCTCGTCGAACGAGAGCTGTCCCGAGACGTGGATCAGGTCGCCGGACCTGATCGCCTGCGTGTAGCCGAAGTAGGTCTCGGCGGGGATGCCGTGGTCGTAGAGGTTCGGGCTGGTCATGGTGGTGTCCTTCCGTCAAGCACGGGCTCGCGGCTTCGTGCTCTCTTGCGGTTACTCGGAAACCATAGGAGAGTGAGCGTCGACCTGGAAGAACGCACTTTTTGGTGACTGGGGAACCAGATGGTGACCAAGCAGTTGACGGACCTGCCCGAGAACGCGGACCTGCGGCGGGCGGACTCCCTGGCGCGGGAGATCTTCTCCGACGTGGCCAACAAGTGGGCGTTGCTGATCATCGAGGCCCTCGGTGAACGCACCCTGCGCTTCAGCGAGCTGCGGGACGAGGTCGAGGGCGTCAGCCACAAGATGCTGACGCAGAACCTGCGGATGCTGGAGCGGAACGGCCTGGTCGACCGGACGGTGCATCCCACCGTGCCGCCGAAGGTCGAGTACACGCTGACCGAGCCGGGCCGGGCCCTGCGCGCCACGGTCGACGCCATCTGCGGCTGGACCCATCAGTACCTCGGCCATATCGAGGCGGCTCGCGGGCGGTTCGGCGCCTGATGAGGCGGCTCGTGGGCGGTTCGGCGCCTGATGAGGCGGCTCGTGGGTGGTTCGGTGTCTGGCGAGGTGGTTCGTGGGCGGTTCGGCGCCTGATGAGGCGGCTCGTGGGCGGTTCGGTGTCTGGCGAGGTGGTTCGCGGGCGGTTCGGCGCCCGGTGAGGTTGGTTCGCGGGCGGTTCGGTGCCTGACCGGTGGCTTTTCGGCCCCTCGCCGGCTCGGACCGAAGCCGGCGCGCCGGGCGGGGAGGGCCAGGCATCTGCCGTGTCTCGGTCAGGCTTCTGTCGTACCTCGGGCAGACATCCGCCTCACCTCGGCCAGGCATCGGCCGTCCGTCGGCCGGGGGTCAGCCCGCGACCAGCTCCGGCAGCGGCCGGGGCGCCGGGGGCTTCACCACCCGTGAGGTCCGGTACAGCCACAGCACATCGCGGCCGAAGGACCACACCAGCAGGCCCAGCGCCAGGGCCGCCACGCCGACGTTGGCTTTGTACGGCAGCGGTTCGGCGCCCGCCAGCAGCAGGAGCACGCCCTGGAGCGCGGCCACCGTCTTGCGTGCGGTGCTCGGCGGCAGCGCTGCGGTCAGCCAGGGCCAGACCTTCGCCGCGGCGACGAAGACGTAGCGCATGCCCCCGATCAGCAGCACCCACGGGCCCAGTTGCGTCGACACGTACACACTGAGCACCAGGATCAGGAACGCGTCGACCTCCATGTCGAAGCGCGCGCCCAGCGGGGTCGAGGTGCCGGTGCGGCGGGCGACCTTGCCGTCGACGCCGTCGAGGATCAGTGCCACCGCCGTCAGGCCGACGAACAGCGACACGGGGGGCGAGCTCTGGAAGGAGTCCGCGACCAGCGCGGTGACGCCGCCGACGAGGGCGGCCCGGCCGAGGGTGACCCGGTTCGCCGGCCCGAACGAGCGCAGCCCGGAGCGGTGCAGGGCCCGGGAGAGCACCGCCCAGGTGGCGATCGCGAACGCGAGGCCGCTCAGCCAGCCCACCGGGCCCATCCCGATCGCCGTGCCGATCAGGGCCAGCAGCAGGATCTGTGCGCCCGCCCCCACAGCGGTCTCCTGCTGTACGAGCCTCGCGTCGTAAGTGTTGTTCAGGGCCACCGAACACCCTCCGGCCGTGTGACAGAGTCGATCAACGCCGCTACCTTGTGCGCGGCCTGTGCACCCCTCGGTACGCAAGCGGCTTCCCGATCGTTCAGGAGGACTTCGATGACGCACACCGGTCGCGCGTTCTGGATCGATTCGCCCGGGCGAGGCGGGATCCGGGACGTCGCCCTGCCGGACCCCGGCGAGGGGGAGGTGCTGGTCCGCACGCTGTACTCCGGCGTGAGCCGTGGCACGGAGACGCTCGTCTTCCGCGGCGGGGTGCCCGTCAGCCAGCACACGGCCATGCGGGCACCGTTCCAGGAGGGCGACTTCCCGGGGCCGGTGAAGTACGGCTACCTCAACGTCGGAGTGGTGGAGCGGGGGCCCGGCGCGCTCGTCGGCCGTACGGTGTTCTGCCTCTATCCGCACCAGACCCGGTACGTCGTGCCGGCGAGCGCCGTGACGCCCGTGCCGGACTCCGTGCCCGCCGGACGCGCCGTGCTCGCCGGGACCGTGGAGACCGCCGTGAACGCCCTGTGGGACGCCGCGCCCCTGGTCGGCGACCGGATCGCGGTCGTCGGCGGCGGCATGGTCGGCTGCTCGGTGGCGGCGCTGCTCGCCCGGTTCCCCGGTGTGCGCGTCCAGCTGGTCGACGCCGACCCGTCCCGCGCCGAGGTCGCCGAGGCGCTCGGTGTCGTCTTCGCCGCACCCGAGGACGCCGCGGGGGACTGCGACCTGGTGGTGCACGCCAGTGCCACCGAGCAGGGCCTCGCCCGCTCCCTGGAACTGCTCACCGCCGAGGGGACCGTCGTCGAGCTCAGCTGGTACGGCGACCGGCGGGTCAGCCTGCCGCTCGGCGAGGCCTTCCACTCCCGGCGGCTCGTCATCCGCTCCAGCCAGGTCGGCACCGTCTCCCCGGCCCGCCCCCGGCGCACCTACGCCGACCGGCTCGCCGTCGCCCTCGACCTGCTCGCCGACCCGGCGCTGGACGCGCTCGTCACCGGTGAGTCGGCGTTCGAGGAACTGCCGGACGTGCTGCCGAAGCTCGCGTCCGGCGCGATCCCGGCGCTCTGCCACCGCGTCCGCTACGACCAGGGGGACTGACCACGTACGAGGAGTGCGAGGAGCGCATCGGCTGCCGATTCGTTCCATCCGGTACGAGATCGTTCCGACGCGAGCGCCTGACCTGAGAAAAGACGTAGCGGGCGCTGAACGGGGGAAGGCAAGGAGCCGTACTACCCGGCATCCCCGGCAGTCGACAGCGGGGGAGCCGACGCGCCGCACCTGGAGGGTCGTCCGTTGTTCAGCATCACCGTCCGCGATCACATCATGATCGCCCACAGCTTCCGCGGCGAGGTCTTCGGACCCGCGCAGCGCCTGCACGGCGCCACGTTCCTGGTGGACGCCACCTTCCGGCGCGAACAGCTGGACGCGGACAACATCGTCGTCGACATCGGGCTGGCCACCCAGGAACTCGGTGCGGTCGTCAGCGAACTGAACTACCGCAACCTCGACGACGAGCCCGACTTCGCCGGCGTCAACACCTCGACGGAGTTCCTCGCCAAGGTCATCGCCGACCGGCTCGCCGAGCGGATCCACAAGGGAGCGCTCGGCGAGGGCGCCAAGGGCATCGCGGGCCTGACCGTCAGCCTGCACGAGTCGCACATCGCCTGGGCGAGTTACGAGCGTGCGTTGTGACCGACTCGACGATCGAGCGGCCGGGGCAGGCCGGACCGGCACGCCTGGACTACGTTCGGGTGGGGCACGCCTCCCTGAAGAACGCCGAGATCATCCCCATGTCCCTGCGCACCGTGCACTTCGTGCTGCCGGGCGGTGTCGACGACCCGACGGCGCCGAGCGGCGGCAACGCCTACGACCGGCGCGTCTGCCTGGACCTGCCCGGCTTCGGCTGGCAGGTGACCCAGCACCTCGTGGCCGGCGACTGGCCCCGGCCGGACGCCGCCGCCCGTACGGAACTCGCCCGCACGCTCGCCGGCCTGCCCGACGGGGCCGCCGTCCTGCTGGACGGGCTCGTGGCCTGCGGCGTCCCGGAGATCGTGGTGCCGGAGGCGGACCGGCTGCGCATGGCCGTCCTCGTCCACCTGCCGCTGGGCGACGAGACGGGGCTGGACGCGGTCGTGGCCGCCGAACTGGACGCCCGGGAGCGGACGGTGCTGCGGGCGGTCCCCGCGGTGATCGCCACCAGCGACTGGGCTGTCCGCCGCCTGGTCTCCCACCACGGCCTGCCCCCGGAGCGGGTCCACGTCGCCGCGCCCGGCGCCGACATCGCGCCCCTCGCGCCCGGCACCGACGGCAGGTCGCGCCTGCTGTGCGTGGCCGCCGTGACCCCGCGCAAGGGCCAGCACCGGCTGGTGGAGGCGCTGGCCACGGTGAAGGACCTGCCGTGGAGCTGCGTCTGCGTCGGCGGTCTCACCCAGGACCCGGAGTACGTCGCCCATCTGCGGTCCCTCATCGCGCGGCACGGCCTGCAGGACCGGCTGGAGCTGGCCGGGCCGCAGTCCGGCGCCGCGCTGGACGCCAGCTACTCCACCGCCGACCTGATGGTCCTCACCTCGTACGCAGAGACGTACGGGATGGCCGTCACCGAGGCGCTGGCCCGGGGCATTCCCGTCCTGGCCACGGACGTCGGCGGACTCCCCGAGGCGGTCGGCCGCGCCCCCGACGGCGGGGTGCCCGGCATCCTCGTCCCGCCGGAGAACCCCGTTGCCATCGCCGCCGAACTGCGCGGCTGGTTCGGCGAGGCGGACGGGAGGCGCCGGCTGAAGGCCGCCGCCCGCAGCCGTCGCGCCGCCCTCGCCGGCTGGGCGACGACCGCACAGAGCCTGGCGGCGGTACTGCGCCGGCTCCCGACCGAACCCCGGAGGGCCGCATGACGAACCCGGCGACGACCCAGCAGAGCGGGGCGATCCCGGCCCAGCCCGGACCGAGGGAGGCGGCCGAGTCGATGAACGGCGTGACCCGGGGAGCAGGACCGGGCGGCACCGGCCGGCCCGGACCGGATGAGGAAGCCCTCACCGGCCCCGACGGGCGGAGCGGCGACGGTGTCATCCCGGGCGCCGGCCCCAGCGGCGGGCCCGGCACCCGGCCCACCGTGAAGCTGCGCGAGGCCGGGCTCGACGACCCGCCCCGCTACGCGCCCGAGTGGCTGCAGCTGAGGGAGCCCGCCGACGCCTCGGCCCGGGCGCACGACCTGCTCGACCCGCTGCGCATCCGGCTCGCCGACCTGCCCGGAAAGTCCGGTGTCGTCATCCACGACCTGGGCTGCGGCACCGGCTCGATGGGGCGCTGGCTCGCGCCCCGCCTGGACGGCGCCCAGCACTGGATCCTGCACGACCGCGACCCCTATCTGCTGCACTTCGCCGCCGTCGCCTCCCCGCACTCGGCGGCCGACGGCAGCCGGGTCAGCGTGGAGACGCGGCGCGGTGACGTCGCCCGTCTCACCCCCGACGCCCTGCAGGGCGCGTCCCTGGTGACCGCCTCCGCCCTGCTGGACGTCCTCACCCAGGAGGAACTCGGCACGCTCGCCGCCACCTGCGCCGGAGCCGGCGCCCCCGCGCTGCTGACCCTGTCCGTCGCGGGGAGCGTGGAGCTGACCCCGTCCCACCCGCTGGACCAGGAGATCGCCCGGGCGTTCAACGACCACCAGCGCCGCGACGGCCTGCTCGGCCCGGACGCGGTCACGGCCGCGGCCGAGGTGTTCTCCGAGCACGGCGCGACCGTAAGGCTGCACCCGAGCCCCTGGCGGCTCGGCCCCGAGCAGGCCGCCCTCACCGAGCAGTGGCTCCGCGGCTGGGTCGGCGCGGCCGTCGAGCAGCGCCCCGAGCTGCGTGCCGACGCCGACGTCTACCTGGCCGAGCGTCTGAAGGCCTGTGCGGCGGGCGAGTTGCACGTCACCGTCCACCACACCGACCTCCTCGCCCTGTGCCGCCCGGCGGACGGAGTCTCATGAGCCCCCAGGCGACGGGAACGCGCCCCCGGCCGGCGCCCGCGCGGGGTGCCGGGCCGCCGGAACCCGGCAGCGCTGGTGCGGGCGTGGGCCAGGCGACCGTACCGGGCCCGAGCGTGGACGCAACGATCGAGTCCGCTGCCCCGGCGCCGGTCGCGGCGGGCGCCCTGCCGCCGGCCGAGACCGCCTCCCTGGTCGAGGTCGGTACCGCCTTTCCGGTCGTTCCGGTTCCCGTTCCCGGCCCCGAGACCCCGTCGCCCGTCACCGACGCGGACGACTCCCGCGACCACCCCGCCGCCGCCTCCTCGTCCGGCCCCGTCCGCAAGGCCCTGACGCGCCTCGGTTCCCCGAGGGTCCGCACGCATCTCGGCACCGTCGCCGGAGTCGCCATCCTGGGCGTGCTGTTCTGGCGCCTGGGCACCGGCTTCTTCCTCGACGGGCTGCGCCGGATCGACGGTGTGACCCTGCTGCTCGCGCTCGGGATCGGGCTCGTCACCACCGTGTGCAGCGCGTGGCGCTGGGCCCTGGTGGCCCGGGGGCTGAGGATCAGGCTGCCGTTCGGGGCGGCCGTCGCCGACTACTATCGCGCGCTGTTCCTGAACGCGGTCCTGCCCGGCGGGGTGCTCGGCGACGTGCACCGGGCCGTGCGGCACGGGCGCAGCGAGGGCGACGTGCGGCGGGGAGTGAAGGCCGTCCTCCTCGAACGCGCCGCCGGGCAGGTCGCGTTGTTCGCCGTCGGAGCCGTGGTCCTGCTGACCATGCCGTCGCCGGTGCTCGCCGAGGTCCGGCACATCGCCCCGCTCGCCGCCCTGGCGGCGGTGGGCGCGCTCGCCGTCGTCCTCGCCGTGCGGATGAACCGGGCGGTGCCCTCACGCCGCGGCCGGAAGGTGCGGGCGGTCCTCGCCGAGGCACGCGAAGGGCTGCTGTCCCGTCGCAACGGGCCCGGAGTGGTTGCCTCTTCGGTGGTTGTGCTGGCAGGTCACGTCGCCCTGTTCGTCCTCGCCGCCCGGGTCGCCGGGACCGCCGCCGCGGTGGCCGTCCTGGTGCCGCTCGCGGTGCTCGCCCTGCTGGCGATGGGGCTGCCGCTGAACGTCGGCGGCTGGGGGCCCAGGGAGGGCGTCACCGCCTGGGCGTTCGGCGCCGCGGGCCTCGGCGCCGGCCGGGGACTGGCCGTCGCGGTCGTCTACGGGGTGCTCTGCCTCGTGGCGAGCCTGCCCGGAGTGATCGTGCTCGTCGCCCGCTGGTACGCGGGCCTGCGCGGCGAGGACCGGGCCACCCGGGCCGCGGCGGACCCGGACGCCGGCTGCGCGCCCCGGAGTCCCTACGCTTCCGGGTTCCCGGAGGTCAGCAACGAGAAATACGCCCCGAATGAATCCACCAGGCTCGCCAGGAGCTCCTTCCCCTTTTCCGCGGAACCCAGTGAAGGACGGCCGATGACACCGGAATCGGTATAGCCGGACATGCCGAGCGTGAGCAGATGACGCCGGTCGTCAGCGACGAAATCGGACGTCTCGTAACCGGGTCGGAGCATTTCGGGATGAGCGTGCAGAAGAATGGAGGTCTCGATTTCCCCCGCGTGCATGTCGGAGAGCAGCGAGGTGACCACACCCGCACGCTCGCGCGCCGTCTCCCAGTCCTCGGCGGCAGGGAAGAGCGCCATCCGCTCACCGCGCGCGGAGGCCTCCTGAACGACGTTGCCCAGTACGTAGTTCCCGCCGTGCGCGTTGACCACCACCAGGGCGTCGACGCCGGACCGGCGGAGCGAATCCGCTATGTCCCTCACCACCGCATGAAGGGTCACCGAGGAGATGCTGACGGTCCCCGGCCAGGCCGCGTGCTCGTGCGAGCACGAGATCGTCACCGGAGGAAGGAGGCGCACCGGGTACGCGCCGGCCAACTCCCGCGCGACGGCACAGGCGACGAGCGTGTCGGTCGCCAGCGGGAGGTACGGACCGTGCTGCTCGAAGCTCCCCACGGGAAGCAACGCGACCTGCCGTGAGACACCGGCGCCCCGCGTCCGTACGTCTTCCGTGGTGTCCGCCGGCACCAGATCACTCATCACGTCACGGCCTTTCGTCTCTTTTAGGAACTCGAGAATCATGACAGACAACATTGGCGTACTCGGCAAGAAGTCACCGCAGCGGGCCGGCGTGGAGCGCGTCGTGAATGCGCCCTTGCCCACGGTGTACGGGAAATTCCAGGCGATCGGCTACATGGACCACGACCGGGGCGACGAGCAGGTGGCCCTGGTCCACGGCGAGATCGGCACGGACGACGTCCTCGTACGACTGCACTCGGAATGCCTGACCGGTGACTCCTTCGGCTCCCGGCACTGCGAGTGCGGCGACCAGCTCGACGCCGCCCTCCGCGCGGTCGTCAGCGAGGGCGCCGGCATCGTCGTCTACCTCAGAGGGCACGAGGGCCGCGGCATCGGCCTGCTCGCCAAGCTGCGTGCGATGGCCCTGCAGGCGGAGGGCCTGGACACCGTCGAGGCCAACCTGGCCCTGGGCCTGCCGGTCGACGCCCGCGACTACGGTGTCGCCGCCCGCATCCTGGAGGACCTCGGCGTGCGCTCGGTGCGCCTCATGTCAAACAACCCGCGCAAGCGCGAGGCGCTGGTGAGCCACGGCATCGGCGTCGCCGAGACGGTGCCGCTGCTCATCCCGCCGTGCGAGAGCAACATCACCTACCTGCGCACCAAGCGGGAGCGGCTCGACCACCACCTGCCGCACCTGGACGCGGTGCTCAGCTCCTCCTGAGACCCGGGACCGGTACCGGCCCTCCACGACGTGACCCGGGGGCGAATCCGTACACGAGCCGCCTGCGACCAGTGCGCGCCGCGCAGTCGGGCCGCGTACGCTTCGTGACCGACCGACCCCTCGAGCGCCGGCCGCAGGCGGCGGCCGGCGCCTCACGTCCGGAGGCCCACCCGGTATGACCGAGCTCCATCTGTGGCTGCGCCACGAGGTTCGCACGACCGAGCGACGCACGCCGCTCGTTCCCGACGACGCCCGGCGGCTCGTAGGGAACGGAGTGGACCTGACCGTCGAGGAGTCCCCGCAGCGGATCTTCCCGATCGAGGAGTACGAGGCGGCCGGCTGCCGTGTCGCCCCCGCGGGCTCCTGGGTGTCCGCCCCGGCCGGCGCCGTCGTGCTCGGTCTCAAGGAACTGCCCCAAGGACCGGCCGGACTGACGCACCGCCACATCTTCTTCGGCCACGCCTACAAGGGCCAGCCGGGGGCGGCGGACCTGCTGGGCCGGTTCGCCGCCGGGGGCGGGGCGCTGTTCGACCTGGAGTACCTGGTGGACGACACCGGGCGGCGGCTGGCCGCCTTCGGCTTCTGGGCCGGCTACCTGGGTGCCGCCCTGGCCGTGCTGCAGCACCGGGGCCGGCTGCGGGCACCGCTGACGCCCACCACCGAGGACGTGCTGGACGAGACGCTCCGACCCGCTCCCGGCGACCCGGAGTTCACCGGCCTCGTCATCGGCGCCCTGGGGCGCAGCGGCCGCGGAGCGCGCGCGGCCTTCGCCACCGCCGGTGCCGACCCGACCTGCTGGGACCTCGAGGAGACCCGCGACCTGGACCGCCGGGCCCTGCTCCGGCACGACGTGATGGTCAACGCCGTCCTCGCCACCACCCCGGTCCCGCCCTTCCTGCGGGAGCGGGACCTCGACGCCCCGGACCGCCGCCTGCGCACCCTGTGCGATGTGACCTGCGACGTCGGCTCCCCGCTCAACGTCCTGCCGGTGTACGACGAGACCACCGACTGGGACGCACCGGTGCGCCGGCTGCGCGAGGCGCCCCCGCTCGACCTGATCGCCATCGACAACCTGCCCTCCCTGCTGCCGCTGGAGTCCAGCACCGACTTCTCGGCCGCCCTGCTGCCCCAGCTGCTGGAGTTCGGTGTGTCCGGGCCGTGGGGACGCTGTCTGGACCGGTTCCGGGAGGCCTGCCGCGCACACGGCCTGGACGTGCAGCGCTCCCTCGGCACCTGACGGCGGGCGGGAGGTTCAGTCCGTCAGCGCCTCGTGGACCATCCGCTTGAGGTCCTTGAAGACCGTGTGGGAGGTCCTGGGGCGCACCTGCGTCAGGAACTGCACCGTGAGGTCGCGGCCCGGGTCCACCCAGAACGTCGTCGTGGCGACCCCGCTCCAGCCGTAGGCGCCGGGCCCGGACGGCACCGGATTGCGGGACGGGTCGATCACCACGGAGCAGTTGAAGCCGAAGCCGATCCCGTCGTTGCCGGGCTCGTCGTGTGCCGGACGGCTGCCGAAGGCCCGCAGATCGGCGCCGCCGGGCAGGTGGTTGCGGGTCATCAGCTCCACGCTCTCGGGGGCGAGCAGCCGCACTCCGTCCAGTTCGCCCCGCCGGCGCAGCATCTCCATGAAGCGGTGGTAGTCGTACGCGGAGGCCACCATCCCGCCGCTGCCCGACAGGAACCGCGGCCGGCCGCGCAGGGGCAGCCCCGGGACGGGTTCGATGCCGCCGCCCTCCTTCTCCCCGTACATCTCGGAGAGCCGGGGCGCCTGTTCCTCGGTGATGTACAGGCCCGCGTCGTCCATGGCGAGCGGGGTGAAGATCCGCTCGGCGAGGAACGCGTCGAGCGGCTGCCCGGACACCACCTCGACGACCCGGCCCAGGACGTTGCTCGCCACGGAGTAGTTCCACTGGGTGCCCGGTTCGAACTGCAGCGGCAGGCTCGCGTACACCTCGATGGTCTCGGCGAGGTCGGCACCCGGCGGCACCGACGACTCCAGACCGGCCGCGCGGTACAGGGCGTCGACGGGGTGGGAGTGGTAGAAGCCGAAGGTCAGACCCGAGGTGTGGGTCAGCAGGTGCCGGACGAGTATCGGGTCCGCGGCGGGGCGGGTGCGCATCTCGGCGCCCGAGCCGCTCACATACACCCGCGGCTCGGCGAAGGCGGGCAGATGGTCGGCGACGGGGTCGTCCAGCCCGAGCCCGCCCTCCTCGACCAGCAACAGCGCGGCGACCGCCGTCACCGGCTTCGTCATGGAGTAGAACCGCCACAGCGTGTCGGGCTCGACCGGGAGCCCGGCCGCGATGTCCCGTCGGCCGTACGTGGTGAGGTGAGCGACGCGTCCGCCCCGGGCGAGGGAGACGAGGAAGCCCGGCAGCCGCCCCTCGTCGACCAGGCCGGCGAAGTGCCGGTCCAGTCGGGCCAGCGCCCGCGGATCCATACCGGCCTCGTCCGGGTCGGCCTCTTGTCGCAGCTGTGCCATCGCTCTTCCTCCGTCGCGCTCGTCGAGGTGGGATCCGGCATACCCCGCACGGACCACCTCCGACCCCTCCGTGGTGCAGGAACTCTTCATGATCGCGCAGCGGGAGGCCAGCGGGCCTGATCACCCCCCGGGGAGCGCAGGGCTATGCGGCGGGCTCCGCCGGTGCCGTCCCCGGGGTGCCGTCCCCGGCCGCCCGGCCGCCCGGTTGCCGGGCGCGGTGTGGGAGCGACGATTCACGGGGGCGTGACCCGCGGCGGAGTGGCCTGGTCACCGTCGGCGACCGGCAGCCGGATCGCGTTCGTGCCGCAGTCCACGGCGGCGACTGGGACCACCGGGCGCGCTTGATAGGCAAGTCGTTACTTGCCTATCGTGGGGGCGTGGCGGAGGATGTCTTCAAGGCGCTGGCCGACCCCACCCGCCGGCGCATCCTGGACGAGCTGGTGGAGCGGGACGGGCAGAGCCTGTTCGAGATCTGCACCCGCCTGGCGACCAAGCACGGACTGGGGCTGTCCCGCCAGGCGATCAGCCAGCACTTGGCCGTCCTGGAGTCGGCGGGTCTCGTCGTCACGCGGCGCGAGGGCCGCTACAAGTTCCACGACCTGAACACCGCACCCCTTGAGGCCGTCATGACCCGATGGCTCAAGCCCGAGGAACCGGAGGGCACCTCATGAGGATCCACATCACCAGCGTCTTCGTCGACGACCAGGAGCGGGCCCTGCGCTTCTACACGGACGTGCTCGGCTTCCTGAAGAAGCACGACGTGCCCGTCGGCGAGGCCCGCTGGATCACCGTGGTCTCGCCCGAGGACCCCGACGGGACGGAGCTGCTGCTGGAGCCGTCCGGGCACCCCGCGGTGCAGCCGTACAAGACGGCGCTGGTCGAGGACGGCATCCCGGCGGCGTCCTTCGCGGTGGACGACGTCCAGGCGGAGTGCGAGCGGCTGCGCGGGCTGGGGGTGCGGTTCACCCAGGAGCCCCTGGAGATGGGCTCGGTCACCACGGCCGTACTGGACGACACCTGCGGCAACCTCATCCAGATCGTGCACACCAAGGCGTAGCCGCCGCGCCCGCGGGCGGGCCCGCGGAACACGCGACCCCGCCCGGGGAGCGGACGCCGCCCGGGGCCGGGGTCCTCGTCCTCCCGCTTCCGGAAGTCCACGTCCCCGCCCCGGGGGGAAGGCGTCCGGGACCCGCTGCTCGGCGGGCGTCAAGTCGTCGATCCGCATCGACGGGGACTCTGACGTGCCCGGCCGGATACTGGCAACTCGCCTCCGGTCAGGCCTTATTGCGGCCGAATGTTCCACTCCTCGATGACAGGCCTGCCGTGCTCCGTGGACAGCCGGCAGACCGTGCCGGTCTCCAG
The DNA here is from genome assembly GCF_042746715.1 of Streptomyces sp. NPDC058741. Classification (NCBI taxonomy): domain Bacteria; kingdom Bacillati; phylum Actinomycetota; class Actinomycetes; order Kitasatosporales; family Streptomycetaceae; genus Streptomyces; species Streptomyces sp. NPDC058741. Next base: position 31,515 of record NZ_JBHYQH010000044.1, on the reverse strand, counting down.
GCGGAACAGCCGGCCCTCCGCCGGGGACAGGCCCAGCCGGCGGGCGGTCAGGACACGCAGGAAGTGGCCGTGGGCCACCAGCGCGACATCACCCTCGGGCAGCGCCGCCGTCACCCGGGACAGCACCCGGTCGGCGCGCTCGCCGACCTCCTCGGGGGACTCGCCCGGCTCGCCGCCGGGGCCGGGCGGGGCGCCGTCGGCCCACAGGTCCCAGCCGGGGCGGGTGCGGTGTATCTCCTCGGTGGTGACGCCCTCGTAGGCGCCGTAGTGCCACTCGTGCAGGTCCGGGTCCTGCTCGGCGCCCGTCAGGCCGACCAGTTCGGCGGTGTGCGCCGCGCGCCTGAGGGGGCTGGTGAGGACCCGTGCGAAGGAACGGTCCGCCAGGAGCGGGACCAGCGACCCGGCCTGCTCCTCACCGCGCGGGGTGAGGGGCAGGTCGGTGAAGCTGGTGTGCCGTCCGCTGCGGCTCCACTCCGTCTCGCCGTGGCGGACCAGCAGCAGATCGCCCACGCCGGTTACGCCTTCTTCGCCGACTCGACGGCGTGCCCGCCGAACTGGTTGCGCAGCGCCGCGATCATCTTCATCTGCGGGGAGTCGTCCTGCCGGGAGGCGAACCGGGAGAACAGGGAGGCGGTGATCGCGGGCAGCGGCACGGAGTTGTCGATCGCGGCCTCCACCGTCCAGCGTCCCTCGCCGGAGTCCTGGGCGTAGCCCCGCAGGCTCTCCAGGTGCTCGTCCTCGTCGAGCGCGTCGACCGCGAGGTCGAGCAGCCAGGAGCGGATGACGGTGCCCTCCTGCCAGGAGCGGAACACCTCGCGGACGTTGTCCACCGAGTCCACGGCCTCCAGCAGTTCCCAGCCCTCGGCGTAGGCCTGCATCATGGCGTACTCGATGCCGTTGTGGACCATCTTCGCGAAGTGCCCGGCGCCCACCTTGCCCGCGTGGACGAAGCCGTACGGGCCCGCCGGCTTCAGCGCCTCGAAGATCGGCCGCAGCCGGTCGACGGTCTCCTTCTCGCCGCCGACCATCAGGGCGTAGCCGTTCTCCAGTCCCCACACGCCGCCGGAGACGCCCGCGTCGACGAAGCCGATGCCGTGCTTGCCCAGCTCCTCGGCGTGCTTCTCGTCGTCCGTCCAGCGTGAGTTGCCGCCGTCGACCACCGTGTCCCACGGCTTGAGCAGGCCGCACAGCTGGTCGATGACGTGCTGGGTGGGGTGGCCGGCCGGGACCATGACCCAGACCGTGCGCGGCGCCTCCAGCCGGTTGACGAGGTCGCCCAGGCTGGCCACGTCGGACCGTTCCGGGTCGGTGTCGTAGCCGATGACGGTGTGGCCGGCGTTGCGCAGGCGCTCGCGCATGTTGCCGCCCATCTTGCCGAGACCCACAAGACCGATCTGCATGTCAGTTCACTTCCCGAAGATTGCGGTAGGCGGCCACCAGCGCGGCCGTGGACGGGTCGAGACCGGGGACGTGGGCGCCCTCGGTCAGGGCGGGCTCGACGCGCCGGGCGAGGACCTTGCCGAGTTCCACGCCCCACTGGTCGAAGGAGTCGATGTTCCACAGCGCCCCCTGCACGAACACCTTGTGCTCGTAGAGGGCGACCAGCTGGCCGAGGACCGACGGGGTCAGTTCGGTGGCCAGGATCGTCGTGGTCGGGTGGTTGCCCCTGAAGGTGCGGTGCGGCACCTGCTCCTCGGGCACGCCCTCGTCCCGGACCTCCTCGGGCGTCCTGCCGAAGGCGAGGGCCTGCGTCTGGGCGAAGAAGTTCGCCATCAGCAGGTCGTGCTGCGCCTTCAGGCCGTCGCTCAGTTCGCCGACCGGGCGGGCGAAGCCGATGAAGTCCGCCGGGATGAGCTGGGTGCCCTGGTGGATCAGCTGGTAGTAGGCGTGCTGCCCGTTGGTGCCCGGCGTGCCCCACACCACCGGCCCGGTCTGCCACTCCACCGGGCGGCCGTCGCGGTCCACCGACTTGCCGTTGGACTCCATGTCGAGCTGCTGGAGGTAGGCGGTGAACTTGGACAGGTAGTGGCTGTAGGGCAGCACCGCGTGCGACTGGGCGTCGAGGAAGTTGCCGTACCAGACACCCAGCAGGCCCATGATCAGCGGTGCGTTGGCCTCGGCGGGGGCGGTGCGGAAGTGCTCGTCGACGATGCGGAACCCGTCGAGCATCTCCCGGAACCGGTCCGGGCCGATGGCGATCATCAGCGACAGGCCGATCGCGGAGTCGTAGGAGTACCGACCGCCGACCCAGTCCCAGAACTCGAACATGTTCTCGGCGTCGATGCCGAACCCGGTGACCTTCTCCGCGTTCGTCGACAGCGCCACGAAGTGCCGGGCCACCGCCTTCTCGTCGCCCCCGAGGCCGTCGAGCAGCCAGGAGCGCGCCGAGGTCGCGTTGGTGATCGTCTCGACGGTGGTGAAGGTCTTGGACGCGACGATGAACAGCGTCTCCGCCGGGTCCAGGTCCCTGATCGCCTCGTGCAGGTCGTAGCCGTCGACGTTCGAGACGAAGCGGAACCCCAGCTCACGCGCGGTGAACGGGCGCAGTGCCTCGTAGGCCATGGCCGGGCCGAGGTCGGAGCCGCCGATGCCGATGTTGACGACGTTGCGGATCCGTCTGCCGGTGTGCCCGGTCCACTCGCCCGAGCGCACCCGGTCCGCGAAGCCGGCCATCCTGTCGAGCACGGCGTGCACGCCCGGTACGACGTTCTCGCCGTCGACCTCGATCACGGCGTCCCGGGGCGCCCGCAGCGCGGTGTGCAGCACGGCCCGGTTCTCGGTGGTGTTGATCCTCTCGCCGCGGAACATGGCGTCCCGCAGCCCGAACACATCCGTGGCGGCGGCCAGTTCCTGCAGCAGGGCCAGCGTCTCGTCGGTGATCAGGTGCTTGGAGTAGTCGATGCGCAGATCGCCGACGCGCACGACGTGGCGTTCGGCGCGGCCGGGGTCGGTGGCGAACAGCTCACGCAGGGTCGGCCGCGGCAGGGCGTCCGCGCGGTGGTCCTCCAGGGCGGCCCACTCGGGCCGTCGCGTGAGCCGGGGGGAGTCAGACATGGGCGGGGGTCTCCTCGGTCGCCTCGCCGTTCAGGGCGATGGCGTACATCTCGTCGGCGTCGAGGCGCCGCAGCTCCTCGGCGATGAGTTCGGAGGTGGCGCGGACCTTCAGCGCCAGGGTGCGCGGCGGCTGGCCCGGCAGGGACAGCGTGGCCAGCGGGCCCTCCGGGCGGTCGATGACGATCTCGCCCGACTCCGTGCCCAGGCGCACGGCCGTCACCACCGGGCCGGCGGTCACCACCCGCTCGACCCGGACGTGCAGCCGGGCCTCCAGCCAGCGGGCCAGCAGCTCCGCGGCCGGGTTCTCGGCCTCGGCCTCCACGGCCGCCGAGGTGATCGGCACCCGGGCCTGGTCCAGTGCCGCAGCCAGCATCGAACGCCAGGGCGTCAGCCGCGTCCAGGCGAGGTCGGTGTCGCCGGGCGCGTAGGCACGGGCCCGGGCCTGCAGCGTCTCCAGCGGGTTCTCCACGGCGTACAGGTCGGTGATCCGCCGCTGGGCCAGCGCCCCCAGCGGATCCTTCGCCGGCACCTCGGGGGCGTCCACCGGCCACCACACCACCACCGGCGCGTCCGGCAGCAGCAGCGGCAGGACGACCGAGTCGGCGTGCTCGGACACCTCGCCGTAGGTCCGCAGGATCACCGTCTCCCCGGTGCCCGCGTCCGCGCCCACCCGGACCTCGGCGTCCAGCCGGGAGGACTGGCGGTCGCGCGCGGTGCGGGCGTGCCGCCTGATGACGACCAGGGTGCGCGAGGGGTGCTCGTGGGAGGCCTCCTCGGACGCCTTGATCGCGTCGTAGGCGTTCTCCTCGTCCGTGACGATCACCATCGTCAGGACCATGCCCACGGCGGGCGTCCCGATGGCGCGGCGGCCCTGCACGAGCGCCTTGTTGACCTTGCTTGCCGTGGTGTCGGTCAGGTCGATCTTCATGGCCTGCGCCAGCTCCGTCCGTCTCGTGCGAGCATCTCGTCGGCTTCCGCGGGTCCCCAGCTGCCCGAGGCGTACTGAGCGGGCCGGCCGTGCGTGGCCCAGTACCGCTCGATCGGGTCGAGGATCTTCCAGGACTCTTCCACTTCCTGGTGGCGCGGGAACAGGTTCGCGTCGCCCAGGAGGACGTCCAGGATCAGCCGTTCGTACGCCTCCGGGCTCGATTCGGTGAACGACTCGCCGTAGGCGAAGTCCATCGTCACGTCCCGGATCTCCATCGACGTGCCCGGCACCTTCGAGCCGAAGCGGACCGTGACGCCCTCGTCCGGCTGGACGCGGATGACGATCGCGTTCTGGCCGAGCTCCTCGGTGGCGGTGGAGTCGAAGGGGGAGTGCGGGGCCCGCTGGAAGACGACCGCGATCTCCGTCACCCGGCGCCCCAGCCGCTTGCCGGTGCGCAGGTAGAACGGCACGCCCGCCCAGCGGCGGTTGTCAACCTGGAGCCGGATCGCCGCGAAGGTGTCGGTGGTGGACGCCGGGTCGATGCCGTCCTCCTCCAGGTAGCCGCGCACCTTCGTGCCGCCCTGCCAGGCCGCGGCGTACTGCCCGCGCACGGCGTTCGCCCCCAGGTCCTGCGGCAGCCGCACGGCCTTGAGGACCTTCAGCTTCTCGGTGAGCAGCGAGGCGGCGTCGAACGCCGCCGGTTCCTCCATGGCGGTGAGGGCCATGAGCTGCAGCAGGTGGTTCTGGATGACGTCGCGGGCGGCGCCGATGCCGTCGTAGTAGCCGGCCCGGCCGCCGATGCCGATGTCCTCGGCCATGGTGATCTGCACGTGGTCGACGTACGACCGGTTCCAGACCGGCTCGAACAGCTGGTTGGCGAAACGCAGCGCCAGGATGTTCTGGACGGTCTCCTTGCCGAGGTAGTGGTCGATCCGGAAGACCTGCTCCGGGTCGAACACGTCGTGCACGATCGCGTTGAGCTCCTCGGCCGACTCCAGGTCGTGCCCGAACGGCTTCTCGATGACCGCGCGGCGCCAGGACCCCTCGGGGGCGTCCGCCAGCTTGTGCTTCTTCAGCTGCTGGACGACCTTGGGGAAGAACTTCGGCGGCACCGAGAGGTAGAAGGCGTAGTTGCCGCTGGTGCCCCGGGAGGCGTCCAGTTCCTCGACGGCGGCGCGCAACTGCTTGAAGGCCGTGTCGTCGTCGAAGTCGCCGGGGATGAACCGCATGCCCTCGGCGAGCTGCTGCCAGACCTCCTCGCGGAAAGGGGTCCGGGCGTGCTCGCGCACCGCGTCGTGGACGACCTGCGCGAAGTCCTGGTCCTCCCAGTCCCGGCGGGCGAAGCCGACCAGCGAGAAGCCCGGCGGCAGCAGGCCGCGGTTGGCCAGGTCGTAGACGGCCGGCATCAGCTTCTTGCGGGACAGGTCGCCGGTGACGCCGAAGATGACGAGCCCGGAGGGGCCCGCGATCCTCGGCAGCCGGCGGTCGCGCGGGTCGCGCAGGGGGTTCTCGAAGCGGGTGTCGCCCTGCGCCGTGCGGGGAGCGCCGCCCGCCCGGACGCCCTCGGTCGCGGCCGGGGCGCCGGTGCCGCCCGCCCCGGCAGCGCCGCCGCTCACCCCGGTCTGCTCGACCCCGGCCGCCTCCTGTGCCGCCCGGGTCTCCTTGTCCTCCTCGGGCTCCTTCGTCTCCCGCTCGGCCGTCCGGGGGATCCCCTCGCTCATTCCGCGTCAGCTCCCTTGCTGTTGAGGGACTTGGTGACCGTGTCCAGCAGGTCCTGCCATGCCACCTCGAACGTGGCCACTCCCTCGTCGTCCAGTTGCCGCACCACCCCGTCGTATGCAATGCCGAGCCGATCGACTGCCGCCAGGGTCGGCCCGGGCCTGTGCGTAACCGCGCCTGACGGTGTCGCCCCGGACGTCACCGTGCGCCGCGACGGCGTTCAGCGTGGCCTCCGGCATCGTGTTCACCGTGCCGGGGGCGACCAGCTCGTCCACGTACAGGGTGTCCTCGTAGGCGGGGTCCTTCACACCGGTGGAGGCCCGAAGGGGGCGCTGCCGGTGCGCGCGGGCGCCTTCCAGGGCCCGCCAGCGCGCGCCCGCGAAGACCTGCTCGTACGCCTCGTAGGCGAGCCGTGCGTTGGCCAGGGCCGCCCGGCCCCTCAGCGCCAGTGCCTCGTCCGTGCCCAGCGGCGTCAGCCGCTTGTCGCTCTCGGAGTCGACCCGGGAGACGAAGAACGACGCCACCGAGTGGATCGCCGACAGCTCCAGGCCGGCCGCCTGCGCCTTCTCCAGGCCGGCGAGACGAACGTCCATCACCTCGCGGTAACGCTCCCGGGAGAAGATCAGCGTCACGTTGACGCTGACACCCGCCGAGATCACCTCAGTGATCGCGGGCAGGCCCGCCTTCGTCGCCGGGATCTTGACCATCACGTTGGGGCGGTCCACCAGCCAGGCCAGCCGGCGGGCCTCGGCGACGGTCGCCACCGTGTCGTGGGCCAGCCTGGGGTCGACCTCGATGGAGACCCGGCCGTCCCGGCGGCCGGTCGCGTCGAACACCGGCCGCAGCACGTCGGCGGCGGCCCGCACGTCGGCGGTCGTCATCATCCGGACGGCCTCGTCCACGGCGACGCCCCGTACGGCGAGGTCAGCGAGCTGCTCCTCGTAGCCCTCCCCGGAGCCGACGGCGGCCTGGAAGATGGACGGGTTGGTGGTGACGCCGACGACGTTCCGGGTCGCCACCAGCTCCGCCAGGTCGCCGGACTCGATCCGCCGGCGTGACAGGTCGTCGAGCCGGATCGACACGCCCTCAGAGCGTGTAGGCGGCCGGCGCCAGACTCATCGCGGTGCCCGGGTGACCGTTGCCGACCCGCTGCACGGCGTCGGCCGCCAGCAGGCGGGCGGTGTCGACCGCGCGCCGGTCGAGGTCGGTCCATTCGAAGCCGTCCGCTGTCTGCGTGCTCATCTTCAAGAAGTCCTCGAACGAAGCGAAGGGGCTGGTCTGACGCGTCCAAAACTAAAAGTCTGACTTATTTGCGGGAAGGTCCCCGTGTGCCAGCCTGTGGTGAAAGTGGGACACCCCTGAACAGCACGGCCCAGCACGGCCCAGCACGGCACGGCAGGGCACGGCTGGCCGCGGCACATCGGCGGGACGGCACGAGGCGGAGATGGCGGAGATGGCGGACAGAGGCGCCCAAGGCGGCGGCGGGATCAGAACGTTCCCCTTCCCGGTCGAGCTGAGCGTCGGACGAGTCGGCATGCAGGTCGGCCCGATGGGCACCGGCCGCACCTGGCACGCCGACGCGCCGCTGGAGCGGGTGCACCGCATCGACTTCCACGTCGTGATGCTGTTCGGCGAGGGCCCGGTCCGGCACATGATCGACTTCACCGAGTACGAGGCCACGGCGGGAGACCTGCTGTGGATCCGCCCGGGGCAGGTCCACCGCTTCTCGCGCAGCAGCGAGTACCGCGGAACGGTGCTGACCATGCAGCCCGGCTTTCTGCCCCGCTCGACGGTGGAGGCGACCGGCCTGTACCGCTACGACCTGCCGCCGTTGCTCCGCCCCGACGCGGCACAGCTCGACGCCCTGCGGGCCGGACTGGGCCAGTTGCGGCGCGAGTACGAGGACACGGCCTCCCTGCCACCGAGCCTGCACACCGCCGTCCTGCGCCACACCCTGACGGCGTTCCTGCTGCGTCTCGCGCATCTCGCGGCGCGTTCGGCGGAGGCGGTGCGCCGGCAGTCCGACTCCACCTTCACCCTCTTCCGGGACGCCGTGGAGCGGGACTTCGCCACCAACCACAGCGTCAGCGCCTACGCGGACGGCCTCGGTTACTCCCGCCGCACCCTGGTCCGCGCGGTTCGCGCCGCCACCGGCGAGACCCCGAAGGCCTTCATCGACAAGCGTGTCGTGCTGGAGGCCAAACGCCTCCTCGCGCACACCGACCTGCCGATCGGCCGGGTCGGCGCGGCGGTCGGTTTCGCCGACGCCGCCAACTTCTCCAAGTTCTTCCAGCAGCACACCGACCGGACCCCGGCGGCGTTCCGCGCGGATCTGCGCTGAGGGCAGCGGAAAGGGGCTCCACGCGTGCGTGCGCGAAGCCCCTCGCCGGGCCGGTCAGCGCCCGAAGGTGAACCAGTTGACGTTCACGAAGTCCGCCGGCTGGCCGCTGGTGAAGGTCAGATGGACGTCGTGGGTGCCGGTCACGGAGCTGATGTTCGCGGGAACGGTCCGCCAGGACTGCCAGCCCCCGGTACTGCCCACCGCGATACTCCCGACGGGCGGGTTGCTCCGGCTGTCCAGCCGCACCTCGACCAGGCCGCTGACGCCGGGCGCCGCGCCGCTCGCGAGCCGGGCGCTGAACTGCCGGGCCGCCGTGGAGCCGAAGTCGACGCCCTTGAACTGCAGCCAGTCCCCGTTGGCCAGCGAGCCGACGTTCCGGCCGCCGCCCGAGTCGGTGGTCGTCTCGGTCATGGCCCCGGACTGGGCGTCGTAGGACTCGGCCTGGATGGTGCCGTAGGCGTCGCGGCCGCCGGTCGGCGGAGGCGTGGTGCCGCCGCCGGAGGACAGCACCTGCACGTAGTCGACGACCATCGCGTGGCCGGGCCGGGTGCCCGCGTCCGGGCCGCCGCCGAACGCGTCCGGGAAGCCGCCGCCCATCGCCACGTTGAGGATGACGTAGAAGCCGTGGTCCGTGGCATTGCGCCAGGTCGTCGCGTCGACCTGGTTCGCGCGCACGGTGTGGTAGGTGACGCCGTCGAGGGAGAAGCGGATCTCCTCGACGCTCGTGGAGCGGTCCCACTCCATCCGGTACGTGTGGAAGCCCGCCTGGCAGGAGGTGCCCTGGCAGGTGGTGGAACCGCCGATGCCGCTGGTCTCGTTGCAGGGGCCGCCCGGCGAGGTGCCGCAGTGCATGGTGGCGAACACCGTGTTCATGCCCTGGGTGTTCTCCATGATGTCCAGCTCGCCGACGGCCGGCCAGTTCCAGTAGGTGCCGCGGTAGGGGCCGCCGAGCATCCAGAAGGCGGGCCAGTAGCCCTTGGCGGCGGCGCCGGTGACGTTCGGGACCTGGATGCGCGACTCCACGCGGAGCTTGCCGCCGGCCGGGGGCTGGAAGTCGGTGCGGTTGGTCTCGATGCGGCCGGAGGTCCAGTTGCCTGCGGCGTCCCGCCGGGGCGTGATGCGGAGGTTGCCGTTGCCGTCGAGCGAGACGTTGTCGGTGCTGCTGGTCATCGTCTCGATCTCGCCGGTGCCCCAGTTGGCCGGGCCGCCCGGGTAGCTCTTGCCCGTCGCGTACTGCCATCGGGAGGTGTTGACGCCGCTGCCGGCGGGGCCGTCGAAGTCGTCGACGAACAACCGCGTCCAGCCCGACGGCGGCGGGGGAGCTGAGGCGTCGGCGGGCGCGGTGGCGACCGCCGAGGCGGCCGCAGCGAGGCCGAGGGTGCTGACGACGGCGACGAACGCGCGCCGGAGGGGGCGGGGTCTGCGGGAGGTGCCGGAGGTGGCGCTCATGTGGGGGGGCCTCTCGGTTCCGGAGGGGTGTGCGGGGAGGGGGAGCGCTGCTCTCGGACTGAGAGGTGAGAGCGCTCTCAGGGTGCCGTCAATGTGCTGCACCGGCTCCGGGGCGTCAAGAGGTGAAGCTGTGTGAAGTTCGTGAGGTCCCGTGGGTGCACAGCCTGAACCCCCCTTCAGGACAAAGGTGTTCGGGCTGCGGGTCGTGGGGTGGCGGGTGCGGCCGGACGTCCTCCGCCCTTCACGGCGGACAGAGATGTGATGAATGTGTGTGGGTCTCGGAGGTGGAGAGGGGGCGAACGGCGCATTGCGGAAACCGAGCCGGCAAGGTGCCATGCGAAGTTGGCCGAATATCCCTCCTCTCCGGGTGACCCGTGGTCTCGAAAATTGCCCGAACGGAGGGAGGTTGCGCCGAGCTGCTCTCAGAGACGGTCTTGATCGCCGCGTATCGAGGGGCCGGTACGGCTTCGTTCCATTACCATTGCGCGCGGCCGTGACGACCACTTCGCGACGACCTTGTCTCTTCGTTCCAGGAACCAGCTCGTCTGATCGGACCGGCCCACCGGATGACTAGCATGGCCGCACTAGGTCGGAGGGGCGCTGTCCAGTCGGCGCTCCAGCCCTTGACCTGCGGCCGTCCACATGTCGGTCGACGTATCTCCTGCTCCCAACGACCGAGGGACCGCGGAAATGTCAGTGCCTGCACCGCCCCGTCAGCATCGGCCGGCGACGTCCGTGAAGACGTCGCCGGCCGTACCCGTGGCCGTGTTGACGGTGAGTGCCGCGGCGGCGGCCGGTGCGGTCATGGCGGCCCCGGACCCCGCGCGGTCGTGGACGCTCGGCGCGGTCGCCGGCGGTTGGCTGTGCCTGGCCGCCGCAGTCCTCGTCAGCACCCTGCTGATCCGCAGGACCCGCCGGACCACGGCCCGGAACCTCGCCGAGGCCGACCGGCACATGACCCAGTGGGCACAGGTCTCCGCGGAGACCGCGCACCTGGTGAACGTCACCCTGCCCGCGGTCGCCGGACGGCTGCGGGACGGGGTGAGCGCGAGCGACACCCTGGCCACCGTCACACCCCCGTCGGACCCCCAACTGCGCCGCCTCGTACACACCTTCGCCTCCGCCGTCGAGGAGAGCACGCAGTACGCGGCCGCCGTGGACGCCGAGCGCAGGCACTACCGGCAGGAACTCGACGAGGCCGCCGCCGAGGCGGAACGCCTCACCGGCGAGACCCTGCCGGCCGCCGTCGCCAGGCTCCGCGACGGTCAGCCGGCGGACACGGTCCTCACCGAGCTGGAGTGGCCGCAGTCCCGCCTGCTGCGCTCGCCCGTGGAGTCGTTCGTGCGCGAACTCGCCCTCAGCGAGCGCCGGGCCGCCGCCGCGCAGGCCGCGTCGGCGAAGGCGCTCAGCCGGGTCCAGGCCAAGGCCGTCAGCATGCTCGCCGACCTGCGGGACATGCAGGAGCGGTACGGCGAGGAGGTCTTCGGCGACCTCCTCAAGCTCGACCACGCCACCTCGCAGCTCGGTCTGATGACCGACCGGCTCGCCCTGCTCATGGGCGGCCGCTCCAGCCGCGCCTGGAACAAGCCGATCGTGATGGAGAGCATCCTGCGCGGCGCGGTCGGCCGGATCGCCGCCTACCAGCGGGTGCGGCTGCACTGCTCGACCAGCGCCGCGATCTCCGGGTTCGCCGCCGAGGGAGTGATGCACCTCCTCGCCGAACTGATGGACAACGCCGCCAACTTCTCCCCGCCGATCGACGAGGTCCACGTCTACGTCGAGGAGCGCAGCGCCGGAATCGTCGTCACCATCGAGGACAGCGGACTGAAGATGGCCGCCGCGGCCATGCGGCGGGTCGAGGAGGCGGTGTCCGGGCGGATGACCGACCTCGCCTCGCTGCAGGGCACCCGCCTCGGCCTCGCCGTCGTCGGGCGGCTGGCGGTCAAGTACGGCATCAGCGTCAACTACCGGCCGTCGTCGCGGGGCGGTACCGGCGTGGTCGTGCTGATCCCGCCGCAGTTGCTCTCCCAGCGCCGCGAACCGGCGCCCGCCCAGCCCCTGCTGCGGCCCGCCGCCGCGGTACCGACGCCCGGTCCCGCCCCCGCGGCGGCACCCGAGCGCGCCGCGGCCCTCCCGGGGCCCGAGCCCGCCCCGGCCGCACGGGCCACCGAGCCCGAACCCCACGCGCGGCCGGCCGCCCCGGAGCAGCCCGCCGCCCGCGCGGACGCGCCCGAGCCCACCCGCCCGCGCTCCCACCCGGCCGGGCCGGCGAACGGCGGACCGGCCCCGAGCGGACCGGCCCAGAACGGGCTGCCCGTCCGTACCCCCGGACGCGCCATGGCCCAGGCGGAACGCGAGCGTGAACAGCGCCGCGGCCCCGCCCCCTCCGCCACCGAAGGCCGTGGCCCGGCACGCGACGCGGGCTCCAGCTTCGGCGCCTTCCACCGAGGGCGCCTGACCGGACGGGACACCGGCCGGGCGGCGGCCCGGCCCGAAGGGGAGCCCGAACCGCCGTCCGTCCCGTGATTCCCGCCCTCGCGCCCCGCGCCGTCGACACGGCGTGCACGTCCCTCGCTTGAGTTCGTGAGATTGGAGGAACGGGCCGGTGACCGGTCACCCGGGCACCACCGTCCCACTACCCACCATGCAGACCACCGACAACAGCCTCACCTGGCTTCTGCAGTCCCTGCTGGAGCGCACGCCGGGCACCCGGCACGCCCTGGTGCTGTCCCGGGACGGCCTGAAGCTGTGCTGGACCGACCATCTGACGCAGGACCAGGCCGACCAGCTCGCGGCGATCTGCTCCGGCCTCCAGGCACTCGCCCAGGGCGCCTCCGTCGAGTTCGGCGACGGGACCGGCGGCGTGCGCCACTCGATGACCGAGTTCCACGGCGGGCTGCTGTTCATCGTGGAGGCCGGCGAGGGCGCCCATCTCGCGGTCCTCGCCGAGCAGAACGCCGATCCCGGTGTCGTCGGCCACCAGATGACCGAGCTGGTCGAGCAGATCGGCGACCATCTGCGTGCCGAGCCGCGCCGGTCCGTCGCGGGGAGCGCCGGCTCGTGACGCGCAGGCCCGTGGACATCGGTGACCCCGACCGGCTCTACACGGTCACCGGCGGTCGCAGCCGCGCCGACGACGCCTTCGACCTGGTCACCCTCATCGTCAGCGAATGCGAACCCACGACCGGGATGCAGTCGGAGCACGCCCGGATCCTCGACCTGTGCCGGCACCCGACGGCCCTGGTCGAGGTCGCGGCGGAACTCAAGCTGCCGATCACGGTGGTCCGGATCCTGCTCGGGGACCTGCTCGCCACGGGCCGCATCACCGCCCGCCACCCCCGTGCGGCCCGGTCCGCCGCCTCGCTTCCCGACTCCGCCCTTCTCAAGGAGGTGCTCCATGGGCTCCGCAACCTCTGAGCTGCCCTCCCGACGCACACCCCTGGCCGACGCCGCCGAGACCGGCCTGAAGATCGTCATCGTCGGCGGGTTCGGGGTCGGCAAGACCACCCTGGTCCGCTCGGTCAGCGAGATCCGGCCCCTCAACACCGAAGAGGTGATGACCCAGGCGGGCATGGGCGTCGACGACACCCACCAGGTCGCGGGCAAGACGACCACCACGGTGGCGTTCGACTTCGGGCGCATCAGCCTCAACGAGACCATGGTGCTCTACCTGTTCGGCGCGCCCGGGCAGGAACGCTTCTGGTTCCTGTGGGACCGGCTCTTCTCCGGGACCCTCGGCGCGGTCGTCCTGGTCGACACCCGCCGCATGGACGACTCCTGGTACGCGATAGACAGGCTGGAACACCACGGCACACCGTTCGTGGTGGCCGTGAACCGGTTCGACGACGACGTCGCCCGGCACTCCCTGGACGAGATCCGGCAGGCGCTCGCCCTGCCCCCGCACGTGCCGCTGGTCGACTGCGACGCCCGGGTCCGGCAGTCCGGGAAGGACGTCCTGATCACCCTCGTGGACTACCTCTACGAACGGGCCCTGGCCCAGGAGACGACACTGTGACCGACACCGGACCCTCCTTCACCGACGCGCCGCCCCCGGGCTGCCCCGCCCACCCGGGCGCGGTGCGCCTGGGCGGACTGGAGTACCAGCAGACGCCGTCCCAGCTCTACCGCGCCCTGCGCCGGGAGCACGGCCCCATCGCACCCGTCCTGCTCGACGGCGACATCCCCGCCTGGCTCGTGCTCGGCTACTCCGAGGTCAGCTACGTGACCAGCCACGACGAGCTGTTCGCGCGGGACTCCCGGCGCTGGAACCAGTGGCCGAACATCCCGGAGGACTGGCCGCTGCTGCCGTTCGTCGGCTACCAGCCGTCCGTGCTGTTCACCGAGGGCGAGGAGCACCAGAGGCGCGCCGGGGTGATCACCGAGGCGCTGGAGGGCGTGGACCAGTTCGAGCTGGCCCGCGACTGCCAGATCATCGCCGACGAGCTGATCTCCGCCTTCTCCGGCAGCGGCCAGGCGGAGCTGATGAGCGCCTACGCGCACACGCTGCCCGCGCGGGCCGTGGTGCAGGTGTGCGGCATGCCGCTCGCGGGCGAGGACACCCGGCAGCTCGTGGACGACCTGCGGATCTCGCTCGACGCGGCGGAGGGCGAGGACCCCATCGCCGCCTACGGGCGGGTCGGCGCCCGGCTGACGCAGCTGGTGAAGGAGAAGCGGGAACGGCCCGGCCGGGACGTCACCACCAGGATGCTGGAGCACCCGGCGGGGCTGACGGACGAGGAGATCGTGCAGGACCTGATCTCCGTGATCGCGGCGGCCCAGCAGCCCACGGCGAACTGGATCTGCAACACGCTGCGGCTGCTGCTCACCGACGAGCGGTTCGCGCTGAACGTCTCGGGCGGCCGCCTCAGCGTGGGCGAGGCGCTCAACGAGGTGCTGTGGCTGGACACGCCGACGCAGAACTTCATCGGCCGCTGGGCGGTGCGCGACACCCAGCTCGGCGGACGGCGGATCCAGGCCGGTGACTGCCTGGTGCTGGGCCTGGCCGCGGCCAACACCGACCCGCAGATCTGGCCCGAGTCGCACGTCGGCGCGGAGAACGCCGCGCACCTGTCCTTCAGCAACGGCGAGCACCGCTGCCCGTACCCGGCACCGCTGCTGGCGGACGTCATGGCGCGTACGGCCGTCGAGACCCTGCTGGAGCGGCTGCCGGACCTGGTCCTGGCCGTGGAGCCGGACGAGCTGACCTGGCGGCCGTCGATCTGGATGCGGGGCCTGACGACGCTGCCGGTGGAGTTCACCCCCGTCGTGCAGTAGGACGGCGGGAGCGGGGCCCCGGCACGGGGGCCCCGTCCGTGACCGGGCCCCGGCACCGGGTCCCGTCCGCGACCGCGGGCCGTCAGGAGGCGACCGGCGTGAACCGGACCGGCAGGCTCTGCGGGCCACGGGTGAACACGCCCTGCTCGACCGGGTCGAAGCCGTCGGCCAGCCGTATGTCGGGCATCGCGTCGAGCAGCTGGTTCAGGCCGATCTCCACCTCTGCCTTGGCCAGCAGGGCGCCCACGCAGAAGTGCCGGCCGAGGGCGAAGGCGAGATGGTCCGCCGCGGCCGAGAAGGCGTTCTTGGTGGTGAGGTCGTCCCGGAAGATGTCGAACCGGTCCGGATCGCCGAAGCGGCTCGCGTCCCGGTTGGCGGCCCCGATCAGACAGGTGACGGTGACCCCCGCGGGGATGGTGCCGCCGCTCAGCTCCACCTCGGTCGCCGACTGGCGCATGATCATGTGGACGGGCGGCGTGTAGCGCAGCGTCTCGGCGAACGCCCGGGGGATCAGCGAGCGGTCCCGCTGCACGGCGGCGAGCTGGTCGGGGTGCAGCAGCAGGTTCGCGAAGATGCCGGCGATCGCCTTGTCGGTGGTCTCCCCGCCGGCGGCGAGCAGCAGGCTGCAGAACGCCTTGATGTCCTCGTCGCTCATCCTGACGCCGTCGACCTCGGCGGCGCACAGCGTGGAGAGCAGGTCGTCACCGAGGTGGTCCCGGCGCTGCCGGATGATCGGCAGCATGTACTCGGCGAACTCGACCCGGGTCCGTTCACCCGCCTCCGTCACCTCCGGGTCGCCCGAGAGGTTGCCGAGGAAGGCGATGACCGAGGTGTACCAGCGGTGGAAGCGGGCGTGGTCGGCCTTGTCGAGGCCCAGCATGTCCGCGATCACGTTGACCGGGAAGCGCGTGGCGTAGTCGGTGACCAGGTCGGCGGAGCCCGCGTGCCGGAAGGCGTCGATCAGCTCCCGGGAATTGCGCTCGATGACCGGCAGGAACTTCTCCTCCAGGTCGCTGCCGCGGAAGGCCGGGGCGACCAGGGCCCGCCGCACGGCGTGCTCCCGGCCGCTGAGCTGCAGGATCGTCTTGCCGTGCACCGGCTCGATCTGCCAGTTGTAGTTGTCGGTCGTGAACTGGCCCTCCTTGTCCTTGAAGACCCGCTCGACGTCCTCGTAGCGCGAGACGATGTAGCTCTGCGTCGCCTCGTGCCAGATGAGGGGAGCGCTCTCACGCATCACGCGGTAGGCGGGATAGGGGTCGGCGGCGAACTCGGGCGACAGAATGTCGGGGACCTGCTGCGCGGTGGACACGGGGCTCCCATGAGTCGGTAACGGGTGTACCGCACAAGGCTATTGATCATCCGTCACACGGGACAGGGGGTAGGTCCGTTTGTTGATTTCTGAACCGTGCATGGCCGGTTGTCGCCCCTGCGCGGATCCGTCTGGTCGGTCCGGGCTCGCGCCGTGCTGTTGCACGGGGGAATGTGGGGGCACTCGGGGTGGACGACAGACAGCAGCAGGAGGTAACCCGTGGCCGTTCGCCATCGCCTGATCCGAGTCGCTCCCCGCGCCGTGTGGGACGTCCTCGCCGACGGCCACCGCTACGCGGAGTGGGTGGTGGGGACCGCCGAGTCGCACCCCGTGCGCGGGCACTGGCCCGACAGGGACGCGGCGATCCGCTACCGGATCCGGCTCGGCCCGGTGGAGCTGACCAACCAGACGGTGGTCCGCACCTGCGAGCGGGGCCGGCTGCTGGAGCTGGAGGCCCACGCCGGCGTGCTGGGCACCGCGCGCATCTCGATCGAGGTGCGGCCGTGGGGCGAGGACTCCCTCGTGATCGTCGACGAGCACCCCCTGAGCGGCGCGGGCGGCCGACTGCACAACGTCGGCTTCGAGGCGCTGATCCAGCTGCGCCACCGCACCATGCTCGCCAGGCTGGCCCGGCTGTGCGAGAGCGGGACGGCGCAGACCGGGGGCGGCCGTCCCCTGGGCCAGGTGACGGTGGAGGCGGACGGAGCCGGCCGTGCCTGACGCCGTGGTGATCGGCGCCGGCCCCAACGGCCTGGTCGCCGCCAACCTCCTCGCGGACGCCGGATGGAGCGTGGAGGTGCTGGAGGAGCAGCCCGAACCGGGCGGTGCCGTGCGCCACGACCGCGGTGTCGACCCCGGCTTCGTCAACGACCTGTTCAGCTCCTTCTACCCCCTCGCGGCCGCCTCGCCCGTCCTCGCCGGGCTCCGCCTCGACGACCACGGACTGCGCTGGAGCCACGCGCCCAGCGTGCTGGCCCACCCCCTCACCGACGGCAGCTGCGCGGTCCTGGACCGGGACATCGGCACCACCGCCGCGTCCCTCGACACCTTCGCACCGGGCGACGGAGCCGCCTGGGAGCGGCTGCACGAGGTGTGGCGGAGCCTGCGCCCCGGTGTCCTGGACGCCCTGTTCACCCCGTTCCCGCCGGTGCGGGCGGCGGCCCGGCTGGCGCTGCGGCTGCGGGCGGCGGGCGGACTGCGCGTGGCGCGCTCCCTCGTCCTGCCGGTGCGCCGGATGGGGGAGGAGGAGTTCCGCGGCGAGGGCGGCCGCCTGCTGCTGGCGGGCAACGCCCTGCACGCCGACCTCGCGCCCGAGTCGGCGGTCAGCGGCGGCTTCGGCTGGCTGATGGCCATGCTCGGGCAGACGTACGGCTTCCCGGTCCCGGCCGGTGGCTCCGGCGCGCTCACCTCCGCCCTGGTGCGGCGCCTGGAGACCCGGGGCGGACGGGTGCGGTGCGGACAGCGCGTCGACCAGGTCGTCGTCCGCGGCGGCCGGGCCGTCGGCGTGCGCACGGCCGGCGGGGACGCGGTGCGGGCCCGCCGGGCGGTCCTGGCCGACGTGTCGGTGCCCGCCCTGTACGGCGGGCTCGTCGACCCCGAGCACCTGCCCGCGCAGCTCCTGGACGACCTGCGGCGCTTCCAGTGGGACTTCGCCACGTTCAAGGTCGACTGGGCGCTCGACGGCCCGGTGCCCTGGCGGGCCGAGCAGGCGTCCCGGGCCGGCACCGTGCACCTCGCCGACGGCCTGGACGAACTCACCCGCTTCGCGGCGCAGATCGCGATGCGGCAGGTCCCGGACCGGCCCTTCCTGCTGTTCGGGCAGATGACCACATCCGACGCCTCCCGCTCCCCGCAGGGCACCGAATCGGCCTGGGCCTACACGCACATCCCGCACGACATCCGCGCCGACGCCGCCGACGAGGGCATCACCGGCAGCTGGGACGCCAAGGACCAGGAGCTCATGGCCGACCGGGTCGAACGCCAGGTGGAACGCTTCGCCCCCGGCTTCCGCGGCCTGATCCGCAGCCGCCGCATCCTCGCGCCCCCGACCCTGGAGGCGCTCGACGGCAATCTCGTCGGCGGCGCCATCAACGGCGGCACGACCGCCATGCACCAGCAGCTCTTCTTCCGACCGCTGCCCGGCACCGGACGCCCGGAGACGCCGGTGCCCGGCCTGTACCTCGCCTCCTCCGGTGCCCACCCGGGCGGCGGCGTGCACGGCGCACCCGGAGCCAACGCGGCCCGGGCCGCGCTGCGCCGCCACTTCCCGCCCGGCCTCGCCGGCGCGCAGCGGGTCCTCGCCCGCCGCGACCGCACGGGTACCAAGCGCTGAGCGGGCGGGAAGGGCCGGGGCGGGCGCGGATCGGAGGGCCGGGGCGCGTACACCCTCCTGCGCTCCCTGCGCGCCCGTATGCCCCCGCCCGCCGACCGGGTGCACTCCGTGGACGCGGTCGCCGCCCGCGTGGTGAAGGGATGGAGCGCCGCCGCACGGCCGTCCACGCACCGCCCTGGCTGCGCCTGGGCCAGCCGCTGCGCCCGGCCGTACCGCCCGTGGTGCTGCGCCTGGCCCGCCGCGAGCTGCCCCGCCTGGAGTCCGAGGACCCGGTCCGCTACACGGGCCCGCCGGCGCCGGCGGCCGTGCCGACCGGCAGGCGTCCGGGGAGGACGGCTGACAGCGCGCTCAGAGCAGACGGGGCCAGTCCGGCGCAGGTCCGGATGCTCGCCGTGCGGCGCGGGCCGGGCGGCCGTCCGCCGGGCGGAGGGCCGGAGGGCTGTCCGCCCGCCGGGGCGTGGCCGGCCGAGCAGTGCGCGGCTGCCCGCGCGGGCCCGGACCACGCTGTTCGATGTCCTCGGCCAGGACGTCCCCCGTCGGCTGCCCGCGCGGGCCCGGTCCCGCTCGCGGCTAGGTGTACTGACCCGTGAGGTCGGGAACGCGGCTGGCGGGCTGCCGGGCGTGCGATCCCGCACCCCGCAGCCGCGACGCACGACGCCGCCCCTGCCCGTGCCCTCGGGGCATGGCCGCCCCGGCAGCGGCGCAGAACGGCGTCTCCGCCCCGTCGCGCCGCCCCGGCAGCGGCGCAGAACGGCGTCTCTGCCCCGTCGCGCCGCCCCGGCAGCGCCACTAACGAGGACCCCCAGGCTCCATCTCGTCGCCCCATGGCGGACACTGGGCAGCGAGGGGAAGGGAGACCGATCGTGCTGACCGGAGTCCGTGAGCAGTTGGGCCAGGCCCTGTTCCGTCGTGTCGCCGGGCCCGGGGGGCCACAGACGCGTGCCCGGATCCATGACACCCCGGGGCCGCGCTGGTTCGGGCCGGACCGGCCGATCCGCACGGTCCACGGCGACGCCTCGATGTTCATCGGCGGTCTGACCGCGCTGCTCCTGCAGTCCCTGCACCCGTTGGCGATGGCGGCGGTCGCCGGGCACTCCGGCTACCGCGGAGACCCGTGGGGCCGGCTGCAGCGCACCAGCACCTTCCTCGCCGTGACGACGTACGGCACCGCCGAGGACGCCCAGCAGGCCGTCGACCACGTGCGCGGCATCCACGAGCGGATCCGCGGCACGACCTCCGAGGGCGTGCCGTACCACGCGGCCGATCCGCACCTGCTCGGCTGGGTGCACGCCGCCGAGACGGACAGCTTCCTGCGCGCCCACGCCCGCTACGGGGCCCGGCCCCTGGACGCCGCGGGCTACGACGCCTACGTCGCCGACACCGCGCGCGTCGGTGAGGCGCTGGGCGTGACGGACCCGCCGCGGGACCGCCGCGAGCTGGCCGAGTGCCTGGCCGCCTACCGGCCCGAACTGCGGGCCACGCCCGAGGCCCGTTCCGCCGCCCGCTTCCTGCTGTTCCGGCCTCCGCTGCCGCTGCCCGTCCGGCCCTTCTACGGCGGGCTGGTCGCGAACGCCGTCACCCTGCTCCCGCCCTGGGCACGCGGCCTGCTGTGGCTGCCCCGGGTCCCGGTCGTCGAGGACATCGCCGTACGCCCCGCCGGGCAGGCCCTGACCCGGACCATCCGCTGGGCCATGACCCCGCCCCGGGACGCCTGACCCCTCACCGCCGGGGCCGGCACCGGCACCCGGGCGTCCGCGTGCGGCACCACGACCGGCACGGCGGCGGTCACCGCACCGTCCGGGCCGCGCACCGGAGACGGCCACCGGCACGGCGGCCTCGGTGGCCTGACGCTTGCTCACCGCCCCCGACCGCCGCAGCTACCCGAACCGTTGAGCAGCGGGCCGAGGCCGCTCCAGGTCGGCCGGGAGCCCGGGGCGTGGCACCGGCGCTGCCAGAAGCCGGGCAGGGGCAAGCCCGGCGGGGTCCAGGACCCCAGGCGGTCCTCATCGCGCACGCGGCCCACCGCACCTGCGCCCGTGCGGTCGGTGACCTGCCGGTACGCGGGGGCGCCTATCGTCGTTAAGGTGCTCGGGCCGTCCAGGAAGGCGGTGTGGAGGGCACATCCCCTCGGACCGGCCGGGACGCGCACGAACCGGCGCGGGTGAGCGGGCGCGGGTGAGCGGGCGCGGCAGGCGCGTGCCCGGTCCCGCGGCGCGGTCCCCGCGTCCCACCGAAACGGAGGAACCCGGTGAAACTGACGATTCTGGGCGGCGGAGGATTCCGTGTGCCGCTGGTGTACGGGGCGCTCCTGACGGACCGTGCCGAGGGCCGCGTGACCCGAGTCGTGCTGCACGACCTGGACGCCGGACGGCTGTCCGCCGTGACCCGCGTCCTCGCCGAGCAGGCTGCCGGGGTGCCCGACGCCCCCGAGGTCACGGCCACCACCGACCTGGACGAGGCGCTGCGCGGCGCCGGCTTCGTGTTCTCCGCGATCCGCGTCGGCGGCCTCGAGGGCCGCGCGCACGACGAGCGCGTGGCCCTGGCCGAGGGGGTCCTCGGCCAGGAGACGGTCGGCGCGGGCGGCATCGCCTACGGTCTGCGCACGGTCCCGGTCGCCGTGGACATCGCGCGGCGGATCGCCCGCCTCGCCCCGGACGCCTGGGTCATCAACTTCACCAACCCGGCGGGCCTCGTCACCGAGGCGATGTCCCGCCACCTCGGCGACCGCGTCATCGGCATCTGCGACTCCCCGGTCGGCCTCGGCCGCCGCATCGCCCGCGTGCTGGGCGTGCGGAACCCGGGCGAGGCGTTCGTCGACTACGTCGGCCTCAACCACCTCGGCTGGGTCCGCGGCCTGCGCGTCGCCGGCCGGGACGAGCTGCCCCGCCTGCTGGCCGACCCCGGTCTGCTCGGCTCCTTCGAGGAGGGCAAGCTCTTCGGCGCCGACTGGCTGCG
This sequence comes from Streptomyces sp. NPDC058741, assembly GCF_042746715.1. Classification (NCBI taxonomy): domain Bacteria; kingdom Bacillati; phylum Actinomycetota; class Actinomycetes; order Kitasatosporales; family Streptomycetaceae; genus Streptomyces; species Streptomyces sp. NPDC058741. The sequence continues at coordinate 10,154 of NZ_JBHYQH010000044.1, read as the reverse complement.
CTCCCTCGGCGCGATCCCCAACGAGTACCTGCACTACTACTACTTCAACCGGGAGACCGTCCGCGCCCACCAGCAGGCCGAGAAGACCCGCGGCGCCTTCCTGCACGACCAGCAGGCCCGCTTCTACGCGGCGATGCGCGACCCCGGCGCCCCCGCGTGGAGGCTGTGGAACGACACCCGCGCCGAGCGGGAGGCCACCTACATGGCGGAGAACCGCGAGAGCGCGGGCGCCGGCGAACGCGACGAGGACGACCTGTCGGGCGGCTACGAGAAGGTCGCGCTCGCCCTGATGCGGGCCATCGCCCGTGACGAGCGCACCACCCTCATCCTCAACGTGCGCAACCGCCACACCCTGTCGGTCCTCGACGCCGAGGCCGTCATCGAGGTGCCCTGTCTCGTCGACGCCAACGGCGCCCACCCCGTCGCCGCCGATCCGCTGCCCGGCCACGCCACCGGCCTGGTCTGCGCGGTCAAGGCGGTCGAGCGCGAGGTGCTGGCCGCCGCCGGGTCCGGCTCCCGGGCCGCGGCCGTGAAGGCGTTCGCCCTGCACCCCCTCGTGGACTCGGTCACCGTGGCCCGGCGGCTGCTGAAGGGGTATCTGGAGGTCCATCCCGGACTGGCGTACCTTGGGTGAACGCCGCGCGGTAAGCCCTTTCTGGCCTTGCTCTTCCCGCTTCAGCAGCTCGTGGAGCCCCTCAACCCGGTCCTCGCGATGCGTACCGTCCCGAGCGGCGCGGCGGCCCTGGCCGCCCGGCGCCCCGAGGGGTGACGGGACCGGCACGCCGATCGCGCGCCCGGTCCCGTTTTCGCTGCCGACGCCGCAGCCCGGGCCCGGCGTCTCCTGCCCGACCCGTACGACAGGCCCCCCGCCCCGTACGACAGGCCCCCCGCCCCGTACGACGGGCCCCCCGCCCCGTACGACAGGCCCCCCGACCCGTACGACAGGCCCCCCGCCCCGTACGACGGGCCCTTCCGCCCCGTACGACAGGCCCTATAGCCGCAGCGCCTCGACCGCCCCGACCTGCGGGGCGGTGGCCGCCGGGGTGATCTGCGGCAGCGGCCGGGGGTCCGTCGCCGTGTCCGCGCGCTGCGCTTCCGCCGCCGGCTCCGGCTCCGGCCGCTGCTGGGGCAGCGGCACCGGCCGCAGCGGGCGCGGGCCCGACACCACCGCGTAGTCCTGGCCCAGGAACGGCGGGACCATCTCGCCCGGGTCCTCGCCGAGCGCCAGCTGCACGGCGGCCCACGGGGCGTTGACGCCGCACAGGGCCAGCTGGTGCAGGCCGCCGGCCGGGCGGGTGTTCACGTCCATCAGGACCGGCTGCTCGCCGAGCATCCGGAACTGGATGTTGGACAGGTAGTGCAGGCCGAAGCCCTCCGCGATCCGCCGGGCCGGCTCCAGCCAGCGCTCGTGCAGCGTGAAGCCACGCCGGCGCCCGTTCTTGGTGCGGCCCACCGCGAGCCGGACCAGGTTGTCCGGGCCGGTCAGGCAGTCCACCGACACCTCGGGCTGTTCCAGCCGCGGCATCACCAGCCAGTCGACCCGCTCGTCCGTCTGCTCCAGCGCCTGCAGCACCAGGTCGAGCGGTACGTACGGGCTCGGGAAACCGGTCAGCTGTGCCATCGAGAAGGGCGTGCGCGTGATCACGCGGAACCCCACCCCGCCCGCGCCGGACGCCGGCTTGAGGCACGCCTTGTGACCGGCGGCCTCCAACTCCTCGACCACGCACACCAGTTCGTCACCCGTGCGGACCCGCCACCATGGCGGGACCGGCACGCCGATCGCCTCGACCGCCTCGTACGCGATCACCTTGTCGTGGAAGACGGCCACCGCCTCGGGCGGCGGCGCCAGCACGGCCGTGCCGGCCGCCTCGAACTCCGCGCGGTGCGCCACGATCGCCGCCTGGTGCAGCCGCGGCACGAACACGTCGATGCCGCGCCGCGCGCACTGGGCCAGCGCGTATTCGACGTATCCGGCCGGGGACAGCCCCTCGGGCTCCAGTTCGGCGGTGTCGGCGGCGGCCAGCACCGGGGAGTCGGGGTCGCCGTGCGTGGCGTGGATCTCGACGGCCCTGTCGCTGGGATTTCTCCGCAGCTGATCCATGAAGAACACGTTCTCCGCGTACGTGCGGTTGAGCCAGACGCGTACGCGAGAGACCATGCAGGCCGCCTTTCACGGTTTGCGGGCAGGGCTCAGCGGCCCGTGCCCGGGCAGGGGGAATGGAGGGACACCAAACCGCCCCGTTGAAGGGATGTTCAGGCGGTGGTGTTGGGCCAGATCATACGGCCTGGGCGACCGTTCCCGTGCAACGCTCGTGTGAACTAATGATCCCCTCGGCGCCGGCCGGCCTTTCTTGTCCCCGGGCGCGTGGATGTGATCTCTTGGGGAGGCCGGAGCGAGCGCGGAGGGGGCGAGAGGCGATGTCGACGGCACGTCGAGCCGGACAACTGCTGGCCATCAGTGATCTGCACGTCGGATATCAGGAGAACCGCGCCCTGGTCGAGCGGATGCGGCCGGAGTCGGAGGACGACTGGCTGCTGGTGGCCGGGGACGTCGCCGAGACCGTGGCGGACATCCGCTGGGCCCTCACCACACTCGCGGACCGCTTCCGCAAGGTCGTCTGGGTGCCCGGGAACCACGAGCTGTGGACCCATCCGAGCGACGACGTCACCCTGCGCGGCGTCGCCCGGTACGAGCACCTGGTCGAGCTGTGCCGGGGACTGGGCGTGACCACACCCGAGGATCCCTACCCCGTCTGGGACGGCCCCGGTGGCCCGGTGGCCGTCGCCCCGCTGTTCCTCTTGTACGACTACTCGTTCCTGCCGGCCGGGTGCACGACCAAGGAACAGGGCCTGGAGTACGCGCACGGCACGGGCATCGTGTGCGCCGACGAGCACTTCCTGCATCCGGACCCGTACCCGAGCCGCGAGGCCTGGTGCCGGGCCCGCGTCGAGCAGACCGCCCGCAGGCTCGCCGAGCTCCCCGCGGACCTGCCGGTCGTCCCCGTCAACCACTACCCGCTGCACCGTCACCCGATGGACGTGCTGTGGCACCCCGAGTTCGCCCAGTGGTGCGGCACCGCCCTGACCGCCGACTGGCACCGCAGGTTCCGGGTGCACACCATGGTCTACGGCCATCTGCACATCCCCCGCACCACCTTCCACGAGGGCGTGCGCTTCGAGGAGGTGTCGGTGGGCTACCCCCGCGAGTGGCGCGAGCGGCCCATGCCACCCGGGCGGCTGAGGCGCATCCTGCCGAGGGAGAGCGAGGAACGGTGATCGAGGAGTTGCTGCCCCGCACCGTCGTCACCGTGGAGGCCTACGGCCACGAGGACGCGGACAGTCCGCTCTATCCCGAGGAGGCGGCGCTCCTGGAGTGGGCGGTCGCCAAACGGCGTCGGGAGTTCGCCGTCGTGCGCTCCTGCGCCCGGCGCGCCATGGAGAAGCTCGGCGTGCCCCCGCAGCCGATCCTGCCCGGGGAGCGCGGCGCCCCGCTCTGGCCGGCGGGTCTGACCGGGAGCATGACCCACTGCGACGGCTACTGCGCCGCCGCCCTGGTCCGCGCCGCCGACCTCGCCTCCCTCGGCATCGACGCCGAGATCCACGGACCGCTGCCCGAGGGCGTCCTGGAGTCCGTGGCGCTGCCCACCGAGACCGACCGGATCCGGCGGCTCGCGGCCGGCCACCCCGGAGTCCACTGGGACCGGCTGCTGTTCAGCGCCAAGGAGGCCGTCTACAAGGCCTGGTTCCCCCTCACCGGGAAGTGGCTCGACTTCACGGAGGCCGACATCGAGCTCACCGCGCACGGCGGCCTGCGCGCCACACTCCTCGTCCCCGGGCCGCTGGTCGGCGGCCGCCGCATCGGCCACTTCGACGGCCGCTGGACGGCCGGCCGCGGCCTGGTCGCGACGGCGATCGCCGTACCGCACTCCTGAGCCGGTCCGTCAGGAACCCGGAGCCGGGTTCCTGAGCCGGTCCGCCGGGGGCCCGCTGTCCGCTCCGTCAGGAACCCGGCTGCGGGACCCAGGTCTGCACCAGCCGGAAGAACGCCTCCTCGTTGCCCGCCAGGCCTGCCCGCTCCAGGGCCCGTTCCGCGTCGGCGAGCACCGCGGGCGGGACGACCGGCGGGCCGGTCTCCAGGTCGAGAGCGGCCCGGACGGTGTGCAGCAGCCGCAGATAGGCCTGGACGGCGGTGCGTTCACTGTCGGTCAGTACGGCGGTGGGCATCGGTCGGCACTCCCCGTGTCGGCGTGGTCGGTCCCGCGCCTCGCGGCGCACACGGCCCCGCACAGCGGAGCCGCACCACCAGCTTGCCGCCCACCACTGACAATCCGGTCCCGCCGCCGCCCGGTTCGCCCGCTCGGCGCAGACCGGACCGCCCTGTCGCCGGACGGGACGGTCCGTCAGCCCTGCGGTCCCCGGTACCCGAGCGACGCCTCGATCCGCCCCGCCAGGTGGTCCCGCCGCAACGGCCCCCGCGACACCGAACCGGTCAGCCAGGCCCGGCACTTGCTGGCCAGCAGCAGCCCGAAGCTCTCGGCGTCCTTCTCGTCGTCGAGGTCGAACCGGGTGCGCGCGGCCACCTTCAGCACGGTCGCCTGCAGGTCCGCCCCGTCGGCGAGCATCCGGGCCGCCACGGCCGCGCCCTGGACGTGATGGGAGCAGTGTCCGGCGTTCATGTGCCACAGCTCGTGCCCGAGGATCACCAACTGGTGGTCGGGAGCCGTGCGTTCCTCGATCACCACCAGGTCCTGCTCGGCCATGTCGAGCCATAGCCCGCTGGCGGTCCCGGGCGGGAAGGGGGCCGTACGGAAGCGGACCGGGCGGCCCCGGCGTCTGCTCATGGCGTCGCACAGCGCGGTGTACAGCTCGTCGGGACGCGCCGGTGCCGGGAGGGTCAGTTCCGCGACCAGCTCGCCGCACAGGCGGCGCATGTGCTTACCGATGCCCACAGTTCTCCCCACGGTCACGACTCGGGCCGCTTGACGCTCTCCAGGAGCATGTCCAGCCACTCCGCGACCTTGTCGCGGTGCTGGTCGGTGGGCAACTGCGCGGCCCGCCAGGCGATGCCGCGCACGCCGTGGTCCTGCAGCAGCCGCTCCAGCGGGTCGTGCGCGGCGGCCGCGGCCCGCCGCTCACGGTCGGCGAGCTTCTGCAGCAGCTCCTGCTCGGTGTGCTGCAGGGCGCTCACCAGGGCCTCGGGGTCCTCGGCCGTGAGGAAACCGGCGTGCACCCGGAAGAACCGCTGGAGGGCGTCGCAGTGCTCCATGGTCGGGCGGCGGTCGCCGTTGATCAGGGCACCGGCCTGCTGCCGGGACATGCCCGCCCCGTCGGCGATCTCCTGCTGGGTGTACCTGCGGCCGTTGGGCTTGAGCCGGGTCCGGCGCAGCAGGTCCAGACGCTGCAGGAACCTGGCCTGCACGTCCGGCTCACCGGCGGGCCGGCCGCCGAGCAGGGCCTTCACGACCGGTTCCGGGACGCCGGAGGCCACCGAGAGCCGGCGCGTGTCGAAGACCTCGGAGTGCGGTATTCCGAGCCGGTCGGCGAGCGCGGTGACACGCGCGACGACGGCCGTCGGCACGGCCGTCGGCGTGGCGCCCGGACCTTCGACGAAGTCACCCGTCACCGACAGATCTCCTACGTCTCTCACAGGCTTCTCACATGAGGATGCCGTGACCTACCCGGCGTGAACTTCCCGGAGCGTAGCGGGTGCCTCGAACTCACATCCAGGTCTCGCCACAACTGTGGCCAATTTCAGCCGTCAACAGACATGAAATGCCACGATAGTTGACACGCCTCAGCTCGGGGCATCAGGATCGGGGCGCCGCGTCAAGGCCGCACAGGCAAGAGGGGTGACCTCCCGATGGCATACCAGGCAGGAGGGCAGCGGCCGGAACCGCGGCCCCTTCCCGACTCTCCCGAGGCCCAGGCCTACCTGGAGGACTGCGCCGCGTTCCTGGAGGCCGTGTCCCTCCCCTCGCTCGTCGTCGACCACCGCTGGGACACGGTGCTGACCAACAGCGCCTTCCGGTCACTCTTCGGCGGCGTCGGCCCGCACCCCACCGCGATGCCGGGCGACAACTTCCTCCGGTTCGTGCTCTTCCACCCCGACGCCCCCACGGTGCTCGGCGAGCACGAGTCGAGCTGGTGCCTGCCGATGCTGGCCCACTTCGCCCGTACCGCGGAGACCCACGGCCCCGACCACGGCCTCCAGGGCATCCGCCGGGACATCGCCCAGGACCCGATCATGGAGGCCGCCTACCGGCACGGCCTGCCGCACTGGATCCGGGCGGTGGGGGAGGGCGCGGCCGAGATCGACGGCGCCGTACGGCCCCTGCTGCACCCGGACCCCCGCTGGGGCGCGACCGACTGCCGCGTCGTCGTGGAGACCTCGCGCACCCTGGAGGAACTGGGCTGCACCCGCCTCACGTTCGTCCTGCGCGACGCCCGCCGCGCCCCGTCCCGGGACCGCCGCACACGCCGCGGCGCCTCGCACCTGAGGGTCGTCCCGGCGGCCGACTGACCTCGCAACGCACCCCCGGATGCCACCACCCGGCCCGCCGGATCCGCGGGCACCCTTCCCCGTTGTCGTGGTGTGTGGCATTCGCCGCCCCCCGGCTCCACCGCCCGGCACTCCCGGCGCGCCACGGCCATCCACCCCGGCTGGTTCGACCGCTCGCCCTGCGGCACGGGCACCGGCGCCCGCATGGCGCAGCCGCACGCCCGCGGTGAACTCCCGCTGCACACCGAGTTCGTGAACGAGTCAACAAGGGCTTCCGGGGCACCGCCGTCTCCGAGCGGCAACTTCACGAGGACAGCCGCTCCGGGCGCTGATCGGGATTCCCACCACGACGGGCCTCGCCGCCACGGCCGACCGGGTCGCGCTGGAGGCGCTGCGCGCGGTCGCCCAGGAGATCGTCCGCTCCGCCGCGGCCGGGGACCTCATCGCCTACATCGAGGCCGACCTGCTCTTGCACCTCGGCCTGCTCGCCCTGGCCGGGAACGCCCGTCTCGTCGACGTCGTACGGGACCTCAGACGCCGCTCCCGGCTGTACGGGCCCAGCGCACTGGTGGAACAGGGTCGGCTGCAGGGGTCCGCCGAGGAGCACCTGGAGATCCTGGACGCGCTCCTGGCCCGCGACGAGGAGGCCGTACGGCGGTCATGACCCGGCACCTCGGACACGTCCAGGGGCTGTGGGCCGCGCCCTGACCAGCGGCCGGTGCCGGTGCCCGGACCACAGGCCAGCACGAGCCGCTTCCCACGGCAGAGGGACACGCGGACGAGTACGGCACCTCGGTGTCCTGTCGGCGCCGGCGCGTGACGTGGCCCTCGATGCCGGGCGCACTACGGCTTCCGCCTCACGGGAGTGCCCCCGGGAAGGGGGCACTCACCGCCCGTCATCCGGTGCCGAGACCGGCGTCGTCCACCTCGTCCCGGCCCTCGGCCGCGAGGACCTTGTTGAGGAGTGCGAGGTCGTAGATGCCCTTCAGATCGGGCTTCTCCAGCAGGCCGGCCTTGACCGCGTGCTCAGCCTCGGTGCCGAGGGTGGCGGCCAGCGGGTCGTCGAGGAAGGCGACGGATTTCCAGGCCGGGTCGATGACCTCGGCGGGCAGCTCCTTGCCCGCCAGTTCCTTCAGGGCCGCGTTGGCGGACGCCTTCGCCTTGTCCGGGTTGGCGTTGATCCACGCGTTGGTCCTCACCGAGCCGCGCAGCACGGCCTCGACGACGTCCGGGTGCTCCTTCAGGAACGTCTGCGACACGATGATGTTCGTGATCACGAACTTCTTGCCGGGCCACAGGTCCGCCTCGTCCAGGAGCACCTCGGCGCCTTCGGCGACCAGCTTCGACGCGGTCGGCTCCGGCACCCAGGCGCCGTCGATGGAACCGGACTTGTAGGCGTCAGGGGTGATCTTGTTGTCCGTGCGGACCACGGAGACGTCGCCCCTGCCGCTCTGTGCATCGACCTTCCAGCCCTGGTCAGCGATCCAGTTGAGGAAGGCGACGTCCTGGGTGTTGCCGAGTTGCGGCGTGGCGATCTTCTTGCCCTTGACGTCCTGCAGCGACTTGATCTTCTCGGGGTTGACGACGAGCTTCACGCCGCCGGAGGCCGAACCGCCGACGATGCGCAGGTTCCTGCCCTTCGACTTGGTGTAGCCGTTGATGGCGGGGGAGGGGCCGATCCAGCCGATGTCGATGGAACCCGCGTTCAGCGCCTCGATCTCGGAGGGGCCGGCGTTGAAGGTCGAGGCCTTGATCGTGGTGCCGCCGAGCTCCTTCTGGAACAGGCCTTCCTGGACGCCGACGAGCGCGGTGGCGTGTGTGAGGTTGGGAAAGTAGCCGATCTTCACCTCGTCGGCGGAGAGCTTCCTCGCGTCCGCCGCGACGTCGCTGCGCTTGCCGTCGCCGGTGGTCTCGGAGCCGTACCCGCAGGCGGTGAGCAGAAGGGGGAGCGCCGCTGTGAGGGCGAGAGCGCGCAGGGCGGTGAGCGGTCTTGCGGTAGGCACGGTGGTGTCCTCTCGGGCAATGAGTGATCAGGGACGTGCGAGGAGCGAGGAGTGAGGCCCGGGGGCATGGGCCGCCCACCGCTCGTCGGTCCCGGGCGGCGGGAGGGCCGGCCCGGGCCGGGGAACGGATCGTGGGGGAGAGGGCGTCGCGCCCCGGCGGGGCTGTACCGCGTCAGACGCCTGCCCCGGAGAGCGGCTTTCGCGGGTGCCGGTGGGGGGCCTCGGCGCTCAGGCGGGCCGACAGATGGCGCTGGAGACGTGGCCGAAGTCGATGTGGCGCCGCGAGGTCAGGGAGGGCAGTGGCCGGACGGAGGTGTCGAGCGTCTTCACGGCACCGTATCTCCATCCCTAGTTTTCCTACCTGATTCATAGGGAATTCTGGCAGAAGGGCACCGGGGGCCCAAGAGGGTGATCACATGGTGGACGACCGCATCCCGCTCACTGAGACGGGCTCGGTGGGTCAGGGGTTCACCCAGGCGTCCGGGGCGTGGGTCAAGGCGGAGACCCGGGCAGGGAGTTGGGCGGAGGCGACCTCGGCGAGCGACACGCCGTCGAGGATCTCGCGCACGTTGGACCGCAGGGCGATCCACAGGGGGAGCAGCGACTGGGCGGGGCCGGTGTAGGACAGCTCCGGGGGCCTCACGCCCCGTACCGAGACCAGCGGTCCGTCCACGACGCGGATGACGTCCGCGATGCTGATCGACTCGGCGGGTCTGGCCAGCCGGTAGCCGCCGTTGCCACCGCGCTGGCTGAGTACGAGACCGCCGCGGCGCATGTCGTTCAGGATGCCTTCGAGGAACTTGTGCGGGATGTCCTGGGCGTCGGCGATGGCCTCGGCCTTCAGGGGCCGGTCGTCCTGTGACGCGGCGAGCTGCAGCGCGGCGCGCACCGCGTAGTCCGCCCTGGCTGAGATCCGCATGCGCCCAGTATCGCGCAAGCTCTCGACCGGCACCCACCGCGGGCGGACCGTCGGGCAGGGCGGCTGACCCCTGCCCGACGGCCCCCGTTCTCAGGCGGCGGCGGGCGTGTAGTGGGAGGCGTCGCCGCCCTCGACGATGTGGCGGGAGGTGCCGTCGACGCCGACCGGGACGTCGCCCGCGACGGTCGCCCGGCGCAGCAGCCGCGGGAGGCCGCCGTAGTCGTCTGGCGCGTGCCCGGCCAGGCCGGCAACCACGTCACGGCAGCTCCTGGACGCATGAGCAAGAGCCCTGACGGATGGGCCGGTTCGCCGCCACCGCCCGGTGCGGCAAGTCCACGCTCCACCGCCAGTGGAGGACCAAGCCGCAGTTCGTCGCGGCGGCCCTGCGCTCACGCCGGCGGACGCGCTGTGTCGTCACCGGCTCGCCCGCCGGGGACCTGCGCGAGGCGGCCCGGGTGGTGGGCGACCTGTCGGGCCGGGACACCCAGCTCCTCCACGCCCTCACCCACGCCGCCCAACAGGACCCCGAGTTGCAGCGCGCGTTGCGCGAGGCGGTGGTGGAACCGGAGATCGTCGCGCTGAAGGAGATCATTCGCAGGGGGGTCGAGCGGGGCGAGGTAGCCGCCGGTCATCCGGCGCTGGAGTACATCCCGGCGCAGGTCCTGGGCGTGCTGCGGCTGCGGCCCGTGCTGGAGGGCCGGGGGGGGGCGGGCGCGGGGGTGTGGGAACCCCC
>NZ_JBHYQH010000043.1:9377-57669 GCF_042746715.1 Streptomyces sp. NPDC058741 | reverse complement strand
CACCGCGCCAAGCGCCACGACGTCGGCAAGACCGTCAAACGCGCCGAGACCATCAAGGAACACGAAGCCCGCCGAGGATAAACGTCAAGCTCAGGTGCCGTGCCCAAACCGATCGGGGACCGGGACCAGCGGCAGTTGTGGGAGAAGGCCATCAAGCAGCTCTCTCTGCCGTTCTCCGCCCAGTTCCTGGCACAGGAGTACCGGCACGTCATCCTCGGTCAGAACCTCCACGATCTCGACGCCTACCTGGGCGCGAGCCGCCGTGGTCGCGGCACCGGTCTCGGTGCTACACGCCGTCGGGAGGTGTGGAGCGGCGTTGAGCGGTTCGAACAGTTCCTGCGGGACCGCGGCGAGACCACGCACCTGCGCATCTGCGCCCGTGCGGCGGCAGTCCTCGCCGGCCGACCGGTGCCGTACGCCCATGTCGTCGTCGACGAGGCACAGGACCTGCACCCCGCACAGTGGCGTGTGCTGCGCGCCGCCGTCGCCCCCGGTGCCGACGACCTGTTCGTCACCGGGGACCCGCATCAGCGGATCTACGACTCCCGGGTGTCGCTGGGTTCGCTGGGCATCGCCACAGCCGGCCGCAGCTTCCGGCTGCGCGTCAACTACCGCTCCACAGAGGAGATCCTCTCCTGGTCCGCCCACCTCCTCGCACCCGTCACCGTCGGCGCGCTCGAGGGAGAGGGAACAGACTCGCTGGCCGGGTACCGCTCCCTGCTCCACGGTCGTCTGCCCCAAGTGCAGGGGTACGCCACCCGGCAGGAGGAGACCGGTGCCCTGGTGGAGCGGGTCCGAGCGCTGCTCGAAGAGGGCCTCGCCCCGCACGAGATAGGCGTGTGCGCACGCTTCAACTTGTCCCTGGACGCGGCCGAGAAGAAGCTGAGCGCCGCCGGCATCCCGGTGCTACGGGTCAGAGGTCAGACCGCGCAGAGGGCGGAGGGCGTGCGGTTGGCGACGATGCACGCGATGAAGGGGCTGGAGTTCCGCGCGGTATCGGTGCTCGGTGCCGCCGAGGGCACCGTCCCGTTCACCCGTGAGATCACCCCGCGTGAGGCGGATCCGCTCCAGCACGAGGCCGACCTGCTCCGCGAACGCTGTCTGCTCTTCGTCGCCTGCACACGTGCTCGCGAAACCCTGAGCGTGACGTGGAGCGGGACCAGGAGCCCGTTCCTCGCGCACAGGGCCTGACGAACCGCCCTGGCCCTGCCCTCATTGCTCCGGCGTCAGGGCGCCCGTCGCGAGACCGTCACGCGCGACCTCGGCGAGCTGCCGACTCAGCTCGTCGACCCTGCGCATTCCTTCCTCGAACGCGAGCAGGGCTCGGAAGGCAGAGCCGTACCGACGCTGATCGTCGATGCCCATGCGGGGGATGCGCGCACCTCTGCCGTCGAGACGGTAGGTCCCGCTCACGCTCGTGGATCTTCGGGCGTTGGCGGTGCTGCGCAGGAATCCCTGCAGATAGTCCGTGTCCAACTGCTCGCTGGCCGAGACGGGATCCTGCCCCTCGTACGTCACGAGCCCGGCGCGGGCGAGATCCGCGACACTGGTGGTGGCACCGTCCAGCGAACCCGACCCACCGCCCGGGGCGAGCCCGGGCAGGAGGGCAATGAGCAGCCGAATCTGGTCCTGCAGTTCCTTGCGCAGGGCGGCGTACTCGCCGGGATAGTCGCGGTGCGGGGGACGAAGATGGCAACCGGGTGTCAGATCGACCGTGTCGTCGAGAAGTTCGATCAGCGGTACGTCGGCGACTTGGTCCGGGCGTGGTTCCAGATCCCCGTCGGGGCTGTTGTCGGTCAGGTCGACCATGCGCACGGTGTGGTTCGTGTCCGCACCTGCTGTGTTCTCGGGGCGCCGGAGACACCACAGATGGACAGGCAGAGCGTGCGAGGTCGCTGTACCCGATGGCAGGGCGATGACCTGGCGCACGACGCCCCGACGTACGAGCTCCGCACGGATGCGGCGACCCGCCTTGCGGTAGGCGACGGAGGCCGGCATGACCATGAGGACATGACCACCTGGCACGGTGTGCGCATAGGCGTGCTGAAGCCACGCGAGCTCACCTTCGGCCTTGGACGGGGTGCCTAGGTCCCAGCGGGAGTCGAGCAGCAGTTCCTCCCGCCCCCACTCGGTCACACCGGCCGGAGGGTCACACACGACCAGATCAGCCTTGAGGTCCGGCCATTCGTCCGCACGCAGTGAATCTCCTGCCACGATGTGCACGCCCGTTCTGCCCAGCAGGTCAGCGCGCAACTGGGCGAACTGGGCACTGTCGGCATCCAGCTCCTGTCCTCGGCAACGCATTCCGGCTCCCGAGGCGACGGACAGGAGCAGCACCCCGATTCCGCAGGCGGGATCGAAGACCGTGGCCTCGGATGACAGTTCGGGAGCGAAGTAGCGCACGGCACGCACCACTCGCTCGGGCGTGATTTGGTCGGATCCGGCACGCCGAGCGGAGTCCATGAATCGTTCGGTCAGTCCGCTCACGACACCGGCGGGCGTTTCGGTGCGGGCCAGCCCTCGTATACGCGCGGCAATGTCATCCGGCACCACGGTTCCAGCCGTTCCGGCCAACACCGCGGCGACCTGCGCCAAGCCCCCGATCATCTGCTCGCCGTACACGGCCCGCATGGCCTGCCACAACTCGACCTCGGGTGAGACCTCCTGGCCTTTGCGTTGCTTGTCCAGCCATTCCTGGACCTCCGCGAGCGAGTAGAGCGGACTGTTCGCGGCCCCTCCCGCCGGAGCGGGAAAGTCGTCGTAGCGCCGACGCCAGTTGGATACAGCAGCCCGGGTGACTCCGGCCAGCCGAGCGATCTCGGCGCCGGTGACCAGTGGTCCGACCGATGAAGCGGCAGTGTCCGTCATAGCCACAGCGTACACGGGCACCAAAAACCTATCCAAGGTATCTTCCGTTAACAACATACACAAGAGTTGTCACTCTCTCCCGTGTACTTGATTCCCTGCTGAATTAGGGTGTCTCCCGGAACAGCTGACACCGAAAGCCGGGCGAGCGGACGCGTGAAGAACACCCCCGCACGGGCACCCGTCCGACATGACGCTCACCAAGCCGATCAGCCACCGCCCCCGGCCCAGCGCCCGGCTGCGCTACGGTGCGGCCGCGGCGGCGGTGGCAGCGGCCGCCGTGGCCGGGGGCAGTGCCGTCGACGCGGACAGCGCCTGGTACCGCACGCTGCGCAAGCCGGACTGGCAGCCGCCGTCCTGGGCGTTCGGCGCGGTCTGGACGCCTCTGTACGGGACGATCGCCTACGCGGCCGGGCACGCGCTCGGCCGCGTCGAGGCCGGGCCCGCCCGCCGGGCACTCGTGGGGAGCCTGGCGGTGAATCTCGCCCTGAACGCGGGGTGGAACGTCCTCTTCTTCGCACGCCGCAGCCCCGGGGCCGGGTTGGCCGGCACGCTGCTGCTCGATCTGAGCAACGCCGACCTGCTGCGGCGCACCGCCCGCGTCGACCGCACGGCGGCGCGGGCCCTCGTGCCGTACGCGGCGTGGTGCGGCTTCGCGACGGTCCTGAACGCCTCGATCGTCCGCCGCAACCGCTGACACCGTCCGCCCGACTGCGGGAAGGGACCCAGCCTGCAGTGGACCGCCAGCCGCCCGGCTGGACGTACCGCTACGGCGACGGCGGCGCCGTGCGACCGCGCCCCGCTGGACGTACCGCCGCCCGCAGGAGACCGCCCGCCGCCCGGCTGGACGTACCGCTACGGCGACGGCGGCGCCGTGCGACCGCGCCCGGCAGACGCGCCGCCGCCCGCGGTGGACCACCGCCAGCCGCCCGGCTTGGACGTGCCGCTAAGGGTACGGCGGCGCCGTGCGGCCCCGCACGGCTGTCGTGTACGCCTCCCAGTCGGCCAGGCCGCCCGCGCCCATGACCCCCGTGCCCGCTGCCAGGTCGGCGGCCGGCGTGCGGCGCATCTCGCGGCGGGCGACGTGGCTGACCAGGGCCGGGAACAGCGGCCTCAGCGGCTGGCACCAGCGCAGCCAGGGCGGTGCGTAGACGTGCGCGGCGCGCCGTTCGGCACCGGTGGTGAGCCAGTCGGCGACCTGGTCGGGGCTGTGCACGCGCCGGGCGAACCAGGGCTGGTGGGTGCGCAGGGCGCGCAGCACCGGATGGTCGTCGATGTCGTTGATCATGTCGGTGCCGGTCCAGTGCAGGTAGGCGATGCCCACCGCGATCCCGTCCGGTTCGACCTCGCCGCGCAGGGCCTGGGCGAAGGACTCGGCGCCCGCCTTGGAGGCGCAGTAGGCGCTCATCATGGGTGCCGACCCGAAGGCCGCGGTGGAGGCGACCTGCAGGAAGTAGCCGCGCGTGCGGGCGAGCTGGGGCAGGAAGGCGCGGGCGGTGTTGGCGGAGCCGACCAGGTTGACGTCGACGACGCGCCGCCACAGGTCGGCGTCGGTCATCCGGAAGGGGCCGCCCGCGGCGACGCCCGCGTTCGCCACGACCACGGACGCGTCGCCGAGCCGGTCGGCCACCTGCCGCGCGGCCTCGTCGAGTGCCTCCTGGTCGGTGACGTCGGCCTCCACGCACAGGCTGGGGGTGGGGAGCGAGGACGCGGCCAGGTGCAGGGTGTGCGCCTCCCGGCCGAGCAGCGCGACGCGCATGCCGGACGCGGACAGGCGCCGGGCCAGTGCCTCGCCGATCCCCCGGGCGGCTCCCGTGACGACGGCGACGCGCCCCCGCAGGGGCGAGTCGGGGGCTGCGGCGGCGCTGGTGCGCGGCCCTGGGGTGCGGTGCATGGCGGTCCTCGCTCTCGGCGGTGTGCGGAACGGCGTACGGTGCCCGCGGACGCCGCCCGTCGCCGTCACACGCGGGGGCGCATCGGGTACCCGGGACGGCGCTCCTCTACCGTCGGCCGGGGCACGTGGGGCGCACGGGGTGCGCGAGGCGGACGGAGGCGGGCGCGGGCGCACACTCGACGCCCTCGACGCCTCCGGCAGCGGGGCGGCCGTGGATCGGCGGGCCCGCGAGGCGGGGCCCGGTGGCCGTCCGGCCCCCGGCGGGGTGCCCGGGCCCCCGCCCGACGGCCCGGCTCCGGGGGCATCGCCCCTGTTCAGGCGGCTGCGGCGCAGCAGCCCGGGGCGGGACGGCCTCGTCGGACGAGGGTTGTCGCTATCGCGTCGCTCGGCGGTTCCGGCCGGTCGGTCCGCGGTCTGCTCGGCACCGGGGGCATGCGAGCAGCGGCCTTTCAGGGCGTAAAGCGACCGAGGAATGGATAGGGGCTATACGGCGCAACGCGGGGAGTGTCCGACGTGCCCGGGTCAGGGTGCGGCGGCGTCAGGGGAGGAGCGCGTATGGCCGGCCGGCCCTTGTATCTCGAACCGCGGCTGGAGCCGCGGCTGAGATCGCTCGTGGCGGCGACGGGGATGTTG
The DNA here is from genome assembly GCF_042746715.1 of Streptomyces sp. NPDC058741. NCBI lineage: Bacteria > Bacillati > Actinomycetota > Actinomycetes > Kitasatosporales > Streptomycetaceae > Streptomyces > Streptomyces sp. NPDC058741. Next base: position 52,277 of record NZ_JBHYQH010000043.1, on the reverse strand, counting down.
CACGCGCTCACCGACGCGCTCGGTTCACCGCTGCACGTGGTGGTGCCGGAGCAGATCGCGGAGAACGTGGAGCGGTTCCGGTCGGTGTACCGCGCGCACCATCTGCCGGGGCAGGTCTTCTACGCCCACAAGGCCAACCGGTCCAGCGCCCTGCTGCGCCGGCTCGCGGCCACGGACGCGGGTGTGGACGTCGCGTCGCTGGGCGAACTGCGGCACGCGCTGGGCGCCGGCTTCACGGGCGACCGGATCACGGCCACGGGGCCGAAGAACCCGGAGTTCCTGTGGCTGGCGGCCCGCGCGGGCGTCACGGTCAGCGTCGACGGTGACGCCGAACTCGACCAGCTCGCCGCGCTGGTGCGGGGGCACGCGCTCGGCCGGGTGCGGGTCCTGCTGCGGCTGTCGGGGTTCGAGGCGTCGGGCGTGCGGGTGCTGAGCCGGCGCAGCCGCTTCGGCACGCCGGTGCCGGAGGTGAAGCCGCTGCTGGACGCGGTCGAGCGGCACACCGACGCGGTCGACCTGACCGGGGTCGCCTTCCATCTGGACACCACGAGCGTCGCGGAGAAGGCGACCGCCCTGGAAGGGTCCCTGGCGGTCCTGGAGGCCTGCCGCAGCCGGGGGCTACGGCCCCGGGCGGTGGACGTGGGCGGCGGGTTCGGCATCAGCTACCTCGCCGAGCGGGAGCAGTGGGACGCCTACACGAGCGAGCTGACCGCCGCCGTCCTGGGCCGCCGTCCGCCCCTGACGTGGGGCGGTCACGGCTACGGGCTGCGCGACGACTCCGGCACCCTGCGCGGCACGCTCGGCCTCTACCCCGGCCACCGTTCCGTCGCCGGCGCCGCGTACCTGGACGAGCTGCTGTCCCAGCCCGCCCCCTCCCTCGGCGGCCGCCCCCTGGCCGCGCTGCTGCTGGAGCACCTCTACGACCTGCACACCGAGCCCGGCCGGGCGCTGCTGGACCAGTGCGGGCTGACGCTGGCCCGTGTGCTGGAGGTCCGCATCCCGCCGTCCGGCGGTGAACTCCTCGTACGGCTGGCCGCGAAGGCCGACGACATCGCCCTGGAGGACCACGGTGTGCTCATGGACCCGGTCCTCGTGCCGAGAGGCGGGGGCGGGCCGGACGACGGGCCCGTCGCCGTGCACCTCTTCGGCAGCCTGTGCCTGGAGACCGACCTGATCACCCGGCGCACGGTGTTCCTGCCGCGCCGCCCGGCCCCCGGCGACCTGCTGGTCTTCGCCAACACCGCCGGTTACGCCATGGACTTCCACGCCACGCGCGCCCAGCACCAGCCCGCCGCCCGCAAGATCGCCGCCTGGCAGGACGGCGCGTCCTGGCGGTGGTGTCTCGACGACCAGTTCTGGCCGATCACGCCTTCGGGGGGAGTCCAGTGAGGTACGACAGCATCACCGAGGCGATAGGCAACACCCCGCTGGTGCGGATCGACCCGGCCGTGCACGGTCTGCGCCACATCGACCTGTACGCCAAGCTGGAGATGCTCAACCCCTTCGGCTCGGTCAAGGACCGGGCGGCCTGGAGCATGGCGGCCCCGCTGCTGCCCGAGGCGGTCGAACGGGGCAGCCAGGTCGTGGAGTTGTCGAGCGGCAACACGGCGAAGGCTCTGGCGGTCGTCGCCGGCATGCACGGCCTGCGCTTCAAGAGCGTCACCAACCGGATGCGCGTGCCGGAGATCAAGGACCTCCTGCTGCTGCTCGGCGCGGAGATCGAGGAACTGCCGGGCCAGAGCGAATGCCTGGACCCGACCGCGACGGACGACCCGCTGACCCTCTTCCACCGGACGCTGTCGGCCTCCGGCAGCGCCTTCCTGCACACCGACCAGTACTTCAACCCGCGCAACACCGAGGCCCATCTGACCGGCACCGGCCCGGAGATCGTGAAGGACCTGGACGGCCGGGTCCCGGACTGGTTCGTGGCGTGCGTGGGCACGGCCGGTTCCTCCACGGGCGTGGCCCGCGCGCTGCGCGAGGAGGACCCCAGCGTGCGGGTGGTCGGGCTGGTCGCGGCCAAGTCCGACTTCATCCCCGGCATCCGCACCATCGACGAGGTGCAGGAGGTCGGCCTGTTCGACCCGGAGACGTACGACACGATGGAGTCGGTGAGCGCCGACGAGGCCATCGAGGGCATGCTGACGCTGAACCGCCGCTGCGGGATCCTGGGCGGTCCCACGGGCGGGGCGGCCTACTTCGGAGCGGTCCGTCATCTGCGCCCGCTGGACGAGGAGTTGGGTTCACCTCACGAGGAGCCGGTCGAGCGGCGGACGGCGGTGTTCATCGTCTGCGACCGCGTGGAGAGCTATCTGGGCTACGTCCGGCAGCGGCGGCCGGACCTGCTGGGCCGGCCGCACCGCAGGAACTCCCCTGCCGACCTGTCGGACGCCGAGATCGCGCGGGCGCCGCAGGTCACGGTGGCCGAGGCCCGGCGCTGGATCGACGCCGGCGACCCGCTCGTGGTCGACCTGCGCAGCCCGTACGCCTACGCGGCCCTGCACATCGACGGGTCGGTCAACATCGTCGACGAGGTCTTCGGCGAACTCGTGCGGGGCGGGCTGCCGTTCAGCCGGAGCCGGCCGGTGCTGCTGGCGTGCCCGGTGGGCGAGCAGTCCGCCCGGTACGCGGCGCTGCTGACCCGGATGGGTCACCCGGACGTGCGCAGTCTGGCCGGCGGCGTCATCGCCTGGCGGGACGCGGGCGCGCCCCTGGTGCGGGACTGACCGCCATGACCGCACCGGCCACCGCCCTGGACGAACTCCGCTCCTGGCACGCGGCGTTGCGCGCCCAGTTCCCCATCGTCACCGCGCACCCGGAGCTGGCCTACCTGGACAGCGCGGCCACCGCGCAGAAGCCGCGGGCCGTCCTGGACGCCGTGCAGCGGTACCTGACGACGTCCAACGCCAACGCCGCGCGCGGCACCTACACCTGGGCCAACCGCACCACCGAGCTGGTCGAGCGGACCCGCGAGCGGGTCGCCCGGTTCCTCGGGGACCCGGGGCCGGACGGCTCGTCCGTCCACTTCACCGGCGGCACGACCGAGGGGCTGCGCACCATCGCCCGCGACTGGCTGCCGGGGTTCCTGCGCGACGGCGACGAGATCGTCGTACCGGACGCCGACCACCAGGCCAACATCGCGCCCTGGCTGGAGGCCCGGCAGTTGCTGGCCCGCCAGGGTGTGCGGGTGCGGGTGGTGCCGATGCCGTACCAGAGCGGCTCCGGGGACTACGACCACCGGGCGCTGGCGCGGCGGGCGGGGCCGCGCACCCGGTTCGTGGCCACCACCCATGTGCACCACGTGTACGGCGGCGACATGAACGTGCGGCGCATCCGGCAGGCCGTCGGCCCGGACGCGGTGATCTGCCTGGACGCGGCGCAGAGCGTCGGCCATCTGCCGGTCTCCGTCGCGGAGCTGGACGTCGACTTCGTCGTCTTCTCCGGGCACAAGGCACTGGCGCTGCCCGGCTCGGGGGCGGTCTGGGCCCGGCAGGCGCGCGGGCCGGCGTTCACGCCCGGCGGGTGGAGCGGCACCCCGAACACCGTGGGCATCGCCTCGCTGGAGGCGGCCCTGGACTGGCTGGACGCGGCCGGTGTGGCGCGTATCGAGCGGTGGACGGCCGACCTGGCGACCCGGTTCACCGACGGGCTGAGGCGGCTGGAGGCCTACGAGGTCCTCGGCTGCCCGCTCAGTCTGGCCGCCGACTCGGCGGTGCAGCGGCGGCGGGGCATCGTCACCCTGCGGCACCGGGCCGTCGACTCGGGCGACCTGGGTTTCATCCTGTTCAGCCACGGGTTCATGGTCCGCTCCGACCACCACTGCCAGGGGAACGCCGGCGAGAAGACGGGTTCGGTGCGGGTGAGTCTGCACGTGTACAACACCGTCGACGAGATCGACCGGTTGCTGTCCGTTCTGGCTTCACTCTCGTGACCGCCGCCTTTCTGCGTAATGAGAACCGTTTCCACCTGTAGGCTCGGAGCGGCAGGTGTCGGAGGCGAGGGCAAGGTGGCACGACCCGATGGGGCTGAGTCTGGCGACGGCGGAGCGGTGGGTGGAGCGCTGGGAGCTCCAGCAGCAGCGGTACGCCGTCGACCGCGAGGAGCGGTTCACGGTGATCGCCGACGTCGTCGAGCACGTCACGGCCGGGCGCCCGGCACCGCCCCTGGTCGTCGACCTGGGCTGCGGGCCGGGCTCCCTCGCGGCCCGGCTGGTGCGGCGGCTGCCGGACGCGGAGATCGTGGCCGTGGACCGGGACCCGCTGCTGCTGGAGCTGGGCCGCACCCACCATCCTGACGCGGCCCGTTACGTCGACGCAGAGATCGGCGCCCCCGGCTGGGTGTGGGCCCTGGACCTCGGCCGCCCCCTGGACGCGGCCGTCTCCACCACGGCCCTGCACTATTTCGACCGCGCCGCCCTGTTGCGCACCTACCGGCAGCTCGCCGGCCTGCTGCGCCCCGGGGGCGTCCTCGTCAACGGCGACCACCTCCCCCAGGACGCCACGGGACCGGCCGGGATCGCCGCCCACGTCGGCCACTGCCACGCCGGCCGGCAGCGGGTGTGCGCGCACGAGGACTGGGACTCCTGGTGGGCCGCCGTCGCCCAGGACCCCGAACTGGCCGACCTCCTCGCCGAGCGCCGCCGCCGGGCGGCCCCTCCCTGCACCGGCGGCCCGGCCGAACTGCCCCTCTCCGCCCATCTGGACCTGCTGCGGAAGGCGGGCTTCGCCCAGGCCGGCCCGGTCTGGCAGTACGGCGAAAGCTGCGTGGTCGTGGCGGTGCGCTGAGGGCCGGCGGCACACTCCCGTCCGTCCCCAGCGTCCCGGAGGGCACCCGTCCGCGCGCTGCCGAGTGGTGGGCCACAGCCGGTCGCCGGACCATGGACGCACAGTCCGCCCCAGGTCCATGCCGCGCGAGGAGCACCCCCATGACCACCGACGAGCACATCCCCCACGACGGCCACGCGCACGCCCACGGCGACGACTGCGGTCACCTGGCGTTCAGCCACGGCGACCACACCGACTACGCCCATGACGGCCACATCCACCGGATGCACGGCGACCACGCCGACGAGTGCGCGAACGGCGGCCACACGGTGCACCGCGACCACGACCACGAGCACGGCGAGGGCTGCGGCCATCTGGCCGTACGGCACGGCGACCACACCGACTACGTGCACGACGGTCACCGCCACGCCGCCCACGAGGGCCACTGGGACGACCACTGAGGCCCTCCCCTACCCCGGACGGACCGCTGGGCGCCGGCGCCGGCGACGGCGACGCGCAGGAACGACGGGACCGGCGGGCGCCCCGTCGAGCAGGGGCGCCCGCCGGTCCGTTCCGCGTGCCGGTCAGCCCTGGACCAGGGTGACCGCCTGTCCCGAGGTGGCGTGGAAGCGGGGCAGCGGCAGGCCGCTGAAGGTGCGCAGTTCCATCAGGGTGGCATCGACGTGCGCGGCACCGGCCACGAGCGCTCCGGCCGCGGTACGGCCCGTGTTCGCCCAGCGGTGCTCGGCGCCGTCGCACACGGCCCGGGTGCCGCCGATGCCGTGGCGGGCGCTGGAGGCGCCCTGGCTCACCGAGGAGCTGACGAAGACCGGCCCGCTGGAGCCGGTGCAGCGGTAGGTGCCGGACAGGGTGACGGTGCCGTCGGCGGCGAGGCGGCCCACGGCGTCGACCGTCACGGCCTCGGCCGGAAGGACGGTGGGCGCGCCCGTGTCCGCGGTGGCGGGCGCGGTGTGCGCGCCGGTGAGCAGAAGCAGCGCGGCACCGGCCGCCGCGCCGAGGAGGGGACGAACACGCATGGGGGGAACCTCACGAAGGGAGTGGAATGACCGTCTTCCACTCGTACCGGCCCCGCGGGTCGCCGCCCGTGACCCTCACTCCTTCGGTGGCGAGTCCGCCCCGGCCGTCGTGGAAGGGTCCCGGGAAGGTCCGGGGCGTGTCACGCTTCACGACGGCCCGTTCCGGTGCGTTCGGGACGGGAGCATCGTCTGTCCGTAGGAGTCATACGAGCCCTGCGGATGACCTACCGACGTGGAGGTGCGCCATGTGTGCCCACGAGCCCCAGTGCCCCGCGAACGACTCCCCCGGCGCGCACGTCGTCGCCGCCCACCCCGAGCAGGGCTGGAGCCTGCGCTGCGACGGGGTGATCGTCTTCGACGACACCGGCGAACTGCTGCCGGACGGCCGCGTGGTGGAGCCCCGCCGGGCGACGGCGGAGCGGCTGGCCGTCGCGGCCTGAGCCCGGGCCCAGGGGCTGTCGTCACACTCCCGTCGTCGCCCGGAGGGCGGCCCCGCGGCGTCCGGTGCGTGCTCTCGGGGTGCCGGGCGGACGTCCTCGTACCGGGCGTACTCGGGCTTTCGCCCGGTGCGGCGGAAGTGGGGGACCCCCCTGCTCGAAGAGCGTGGGGAAGTGCCAGGCGTCGCGGGGCAGACGGGAGTGTGACGACAGCCCCTACGGCAGCACGGCGAAGCCGTCGAGTTCCACCATGGCCTCCTCGTCCCACAGCCGGACGACCTCGACGACCGCCATGGCGGGGTAGTCGCGGCCCGCCAGGCTCCGCCACAGCCCGCCCAGTTCCGGGGCGTGCGCGCGGTACGCGGCGACGTCCGTGGCGTAGACGGTGACGCGGGCGAGGTCGGACGGCGTGCCGCCGGCGGCCGTGAGGGCGGCCAGCAGGTTGGTGAGGGCCCTCCCGAACTGCTCCGGCAGGGTCCCCCCGACCACCTTGCCGTCGGCGTCCAGGGCGGTCTGCCCCGCCAGGAACACCACCCGGGAGCCGGAGGCGAGGACGGCGTGGGAGAAGCCGGCCGGCGGGGCCAGGCCGGGCGGGTTGACGCGCTCGGTGCTCACTCGTCCTCCAGGTCCGCGTACAACTCCTTGGCGATGATGCCGCGTTGCACCTCGCTGGCGCCCTCGTAGATACGGGGGGCGCGCACCTCGCGGTAGAGGTGTTCGAGCAGATGACCGCGCCGCAGCGCCCGGGCGCCGTGCAGCTGGACGGCCGTGTCGACGACGTACTGCGCGGTCTCGGTGGCGAGGAGTTTCGCCATGGCGGAGCGCCGGGGCACGTCCGGGGCCTTCTCGTCGTACGCCGTCGCCGCCGCGTGGACCATCAGGCGGGCCGCCTCCGTGCGCAGGGCCATCTCGGCGACCTGGTGGGAGACGGTCTGGAGGTCCTTGAGCTTCCCGCCGAAGGCGTCCCGGGCGGCGGTGTGGGAGAGGGTCGCGTCCAGAGCGGCCCGTGCCATGCCGACCGCGAAGGCGCCGACGCTGGGGCGGAACAGGTTGAGCGTGCCCATCGCGACCCGGAAGCCCCGGTCGACATCGCCGAGCACGTCGTCGGCCGTCACCGGTACGGCGTCGAAGTCCAGGGCCCCGACGGGGTGCGGGGAGAGCATGTCGAGGCGGGTGCCGGTGAGCCCGGGCCGGTCGGCCGGCACGAGGAACGCGGTGACGCCCCGGGCCCCGGCGCCGGGCGTGGTCCGGGCGAAGACGGTGTAGACGTCGGCGTCGGGGGCGTTGGAGATCCAGCACTTCTCCCCGGTGAGGCGCCAGCGGGCGGGGCCGTCGGGGGTGGCGGCCAGGTCGGTGGGGTCCGGGGCGGATACCGGGTGGGGCGGACGGGCCGAGCCATCGGTTTCCCTCGCCGGCACGGCCGATGCCGTCGTCCCGTCGGCCGCGTGCCGCTCGGCCCTCAGCCCCAAGGCCGCCGCGTCGGATCCCGCCCCGGGCTCGCTGAGCGCGAACGCCGCGATCGCGGTGCCCTCGGAGACGGGGGGCAGCCAGCGGGCGCGCTGTGCCCGGGTGCCGTGGGCGTGGACCGGGTGGGCGCCGAGGCCCTGGAGGGCGAGGGCGGTCTCCGCCTCCGTGCAGCCGTAGGCCAGGGACTCGCGCATCAGGCACAGGTCGAGCGCGCCCGAGGTGAACAGGCGTCCCAGCAGGCCCGTCCGGCCGAGCTCGGCGACCAGGGGCCGGTTCACCCGCCCGGGTTCACCCCGGTCGGCCAGGGGGCGGAACCGGTCCGCGGCCAGGGCGCGCAGGTCGGCGCACCAGGCGAGTTGTGCCGGTTCGAGTGAGAATGCGGTCATCGCCGTTCCCTTCTCCGCCACCCTGCGTTCCGGCCGTGCCGTCCGAGGCTATCGCGTACCGTTGACTGTCGTCACCAGCACGATACGCTCCAGGGGCGAGCCCACCACGCCAAGGGGGCGAACCGTATGAACCCACGGGGCACGGCCCACGTCGACACCTTCGCCCGGGACCATCTGCCACCCCCGGACCAATGGCCCGACCTCCGCTTCGAACTGCCGGAGCTGCGCTACCCCGAGCGGCTCAACTGCGCCGCCGAACTGCTCGGCGGCCCGCCGGGCGACCGCCCCGCCTTCCTCACCCCCACCGGTGAGCCGTGGACGTACGCCGATCTGCGCGCCCGCGTCGACCGCGTCGCGCACGTGCTCACCGACGCCCTGGGCGTCGTGCCCGGCAACCGCGTGCTGCTGCGCGGCCCCACCACTCCCTGGCTCGCGGCATGCTGGCTGGCCGTGCTGAAGGCGGGGGCCGTGGCGGTGACGGTGCTCGCCCAGCAGCGCCCGCACGAGCTGGGCACCCTGTGCGAGATCGCCCGGGCGCGGCACGCCCTGTGCGACATCCGGGCCGTGGACGACCTGGCCAAGGCCGAGGTCCCCGGCCTGCGGATCACGGCCTACGGGGGTGACGCGCCGGACGACCTGCTCCGCAGACCGGCGCCGGACACGCCGTACGAGGCGGTCGGGACAGCGGCCGACGACGTGGCGCTGATCGCCTTCACCTCCGGCACCACCGGCCGCCCCAAGGGCTGCATGCACTTCCACCGGGACGTCCTGGCGATCGCCGACACCTTCTCCCGGCACGTGCTGCGGCCCCGCGCCGACGACGTCTTCGCCGGCAGTCCCCCGCTCGGCTTCACCTTCGGGCTCGGCGGTCTTGTGGTGTTCCCGCTGCGGGCCGGGGCGAGCGCGCTGCTGCTGGAGCAGGCCGGACCCCGGCAGCTGCTGCCCGCGATCGCGCGACACCGGGTGTCCGTCCTGTTCACGGCCCCCACCGCCTACCGCGCCATGCTCGACGACCTCGACGGCCACGACGTGTCGTCCCTGCGCCGCTGTGTCTCGGCCGGCGAGAACCTGCCGGCGGCCATCTGGCGGGCCTGGCGGGAACGCACGGGCCTGCGCGTCATCAACGGCATCGGCGCCACCGAGCTGCTGCACATCTTCATCTCCGCGGCCGACGAGCGGATCCGCCCCGGGACGACGGGGGTGCCGGTGCCGGGCTGGGAGGCGCGCGTGCAGGACGCGGACGGCGCGGCCGTGCCCGACGGCACGCCCGGTCTGCTGGCCGTGCGCGGGCCGGTGGGCTGCCGCTACCTCGCCGACCCGCGGCAGCGGGACTACGTGCGCGGCGGGTGGAACGTCACCGGCGACACCTACGTACGCGAGCCCGACGGGTACTTCCGGTACGTCGCCCGCGCCGACGACCTGATCATCTCCGCCGGGTACAACATCGCCGGACCGGAGGTGGAGGACGCGCTGCTGCGGCACCCGGACGTGGTGGAGGCGGCGGTGGTGGGACGGCCCGACGAGGCGCGCGGGCAGGTGGCGGTGGCCTACGCCGTCCTGAGGGAGGGCGCGCGGCGGCACGCGGAGGAGCTGCGCGCCTTCGTGAAGGCCGAGCTGGCCCCGTACAAGTGCCCCCGCGAGGTCGTCTTCCTGGACGCGCTGCCGCGCACGGCCACCGGCAAGCTCCAGCGGTTCAGGCTGCGCGCGGGCGGCGAGGCCGGGGCGGAGGACCCCGAAGGCGACCGGGGATGATCCGAACGACCTAAGATGATCAACGTGTCCGACCAGCATGCACCACGGTCTCTCATCGTCACGCTCTACGGCGCGTACGGGCGCTTCGTGCCGGGCCCCCTGCCCGTCGCCGAACTGATCCGGCTGCTGGCCGCGGTCGGCGTGGACGCCCCGTCCGTCCGCTCCTCGGTGTCGCGGCTCAAGAGACGCGGACTGCTCGTGCCGGCCCGCACCGCCCAGGGTGCGGCCGGGTACGGACTGTCGCCGGACGCGCGCCAGTTGCTCGACGACGGCGACCGGCGCGTCTACACCTCGGCGCCGCCCGGGGACGAGGGCTGGGTGCTGGCGGTGTTCTCGGTGCCGGAGTCGGAGCGCCAGAAGCGGCACGTACTGCGCTCCCGCCTGGCGGGCCTGGGGTTCGGTACGGCGGCGCCCGGCGTGTGGATCGCGCCCGCGCGCCTCTACGAGGAGACCCGGCACACCCTGCGGCGGCTGCGGCTCGACGGGTACGTCGACCTCTTCCGCGGTGACCACCTCGGCTTCGCCCCGACCGCGGAGGCCGTCGCCCGCTGGTGGGACCTGGCCGCCATCGCCAAGGAGCACGAGGCGTTCCTCGACCGCCACGAGCGGGTCCTGGACGACTGGCGCAAGCGGGAGGACACCCCGCCCGAGGAGGCCTACCGCGACTACCTCCTCGCCCTCGACTCCTGGCGCCACCTGCCCTACGTCGACCCCGGCCTCCCCCCGGAGCTCCTTCCGCGGGACTGGCCCGGCGTCCGCTCCTCCGCGGTGTTCCGCGAGCTGCACGAGCGGCTGCGGGACGCGGGGGCCGGATTCGTGGGACTGTGACGCGGCCCGAGCGGCGCCCCACCGCCCCTCCCCGCTGGACCCTGCGGCCCCGCGGGTACCCGTCACCGCGTTCCCGGACCCCCCACCCCAGGCCTTCCACTCCCCGGCAGACGCGGAGGCACGGAGAGAACGAGCGCCGAGCACGGAACGACAGTCAGGTTCCCGGCAGTCGGCTCTGATCGTGGTCGACATGATCAACGCGTACGACCACGCGGACGCCGAGCTGCTCGCGCCGTCCGTCGAGCGGGTCGTGCCTCTCAATCGCGGAGCTGATCGCCCGCGCCCGCGAGGCGGACGTCCCGGTGATCTACGCCAACGACAACTTCGGACGGTGACGCTCGCACCACGGTGAGCAGGTCGACGCCGCGCCGGCCCGGCCGCGCGCCGACCTGATCGAGCCGATCCGGCCGGACGACGAGTCGCTGTTGGTGATGAAGGCCCGCCACTCCGTCTTCCACGAGACCCCGCTCGCCTACCTCCTGTGGAGCCTGGGGGTCGGCCACGTGGTGCTGACCGGTCAGGTCACCGAGCAGTGCATCCTCTGCTCCGCGCTCGACCCGCACATCCGGCACCTGGACGTCACGGTGCCCAGGGACGCCGTCGCCTCCGTCCATCCACACCTGGCCTCGGCCGCGCTGGAGATGATGGAGCTCAACATGGGCGCCCGGATCATCACCGCGAAGGAGACGGGGTTCACGCGGGCCGGGGACCAGGACGGCGGCGGACGGCACGACGTCACAGACTGAGCCGCGGTTTCGGTGCGTCGGTGCGGCCCGTGCGGGGGCGGCGGCTGCCGGCGCGGTAGGGGGCCGGCCAGACCGCGCCCGGGCCCGTGTAGCCCTGCTCGGCCGCCGCGTGCAGGGTCCAGTGGGGGTCGTAGAGGTGGGGGCGTGCCAGGGCGCACAGGTCGGTACGGCCCGCCAGGATCAGGGAGTTGACGTCGTCCCAGGAGGAGATCGCGCCGACCGCGATGACGGGGACGCCGACGGTGTGGCGGATGCGGTCGGCGAAGGGCGTCTGGTACGACCGCCCGAACTCCGGCTGCTCCTCGGCCACCACCTGGCCCGTCGAGACGTCGATCGCGTCGGCGCCGTGCGCGGCGAAGGCGCGGGCGATCTCGACGGCGTCCTCGGCCGTGGTGCCGCCCTCCGCCCAGTCGGTGGCGGAGATCCGGACCGTCATGGGCCGCTCCCCCGGCCACACGCCGCGTACGGCGTCGAAGACCTCCAGCGGGAAGCGCAGCCGCTTCTCCAGGGAGCCGCCGTAGGCGTCGGTGCGCCGGTTGGTCAGCGGGGAGAGGAAGCCGGAGAGCAGATAGCCGTGGGCGCAGTGCAGTTCCAGCAGGTCGAAGCCGGCGCGGGCGGCGCGGCAGGCGGCTGCCGTGAACTGCTCCCGGACGTCGGTGAGCTGGGCGCGCGACAGTGCGCGCGGGATCTGGCCGGATTCCTTGTACGGGAGCGCGGAGGGGGCCACCAGGGGCCAGTTGCCCTCCGGGAGCGGCTCGTCCATGCCGTCCCACATCACTTTGGTGGAGCCCTTGCGGCCGCTGTGGCCGAGCTGGACGCCGAGCGCGGTGCCGGGTGCCCGGGCGTGCACGAAGTCCGTGATCCGCTTCCAGGCCTCGGTCTGGCGGCCGGTGTAGAGGCCCGCGCAGCCGGGCGTGATGCGGCCCTGCTCGCTGACGCAGACCATCTCGGTCATGACCAGCCCCGCCCCGCCCAGCGCCCGCGCGCCCAGGTGGACGAGGTGGAAGTCGCCGGGGACGCCGTCGACGGCCGAGTACATGTCCATGGGTGAGACGACGACGCGGTTGCGCAGGGTCAGTCCGCGCAGCCGGAACGGGGTGAACATGGGGGGCGTGCCGGGCGGGCAGCCGAACTCGCGCTCCACCGCCTCCGTGAAGCGGGCGTCCCGCAGCCGCAGGTTGTCGTGGGTGACGCGGCGGCTGCGGGTGAGCAGGTTGAAGGCGAACTGGCGGGGCGGCTGGTCCAGGTACAGGGCGAGGTTCTCGAACCACTCCAGGCTGGCCCGGGCCGCGCGCTGGGTGGAGGCGACGACGGGACGGCGCTCCGTCTCGTACGCGGCCAGGGCGTCCGGCAGGGAGACCTGTTCCCGCAGGCAGGCGGCGAGGGCGAGGGCGTCCTCGACGGCGAGCTTGGTGCCGGAGCCGATGGAGAAGTGGGCGGTGTGGGCGGCGTCGCCGAGCAGGACGACGTTGCCGTGGGACCAGCGCTCGTTGACGACCGTGCGGAACGTCGTCCAGGCCGAGTTGTTGGAGATCAGGGGACGGCCGCGGAGGGCCTCGGCGAAGATCTTGGCGCAGCGTTCGACGGACCCGGTCTCGCCGAGTTCGTCGAAACCGGCCGCGCGCCAGACCTCCTCGCGCATCTCGATGATCACCGTGGAGGCGTCCGGCGCGTAGGGATAGCCGTGCAGCTGCATGACGCCGTGCTCGGTCTCGGCGATCTCGAAGCGGAAGGAGTCGAAGGGGAGGTCGGCGGCGAGCCAGATGTAGCGGCAGCGGTGCCCGGTGATCCGGGGGCGGAAGACGTCCGCGTGGGCCGTGCGGGTGACGCTGTGCACGCCGTCGGCCGCGACGACCAGGTCGTGGGTCCGCGCGAGGTCCTGCGGGGCCTCGGTGCGGAACCGCAGGCGCACGCCCAGGTCGCGGCAGCGGGCGTGCAGGATCTCCAGCAGGCGCCGGCGGCCGAGCGCGGCGAACCCGTGGCCGCCGGAGGTGTGGCGGACGCCGCGGTGGACGACGTCGACGTCGTCCCAGCGGACGAAGTCGCGGCGCAGGGCCTCGTAGACCTCCGGGTCGGCGTGCTCGATGCCGCCGAGGGTCTCGTCGGAGAGGACCACGCCGAAGCCGAAGGTGTCGTCGGGGGCGTTGCGTTCCCAGACGGTGACGTCGCGGGCGGGGTCGAGGCGCTTGAGGAGGGCGGCGGCGTAGAGGCCGCCGGGGCCTGCGCCGATGACGGCCACGCGGAGGGGGTGGCCGGTGTCGTGGTGCGGCCGCGGGTGCGTCGCGGCCGGTCGTGCCTCGCGGCGGAGCCGCGGATCGGCGGGGGCCCGCGCCCCTACGGGGGCGTCCACTATCGTCCGCTCCATTTCGGGGGGCGCTTCTCCGTGAACGCCGCGTGGAACTCCGCGTAGTCCTCCCCGGTCATCAGCAGGGCCTGGGTCGAGGCGTCCAGCTCCACCGAGGCCGCCAGGGGCATGTCCAGTTCGGCCGTGAGGAGGGCCTTCGTCTGGGCGTGGGCGAGGGCCGGGCCCTCCGCCAGGCGCCGGGCCAGGTGCCGGGCCCTCTCGTCGGCCCGGCCCTCCTCGGTCAGTTCGCTGATCAGGCCGATGCGCTCGGCCTCGGCGGCGCGGACCGGGTCGCCCAGCATCAGCAGGCGGGTGGCGTGGCCCAGGCCGACGACCCGGGGCAGCAGGTAGGCGGCGCCCATGTCACCGCCGGACAGGCCGACGCGGGTGAAGAGGAAGGCGAAGCGGGTGGTGGGGTCGGCGACGCGGAAGTCGGCGGCCAGCGCCAGTACCGCCCCGGCGCCCGCGGCCACGCCGTGCAGTGCGGCGATCACGGGGAACGGGCACTCGCGGATCGCGCGGACCACCTGGCCGGTCATCCGGTTGAAGTCGAGGAGCCGGGCGGTGTCCATGGCGAGCGTGGCGCCGATGATCTCGTCGACATCGCCGCCGGAGCAGAAGCCGCGGCCCCCGCCGGCGAGCACCAGGGCCCGCGCCGACCGCTCCCGGGACAGCTCCGCGAGCAGGTCGCGCAGGTCGGCGTAGGCGCCGAAGGTGAGCGCGTTGAGCTTCTCGGGGCGGGCCAGGGTGACGGTCGCGACGCCGTCGGCGAGGTCGAGGCGCAGATGCTCCCACCTCGGGGTGCGGACGGCGGAGCCGGTGAAGGGACTCATGACGTGCGGCCTCCTCGGGCGGGCACTGCCTCACTGAGCTCTACCCCACGAAGTTATCACTCATCCGTGACTGTCGTCATGAGTGCGCGATAGACCGTCCGGGTGGGAATCCGGTGCGGGCTCCTCGACCCGGGCCGGTCACATGCGTCACAGATCGTCCACACGGACGTAACGGTGGGAGCGGGAGTGGGCGGCACGGCGTTCACCTGGGTAAGCCGTCCGCCAGGGGGCGAAGGCGCCCCCCGACGGCGCCCCCGACGGCGCCCCCCGACGGTGCCCCTCGGACGCCCGCGAGAAGCGGCGCCGTAGCCTTCATCAGGTTGAAAGCAGGATGTCCTGCTGCATGAACGGACCCGCCTTGTACGAACTCCCCTCAGCCCCCGCCTCCTGGCGCATCGCGCTGCCGCACACCACCGCGGCGGTGCCCGTGGCCCGCGCCCTGGTCCGTACGGCGCTGACCGAGCTGGACCACGGGGCGGACCGCGACACCGCGGAGCTGCTCACGGCGGAGCTGGTGGCCAACGCCGTGGAGCACACCTCCGGCGCGACGCCGGTAGAGCTGGTGGTGGAGCTGTTGCCGTCGGGCTGCAAGGTCGAGGTGCACGACGCCGACCCGGCCCCGCCCGGCGACCTCACCCGCCCGGCCGGCGGGCCGCCCGACCCCTGGCAGGAGCACGGGCGCGGACTGCTGCTGATCCGCGCCCTGAGCTCCTCGTGCGGGCACCGGCCCACCGATTCCGGCAAGGCGGTGTGGTTCAGGCTGGCTGCCGTGCCGGCTCAGCGGCGTCCGTCGGCGTGAGGGAGGCCAGCCGGGAGTTGCGGCGCTCGTGGAGCAGGTACAGGGCGACGCCCGCCGCCAGGAACACCGCGCACTGGATCCAGGCCGTCCGGCCCGTCTCGTACATCAGGTACAGGCAGAAGCCGACGCCGAGCAGCGGGGTGACGGGGGAGAGCGGCCCCCCGAAGGTGCGGGCCAGGCCCGGCTCGCGGCGGCGCGGCGCGATCACGGCGATGGTGACGACGGCCATGACGGCGAGCGTGCCGATGGCGCACAGGTCGACGACCGCGTCCAGTGGCGCGAAGGCCACGGGGAGCGCGAAGACCACCGCCGCGATCAGCGTGCCGGCGACCGGGGTGGAGGTCTTCGGCGAGACGTTCTCGAAGACCCGCGGGATCAGCCCGTCACGGGACATCGACATCAGGATCCGGGTCTGGCCGCACATGACCGCGAGCACCACGGAGGCGATGGCGACGACCGCGCCGAAGGCGATCACGGCACCGCCGGCCGCGGAGCCCGTGACCTGGTCGACCACGTAGGAGAGGGCCGCCGGGCGGCCGCCGGCCGCGTCCCCGCCGATGGCCCCGGTCGCGGCGAGCGCGACCGCGCAGTAGAGCAGCGTGACCCGGCCGATGCAGACGAGGATGGCGACGGGGATGTCCCGGCGCGGGTTCCCCGCCTCCTCGCCGGCCGTGGTGATCGCGTCGAAGCCGATGCACGAGAAGAAGGCGGCGGCGGTGCGCGCGCCGATGCCGGCGAGGCCGCTCGGTGAGAACGGGGTGAGGTTGCCGTCCCGGAAGACGGGTCGGCGCCGGACCCGGCCACCAGGCGGTCGGGCGACTTGTGGCGGGGCATGCGGGTGGTGCTCGTCTCTGATGGTGCGGACGTGCGACGGGTGGGTCGCGCGGGCGGCCGCGGAGTACGGGTGGTTTCGGGCCGCCGGTCAGCACAAGGCCTGTTCAGGCGAGGGTCGCCACCATGATCGCCTTGATGGTGTGCATCCGGTTCTCCGCCTCGTCGAAGACGGCCGAGTGGGCCGACTCGAAGACCTCGTCGGAGACCTCCAGGTACTCCAGGCCGTGGGCCGCGTGGATCTCCCGGCCGACCTCGGTGCCGAGGTCGTGGAAGGCGGGCAGGCAGTGCAGGAACTTCACGTCCGGGTTGCCGGTGGCGCGCAGGACGTCCATGGTCACGGCGTACGGGGTGAGGGCGGTGATGCGCTCGGCCCAGACCTCCTTGGGCTCCCCCATCGAGACCCACACGTCGGTGGCGACGAAGTCGGCGCCGCGGACCCCCTCGTCCACGGTCTCGGTGAGCGTGACGCGGGCGCCGCTGGTCCCGGCGAGCGCGCGGGCCCGGTCGACGACCGCCTCGGCAGGCCAGTACTCCTTCGGGGCGACGAGCCGGACGTCCATGCCGAGCAGGGCGCCGGTCACCAGGTAGGAGTTGCCCATGTTGAAGCGGGCGTCGCCGAGGTAGGCGAAGGCGGTCTCCGTCAGCGGCTTGGCGCAGTGCTCGGTCATGGTCAGCACGTCGGCGAGCATCTGGGTGGGGTGCCAGTCGTCGGTGAGCCCGTTGTAGACGGGGACCCCGGCGTACGCGGCCAGCTCCTCCACCTTCCGCTGGCTGTCGCCCCGGTACTCGATCGCGTCGTACATCCGGCCCAGCACCCGCGCGGTGTCCCGGACCGACTCCTTGTGCCCGATCTGGGAGCCGGAGGGGTCGAGGTAGGTGGTCGAGGCGCCCTGGTCGGCGGCCGCGACCTCGAACGCGCAGCGGGTGCGGGTGGAGGCCTTCTCGAAGATCAGCGCGATGTTGCGGCCCTGCAGGTAACGGGTCTCGGTCCCGGCCCGCTTGGCGGCCTTCAGCTCCGCGGCCAGCTCGACCAGGCCGCGGAACTCCTCCTCGGTGAAGTCCAGTTCCTTGAGGAAGTGGCGGCCGGCGAGGGCGGTCGGGACAGTCGCCATGGGGCGCTCCAGGGATACGGGGACACAGACTTCTGGAATACTATACGAAACTCAGCATGTCTATACAGTCGGGAGGGGCGGAGCGCGGCCCGGCGGGCTCACACGGGGTCGCGTTCGACCGGGCAGCTCATGCAGCGCGGCCCGCCCCGGCCCCGGCCCAGCTCGCTGCCCGGGATCTCTATGACCTCGATGCCCTGCTTGCGCAGATGGGTGTTGGTGGTGGCGTTCCGCTCGTAGGCGACCACGACGCCCGGTTCGACCGCCAGGACGTTGCAGCCGTCGTCCCACTGCTCGCGCTCGGCCGCGTGCACGTCCTGGGTGGCGGTCAGCACACGGATCCCGTGCAGGCCCAGCGCGGCGGCGATGGCCCGGTGCATGTGCTCCGGCGGATGGTCGGTGACCTTCAGCTCCTTCTCGCCGACGCCCGGCTCGATGGTGTAGGAGCGGAGCATGCCGAGGCCCGCGTACTGGGTGAAGGTGTCGCCGTCGACCATCGTCATCACGGTGTCCAGGTGCATGAAGGCACGCCGCTTCGGCATGTCGAGAGCCACGATCGTCTCCGCGGACCCGGCGGCGAACAGCTTGTGCGCGAGCATCTCCACGGCCTGCGGGGTGGTGCGCTCGCTCATGCCGATGAGCACGGCCCCGTTGCCGATGACGAGGACGTCCCCGCCCTCGATGGTGGACGGGTAGTCGGCCTGCCCCTCGGACCAGGCGTGGAAGTCCTCGTCGCGGAACAGCGGGTGGTGCCGGTAGATCGCCTCGAAGTGCACGGTCTCGCGCTGCCGGGCGGGCCAGCGCATGGCGTTGATGGACACGCCGTCGTAGATCCAGGCGGAGGTGTCGCGGGTGAAGAGGTGGTTGGGCAGCGGGCCCAGCAGGAAGTCGTCCAGCTCCATGACGTGGAAGCGCACGGAGGCCGGCTCGGGGTGCACGTCGAGGAACTCGCGCTTGGTCATGCCGCCGACCAGCACCTCGGCCAGCTCCCGCCCGGGCAGGTTCTCGAAGGCGGATCTGAGGTGGTCGGTGGCCAGGGGGCCGTACTCCTTCTCGTCGAAGACCCGGTCCAGGACGAGGGCCCTGGCCGCCGGGACCTCCAGCGTCTCGGCCAGCAGGTCACCGAAGAGGTGGACGGTGACGCCCCGGTCGCGCAGCACGTCGGCGAACCCGTCGTGCTCGGCGCGGGCCCTGCGCACCCACAGCACGTCGTCGAAGAGCAGCGAGGTCTTGTTGCTGGGGGTGAGCCTCTTGAGCTCGAGGTCGGGCCGGTGCAGGATGACGCGGCGCAGCCGCCCGGCCTCGGAGTGGACGTGGTATGCCATGCCTCCATCCTGACCGCCGAAGGGCGACTTGACTCGCCCCTCGCGCGTTTGCGACCGCTCTTGTTCGGGTTCCCTCGCGGGCAGCGCCCCCGCGGGCGGTCACCCGCGGGCGGTCACCCGCTGGGCAGCGGCTGCAGCAGCTCCGGCCGCGCGAGCATCCGGCGCGCGGCCCGCCCCGGCTCCAGCAGGGCCCGGGCGACGATCCAGCCGGACAGGGCGTGCGGCTCGGCCGGGTCGGACGCGAGCCGGCCGGCGTATCCGGCGAGCGCGGCGGCCGCGTCCCCGGCGGCGAGATGCTCGTCGGCGGTGCGCGGGGCGACGGGCCGCACGGCGAAGGCATGGGTGCGCACATCGGGCCAGGAGGTGCGGTCGGGGCGGAAGCGGGGGCCGTCCGGTGGGGTCTCCAGCGCGGGGTCGACGTTGCGCAACCGCCATTCGGTGCGGTGCAGGGCGGCGGCGGTGCGGGCGCGGGTGAGGGCGGCGTACGGCACCGGCTCGCGCAGCCAGCCGTCGAGGGTGCGGGCGAGACCGCTGACCAGGGCACGGCCCTGCACGGTCAGCCGGCCGCTGGTGCGCAGCGTGCGTACGGCCAGCCGGCTCTGCAGACGCCGCAGGGCGAAGAAGTAGGCGGCCCGCTCGGCCTCCTCGACCGCCGCCGCACCGGCCAGCCGGTCCCGCCAGAAGCCCGCGACGCCGGTGAAGGCGTACGCGCCGTGCAGCAGGCCGGTGAGGTGGCGGGGGTCGGTGCGCCAGGGGGCGTAGTAGCGCTCGGTGCCGTCGTCCTCCAGCAGCGGGAACAGGTGGAGGAGGGCGGCCAGTTTGCTGTGCTGGAGCTCGTGCACCAGGGTCTCGGCGAGGGCGAGCGCGGAGGCCGGGCGGACGATGAGCATGCCGCCGAAGGAGTCCCCGCTGGAGGCGGACACCTGCACGAAGGGCGGCGGGGGCGGGGCGGCGGCGGTGCGCCCGAACGGCACGACGGCCCGGATCATGGCGGGGTCGGCCCGCCCGGGGCCGGGAACGCCCGGACGGGCGAGGGTCCGCGCGGCCTCGCCGAACAACCGCTGCCACTCCCCGGCCTCCTCGGCGTCGAGCCGGGCGGGCGGCAGGTGGCCGTCCAGATCGCGGTAGGGGTCGAGGTCGTCGAGTGCGACGGAGACGGCCGTGCCGTCGTGGCCGGTGGTGGTGAGGGTCCGCAACGGCAGCCAGGTCTCCCCCTCGTCCCCGGCACGCCGCGCGAGCGGACGGCAGGTCACCCGTACCGAGCCGCTGGTGCGGTCCGGCCCGGTCACCTCCAGCGCTCCCCCGGCCGTCGTGGCCCGCCCGACGGCCGGACCCGTCCTCGCGCCGGGCAGTCGGACCATGCCCAGACCGGGCAGCGGCAACCGCCCGTCGCCGAGGGGAACGTCGAACGCCGCCGTCGTGCCCGCGTGCAAGGAGGCCGACAGGGCCAGGGCGCTCAGGTGGCCGGCCTCCACCCACAACGGGGGTCCGGTCGCCGTGCCGTGCACCCGGCGCAGCATGTGGCAGATCCAGCCGCCGGTCGCCGGGGCCAGCAGCAGGCGCTCGACCGGTTCGGGCGCCTTGTCGGCCGCCTCCTTGAGCACCCGCCAGGCCTCGGCGACCGGGGTGAGCGGGGTGGGCAGTGCGCGGAGGTGGTCGAGGAGGGTGCGCAGGAGCAGCAACCGCCGTGCGCGCTCGGCCCGTTCGAGGAAGGCGACGGCCGCTGCGGATCCGCCTCCGGCGGCCAGCTCCGCGAAGAGCCGGTCCGGCATGCGGAAAGGGGCGAGGTGCTGCTCGCTGGTCATCGTCGCGGGCCTCCGGTCGCTCGGGACATGCGTGGACCCCGGTGCGGTTGCGGGTGTCGCACCGGGCCTCTGCCGTCGGGACGGCCGGCGGCTAGTCGGCTCGGGCCCCCGAGCCCTCACCGCTCCTCATGCTGCTGCGGGCGCGCAGTACTTCGGTCAGCAGGCGCGTGCCGGGGGGCAGGGCGGGAAGCCCGTCCACGGCGCTCAGAGGCAGCGCCGCGAGATCCGCCAGATCGGATTCCCAGACATCGGTCCGCGCGGTGACGACGACCGGTTCGGGCCCGGCGGCTCCGGCACGGTGCAGAGCGGGCGGCTGGTCCAAGATGCTCCCCCTTCTCGCACGGTGGCACGCGATGCCCCGTGTCTTTCCATCATGGCCAATACCCCTCGGGGCGAAAACCGTACGATCACGCCACTGATCATCGTGGATCACGCCGATGTCCCGATGTGGTCGCCAACTCCGCCATTGCAGCGGCGAGTTCCTCCTTCATGTCCGGGTCGTCGTCGACGGCCACCACGGCGTCGAACAGTTCCCACAGCGCCTCGGGACCCCTGCGGGCCAGGCCTCCGAGGATGTTGACGACGTCGGTACGCGCCCTGCTGTGCCGGCGGAGTACGGCTGTGACACGGGGGTTCAGCGCGGCGACGACCGTCTGCCGTTCCTCCGGGTCGTTCATCAGGGGGTAGGCGAGGAGGGCCTCCACTGCGCGCTGCATCGCCGTGAGAGGGCGCGGCACGGCGTGCGGCGCGGCCGGGGGCAGGATCTCGGTCCGGTCGGGACCCTGAAGCCGGATCTCGGGATGCTGCAGAGTACGGCCCTCTTCCCTGAGGGCCGCGATGCGTGTTCGAACGGCCGGAAACAGTTCCTCCGGATCGGGTGGCGCGGGCAGCACGGCCGCCCGGTCGGCCAGCAGACCCAGCAGGACGTCGGAGAACAGACCGGTGGCACGGACCGGGTCGTTGGCCGCCGCCCTGCCCCGGCCGGCGGCCCGCAGCACGGTCTGCCGGTGCACGTGGGTGGGCCGCCCCACGGGCAGGGCGTCGGGGGGCAGCGCCTCCCGGAAGGCGAGGTCCTCCTCGAAGGTCTCGCAGGCGTCGACGATCCACATCTGCTCCCGCAGTCCCGGCACCGCGTCACCGGCGTACCGGGCGAGCGCGGAGTCGAGGTCGATGCCCACCTTGTCGGCGAGCCCCGCGTCCGAGCAGAACAGCCTCAGCCGCCCGGCCCGGTCCAGCACGCCGTGGCCGCCCCACCACACCCACAGCACGTCACCCTCGGCCGGGGAGAGTTCGCGGACGAGGACCCGGCGCAGGGTCGCCCGGTCCGCGCGCTCGTACGGCAGTTCCGGGTCGTACGACGGCCGGGGTGCCAGGTGCAGACGCAGTCGGGACCTCGGCACCCCGGCCTCCCGCAGCAGCCGCCAGAACCGGACGGCGTCCCGGGCCGGTCCGGGCAGCCGCCAGGCGTCGCCGGCCTCGTACGTCTCGATCCCGACGATCAGGGCGTGCACCCGGGCGGGATCGACGGACGGCGTCGGGCCGGTCACGTCAGACGGTCCGCGATGTGGCGGTACACGGCCGGGTTCGTCCAGTAGGCGCTGTGCGCGGCGGGGAACGGCTGGCCGCCGTCGACCGGAACGTCGGTGACGCGGCCCGGGAAGAGCTCCGCGCCGAGGTAGCCGAGCAGGTCGCGCGGATCGTACAGGTTGAGCCAGGCGGGGACGTGCGGTGGCAGGGGTGCTGGATGTTCGAGGCTGGGCAGGGAGCCCGACTCGTAGAGGAAGGGCCCCTGGGACCCCACCGTCACCAGGAGGCCGACCTGCGGCAGCGGGGCGGTGACGAGCGTGTCGAGGGCGATGATGCCGCCGAGGCTGTGGCCGACCAGGGCGACGGGCGGCTCCAGGCCGGCGACGAGGGTGCGCAGGCCGTTCCGGAAGGATGCGCCCCGGCTCAGGTAGCGCAGGACGTCGCCGGCGGCGGGGTGGGTGGCCTCGGTGAGGGCACGCCGGCGGCGCTCGACGGCGCGCGACACCACGGCTCCGCCGACCCGCAGCAGGGAGGAGCGCAGCCCCCGCTCGGCGCCCCGTGGCGGTGCGCCGAGCGCCTCGGCGATGCGGTCGGTGACGGCGTCCCGGGTCTCGCCGACGGGGACGAGCGGGGAATCGGTGTCGAGTGCGTCGGCGATGAGGCGTGCCGTCAGGGAGCGGGCCGCGACGACGGCGAGGGCCGCCGGGTCCAGCGCGTCGGCCGCGGGGCCGAGCAGGGGGTGGGCGGCCAGGTCGGTGCAGGCCCGGGGCAGTCCGGTGCCCAACTCGCCTGCCGGGAAGTCGCCTCGGCCGGCGAGTGCCGTGAGCAGCGCCCGTATGGACTGCTGCGGCGGGACCGAGCCCGGCGGCCGTTCGGCCACCGGTCCGGATCCGGCTGCCGCCGAGGCCAACTCGGCGTACGGGTCGTCGTAGAGGAGAGCCCACGCCGAGGTCGTCTCGTCGCTCTCGTCCGACCGTGCCGGGCCCTCGTACGGCCCGCGTGTGGTACCGGACCGGCGTGGCAGGCTCGCTCCGCCGGCCGCGAGCACGGCGCCGTGGGCCGCGCCCCATTCATAGGGCAGCACCCGAAGTCCGTCGCGCTGTGCGGCGAGTCCGGCCGTCACCCGCTCCAGCAGCGCGGTGAAGCCCGGCTCGCGGACCCCGGTGCCATGGACGAAGACGACCGTCGTCATGCGCCCCCCTGGTGTCCCGATCGCTGTCGTGTGAATCAACTTACCCACACAAGCGACGAGTTGAAGCTTCCCGGACGGAAGCGGCCCGCTGCCGGGGAGCTCCCGGACGGCGGGCCGTCATCCGTCACCGAGGATCACATGGGCATGGGAACGACGTCGCACTCGATGCGGCGGCGCTGGCGAGCGGCCTGGAGCCACGTGTGGTCGCTGCGCAGCACCGCCGCGAAGCCCTCCACCGCCCTGCGCTGCAGGACGTCCGCCTCGTCCGCGCGTCCGAGGCCCCGCAGATCGAGGGTGAGGTTGGACGTGCAGGCCAGGGTGAGGGGGTGGTCCTGGCCCGCCACCTCGCCGAGCAGCGGCAGGTTGGCGGAGTCGATCGCGTGCGCCCGTTCGAAGTCCAGCCGCGAGTAAGCGGTGTTGGCCCGGCCGATGCCGACGGTGAGGGCGATGATGTGACGCTCCCCGACCGTGCCGCTCAGCCGGCGCACCACGTCGTCCTCCAGCTCCTCGGCGGTGTCCAGCGCGCCCATGGCCCGCTGGGTGGCCGCCACGCTGGCCAGGGTCACGAGGGTGTGCGCGTGATCTTCGCCGAGGCGCCGCGCCAGCCTGGCCACCGTGGCCTCCGCGATCCGGAGCGACCCCTCCAGGTCCCCGGCCAGACGCCGGTCGACGCTGGCGTTGGTCGCCGTGGTGAGCGAGTCGAGGTGCTCGTCGCCGTAGCGGGACTTGAAGTTGCGCAGGGTCTCCTCGGTGAGCTTGGCGCCCTCGGAGAGATCGCCGTCCCGGCGGCGGCAGACTCCGAGGGAACGGGCGATCCTCAGTGTCAGGGGATGCTTCTCGCCCAGCGCGCTGAGCGCCTGGCGGTAGACGTCCTCCTGCCACTCGCGCGCCTCGGAGTAACGGCCCGCCTCGCGCATGTCGATGCCGACGCAGTGCAGGGTGTTGAGCGTGAAGAAGCTGGCGCCGCCGAGCAGCAGGTCGCGCTGGCGGGCGGTCTCCTGGTCCAGCGTCAGCGCTTCGGTGAAGTCGCCGCACAGTCTCAGGTCGACACCCCAGCTGTGGCTGGCCCGCAACGTGGCCGGATCGTCGGGCCCGAACAGCGAGCGGGCCAGTTCGGTGGCCTCCCTGCCCAGGTCCCGTGCCTCCCGGAAGCGGCCCTGGTAGCGGTGGGCGTCGGACATCTCGCACAGGGAGTCGATGAGCTCCTCGGGCTCCACCTCCATCCGGCGCGACACTTCCAGCGCCTTCTCGGTGAGCGGGATCGACTCGGCGATCTGGCCGACCTGACGCAGGAGGAAAGCGAAGCCCTTGGTCATCCGGACGACGTAGATGTCGTCCTCGCCCGAGGCGGCGAGCCAGGCGCTCCACGCCTGCCGCCCGAAGGACGCGGCGCCCTCGTGGTCACCCCAGTAGTAGAGGAACCACATGGTGTCGTAGACCAGGTCGCGCACATAGGGGTCGGTGCTGGTGACCGCCTGGGACGCGAGGACGTGGGGCAGCAGCGCCTGGTAGTCGCGCCACTCCTGGGAGGATCCGAAGGGACCGCGGTTGGCGGCGGACAGCAGCTGGTGGGCCGCGTCCCGCATCCGCTCGCGTTCCTCTTCGCTCAGCTTGGCGAGGAGCACGGTCTGGAGCAGGCGGTGCATCTGCAGGGTGCCCGCGCGCGGGTCGACCTTGATCAGGGAGAACTGGCTGAGATCGCGGATCGCCCGGTTCAGTCGGATGGGCTCACGCAGCATCGGGTCGATCTGCGGGGTGATGTTGACGCCCCGGCTGCTGCGCAGGATCGACCTCGGGATCGGCTCGGGGGCCATGCTGGCGCAGATGTCGAGCAGTTGGCGGGCCCCCGGGTTGTTCTGCCGGATCCGCTCCAGCGAGATGTCCCAGGCCGCGGCGACGGAGACCGGGTAGTCGGGGCTCTGCTCGATCTCCAGGATCTCCGGGCTGCGCTGGGCGAGCAGGTCGAGGTACTCGTCGACCTCCATGCCGGTGACCCCGAGCCAGGCGCCCGCCTGCTCCACGGCGAGCGGGAGGTCGCCGAGCGCCTCGGCCAGCCGGTCGGCGTCCTCGCGTGGCAGGTCCCGGGCGCGCTTCTGCAGCAGCTCGATGGACTCGTCGCGCTCGAAGACGTTCACCGGAAGGGAGGTCGCCACCCGTTCCCAGCCCCGGTTCCGGGAGGTGACGATGACCTTGCCCGGCCCGTTGTGCGGGAAGTAGCCGCGCACCGCCTCGATGTCCTCGGCGTTGTCGAAGACCAGCAGCCAGTTGTCGTACGGCGTCCCGGTGCGCAGCGCCTCCAGTACGGCGGGCACGGCGGTGTTGGCGGCGGCGGCGCCGAGACCGTCCTGGCCGGACGGTGCGACGCCCAGCTGGGAGGCGAGGGAGGAGAGCGCGGCCAGGATGAGGCTCTCGCGCTCGGCGGGGATCCAGCAGATGATGCGGTAGTCGCGCTGGTGCGTGTAGATGTACTCCAGCGCCAGCTGGGACTTGCCCACACCACCGAGCCCGTGCAGGGCGTTGGGCAGCACCGCGGCGGTGTCCTGCGCGGCGAGCTGCTCCTCCACGGCCCTCAGCAGCGCCTGGCGGCCGACGAACGATGTGTTGCGCATGGGCACGTTCACCAGTAGGGCCGGCGTTGCGGTCGTGG
Organism: Streptomyces sp. NPDC058741; assembly: GCF_042746715.1. Taxonomy (NCBI): domain Bacteria; kingdom Bacillati; phylum Actinomycetota; class Actinomycetes; order Kitasatosporales; family Streptomycetaceae; genus Streptomyces; species Streptomyces sp. NPDC058741. Next base: position 26,446 of record NZ_JBHYQH010000043.1, on the reverse strand, counting down.
TGCGCTGCATGAGCGGCTCTGCCTCCGGGGTCTGTTGTCGGTGCGCCTCGGCCGTCTCCGACGGCGCGGTTTCCTCTGTCGGATCGGGAACTGCCGCATCCGGGTTACTGTCCACTGAGCCGGATGGAGTCGTTTCGCCCGGGATATTCACCTGTGGGGGTGGCTGGGCGGACGGGCTGTTCTCCACGTGTTGGGCCGCGTCGGCCGGAGCGTTCCGGGACAGGTTCGGTTCGATGCGCCTGGCCCGGTCGGCGTAGGGCCCCGACAGCGCGCGCATCACGGCCAGTTCGCTGCGCGCCCAGCCACGCTCCGCGGGGTCGGGGAGCCTGGTCCGCAGCGGGTCGTGCAGGGCGGCGCGCAGGGCCACGCCCCGCTCCCCGGCGGCGGGCAGCTCACCCACCAGGCTGACGGTGCGCGCGAGTTGACTGCGTGTGGTGGTCGCGAGCAGGGCTTCTCTGACGCCCTCGGCGAACTCGGGACGCCCTTCCCCTCCCCCGTCCCAGTCGATGAGCCCGCCCATGAGGATCTCGGCGAGGTGGTCGGGGCCGGCCTCCGGCATGACGCGTCGCCGCAGCTGCTCGACGAGGTCGAAGTCGAAGGGGACGGCGGCCAGTTCGGTGGCGAGCCGGCGGGCGGAGGGGGTGGCGAGGCTGAAGAAGCGGCGTACGGCGGCGGTGGCGGCCCGGGGCAGGCGCGGGGCGCGCAGTCCGGGGGCGGGCGCACCCTTGCTGAGGGTACCGGCCAGCACCACGGGCAGCGAGCGCCGCACGCCCCGCCCACCGGTGACCAGGTCGCACCAGGCGGCGAGGGAGGCGGGCTTGAGGGAGAGCACCGGGACGGCGACGGAGTCGTCGCCCGCCTCGGGCAGTGGACGCATCGGGTCGGGGCCGCCGGGCGGCGCCCAGTGCCCGAGGCTGCCGTTGGGGGCGCCGAAGCCCCCCGCCTCCAGGACGGCCGGGTAGGGGTAGAGCGAGGACCGGTGGCGCAGGTGCGGCGGCAGGAGGTGGACCAGGGCGGTGGGGCCGGCGTGGGCGAGGCGGCCGAGGAGGTCGTCGGCGGCGGTGGCGGCCCAGCCGTGGGCGAGTCCGTCGGAGACCACGAGGAAGATCCGGCTGCCCCGGCCGTCGATCAGCTCGGCGGGGCCGGCGACGGGCCGTCCGGTGGCCCAGCGCAACGCGGCGGGACCGGTGCGCGGCACGGTCACCCGGAGGGTGCGCACGTTCCGGAAGGCACCGCTGTGCTCGGCGGCGCGGGCGAGGCGCGCGGCACTCTCCTGCCAGATCCGCATGGTGGGCCCGTCGTCGAGCAGCAGCACCAGCTCGAAGGCGGAGATGCGGGAGGGACGCAGGAACGGCATCCACAGTCCGTCGACGAGTCCTTGTTCGGCCGTGGTCTCCTCGTCCAGCTCCAGGCGGTCGCGGGACGGAATGCGGCGGGCCAGCTGGTGCAGGGCGCGCGCGAGCAGCGCGGTGAGGCGACCGGGCCGTGACGGGTCGGGTTCGGGGCCGGGCAGCAGCGGCGGCCCGAAGCGCAGGGTGAGGCGGCCTTCGGGGTGGGGTGAGACGCGGTCGCGGGCCGGGATGGCGGTGCGGCCGCCGGGAGGGTCCGGGTCGGCGGGGGTGCGGTGCGCGGGCGGAGGCTGGGCGGGGACGTCGTCGTCGGCCTCGGGGCGGCCGGGGAGTTCGTCGTCGGTCCCCGCCGGGCGGGACGGGCTGCGGGCCTCGGGGTCCTGCGGGAGGACGGCCTGCTCGGCGGGAGTCCCACCGGCTGCTCCGCCGGGGCCGGTGCACCGGCTCCGGTGCGCGGCGAGCCACACGGCGTCGGCGACTTCCTGCCAGCGCGGTACGAAGGGTTCGGGAGCGGCGGGGACCCGGTCTGCGCGCTCGCTCGTGAACGCGAGCGGCTCGGGGTACACCGAAGGAGGCGGCGGTCCCGATGCGGGATCCCCGCCGCCCGGTCCGGATGCGCGCTCCCGGGTCATCAGCGGCCCTTCGCGAGGTCGCGGAGCAGCAGTTCGACGAGCTTACGCCCGTCACCGTCCGCCTGGAAACCACCCGCGGTAGTCATCTGGACAGCGTTGAGCAACTGGTCGAGGGAGTGCACGCCGCCCGCCTGGACGCGTTGGACGAACAGGTCGACGAGGTCCTCGGTGCCGCGCGGCCGCAGCCCCAGGTGTCCTTCCACCATGGCCAGTAGTTGCTCCCGGGTGGGGGTGCGCATCTCCATCGGCAGGCAGCGGCGGCGGAAGGCGGCGGGAAACTCCCGCTCCCCGTTGCTGGTGATCACCACGACCGGGAACTCCCGGCACTCGACGCGTCCGTCACGCACCACCGCCCGGCCCCCCGGATCGCTGGTGTGCACGCTCGCCGCGTCAGCGGCGTCGCGCACCAGCTCGGGAACCTCATAACTTCCATTCTCCAGAACGTGCAGCAGGTCGTTCGGCAGGTCGATGTCGCTCTTGTCGAGTTCGTCGACGAGAAGCACCCGGGGCCGTTCGTAGGGCAGCAGGGCGGTACCCAGCGGCCCCAGTGTAATGAACTCGCCTATTACCGGCGCAAGTTGACGATGATTGGAGGCGGGCGAGGAGTTGACGTCCTGTTCGATGTCGCCTTCGAACACCGGCTCCGTCCGCGCCGTGTCGCGCAGCCCCGCCTGCCAGGCGGCGATGGCCTGGGCGCGGCCCATGGCGTCGTGCACGTACAGGCCGTCGCGCAGGCTGGTACGGCTCACGATGTTCCATTCGAGCACCCGGCCGAGCCCCAGCTCACGCGAGATCAGGTAGGCGAGCGTCGACTTGCCGACGCCGGGCGGGCCGGTGACCAGCAGCGGGCGGCGCAGCAGCAGCGCGGCGTTGACCGTCTCGATCTGCTCCTGGTCGAGCTGGGGTGTCAGGCCGCCCGGGCCCAGGCGGCGCAGCGCGGCCTCGGCGTCGTCCGGGGGCGGGGCCTCGACCGGGTCGCCGCGGAACCTGCGCCAGGGCGGCGGGTCCGGCAGCACGGGCGGGGTGTCCCGCGGGTGCCCGGTGGCGTGGAAGACACGCCAGCCGTCCGCGGCCGTCGGTTCCTGTGCGCTCATGCCGGAGCCTCCTGGTTCAGCTGGCCAGATCGTCGGGGTCGGTGGCCTGGAAGTCGACGACTCGTGTGGGGTCGTCCCACATGAAGCCGACATTCCGGGCGAGATACTGGACTGCGTCCTCCGTGCCGCTCTCGGCGTTCAGCCGCATGCGGTGCATCACGGCGGGCAACTGCACCGGCAGCGCGACGGCCGCGAAGACCGCGGTCACCACTTCGCGCCTCTCCTCCACGAACACGCCTCTGCGGTCCCAGACGGCCAGCCCTATCCCCTCCGCGATCGCCGCTTTGAGCGCCTCCAGGGCCGGCGCGCCGGTCGGCGCGTCCAACAGCACTGCCGTCCTCTTTGATTCCCCGGCGAGAGCGATCTGCCACGCGCGCAGTCGCCGGGCGTCCGCCTCCCTCCAGGCGTGCACGGTGATCCCGTGCCGCCTGAGCGCCGCCCAGCGGCGCTGCCACTGCTGCCGGACCACGGCGTTGTCCGTACGCATGCGTTCCAGACTGCGTAGGTGCACCCCGTACCGCAGACCGAGCGGAGTGGGTTCGGCGTCGCCCACCGCGAACGTCAACCCCGCCACATCGTGGTTGAGCAGATCGTACGGAAGGACGAACTCTATGTACGCAAGCGGTTCCTGAAGCCCGCTCGAGTCCGGTTCGCGGGGCACCAGCCAGAGCTGGGTGCCGTGCCGGAGCGCTCGGTCGACCGCTCGGCCGAGCTCGTCGAGGGGGATCGTGGCCGGCTCGCCCGGGCGCGGGTCCCAGCGGCCCGGCGTCGCGTTCGTCCAGGTCCGCACGGCCACGTCCGTGCTGCCGTCCCGGGCCGGCTCCACGGCGACAACGAGGGTGCGGGGGATGTCGGGCGACCACACCACCGCGGCGCGCCTGTCCCGGCGGGCCGCCAGCTGCGCGCTCAGTCCCGCGCGCCCGGCCCAGTCGTCGGTCCACGCGGTCAGCGCGAGGCGGTGCTCGGCGGTCCGGGCGAGACGGGCCGCGTGGTCGAGGAGGAGGACGACGGGGGGCAGGCCGTCGTCCTGCGCGTTCCATTCGAGCAGGTGGGTGAAGAGCTGTTCGGGGGTGAGCCCGTCGGGGAGGTCGAGGCCGACGAGTTCCTCCGCCAGCCCGTCCCGTAACCGCGCCGCGGGCAGATCCCCGCGGCTCAGCGCGACGCGGGCGCTCTTCTCGTCCTCCTTGGACAGCGGCCCGGCGAGGGCGGGGGCGGGGGCGATGAGCCGTGCGAGCTCGTCGCCGGCCGGGGCGCCTTCGAGGATGCGGACCACCCCGACCAGTACGTGCTCCCCGCCCGACACGCTCAGCGCGGCGGTCACCAGACTCACCACGTCCTCGCGGAGCCTCACACCGCGGATGTCCACCTGCCGGCGGAGCTGGCCGGCCAGGAGAGCGGCGAACTGCACCCGGCTCGGCGCGTCCTCGACACAGCCCAGCTCGCACAGGACGTCCGTGAGCCGTAACAGCAGCTCCAACTCCGGCTGTTGCCCGGACCCGCCGGGCGCCGTACCTGTCTGCACCGACTGTCCCCCCGAGTCGGTTCACCTGCCTGACCGACCAGCGAAGTTAGCACGGCAACCCCTGGTTAACCAGGGACTGCTGAGGATCCGCGCCGGGACCTCCGGCCGGCGTCACGCCGCGTCGGCGAGGGCCGGCCGGAGGCCTGGAGCCGGGGTCACAGCCGCGGGTCCACCGGCTCCGACTCCAGCGCCAGCACCGCGAACACCGCCTCGTGCACCCGCCACAGCGGCTCGCCCTCCGCCAGGCGGTCCAGGGCCTCCAGACCGAGCGCGTACTCGCGGATCGCCAGGGACCGCTTGTGGTTGAGGAACCGGGAGCGCAGGCGGGCCAGGTTCTCGGGGCGGGTGTACTCCGGGCCGTAGATGATCCGCAGGTACTCGCGGCCCCGGCACTTGATGCCGGGCTGGACCAGGCGGCCCTGGCCGTCGCGGACGAGGGCGCCGACCGGCTTGACGACCATGCCCTCGCCGCCGCGGCCGGTCATCTCCAGCCACCAGTCGACGCCGGCCCGGACCGACCCCGGGTCGGCGGTGTCGACGTAGAGGCGGCGGGTGGTCTGCAGCAGGCCGCTGCCGTCGTGCTCGACGAGCCGGTCGAGCAGGGCCAGCTGCTCGTCGTGCGGCAGCGCGGCGAGGCTGCGCCCCTGGACCGCGAGGATCTGGAACGGCGCCAGGCGGACGCCGTCCAGGCCGTCGGTGGTCCAGCAGTAGCGGCGGTACGCCCGGGTGAACGCGGCGGCGTCGGCCGCCCGTTCGCCGGTGCGGGCCAGCAGGCCGGACACCTCCACGCCGCGCTCGGCAGCGCCCCGCAGCGCGGCCAGCGCCTCGGGCAGCGCCGCGCCCGAGGCGGCGCCCACGGCGGCGTACTGCGAGCGCAGCAGCCCGGACGCCTTCAGCGACCAGGGCATCAGCTCGGCGTCGAGCAGCAGCCAGTCCGTCTCCAGTCCCTCCCAGAGGCCGGCGTCGCCGATCGCCGCGCGGATCCGGCCGAGGATCTCCTCGGTGAGTGCCGCGTCGTCGAAGAACGGGCGGCCGGTGCGGGTGCAGAGGGACCCGCTGGAACCGTCGACGCCGAAGCGCCTGCGCGCCGTCTCCGCGTCGCGGCACACCAGGGCCACCGCCCGCGAGCCCATGTGCTTCTCCTCGCACACGACCCGGGCGACGCCGTCCCGCTCGTACTCGGCGAAGGCCTCGACGGGGTGCTCCAGGTAACCGTCGAGGTGACTCGTCGCCGTCGGGGCCATGGTCGGCGGGAGGTACGGCAGCAGCGGCGGGTCCACCGCGAAGCGGCTCATGATCTCCAGGGCCGCCGCCGCGTTCTCCTCGCGGACCGCGATCCGGCCCTGGTGGCGGGTCTCCACGACCCGGCGGCCCCGGACGTCCGCCAGGTCCAGCGGTCGCCCGTCGTGCCCCCCGGGCGCCTCGGTGCGCAGCGGCTTCAGCGGCTCGTACCAGACCCGCTCGGCCGGTACGTCGACCAGCTCGCGCTCCGGCCAGCGCAGCGCGGTGAGCTTGCCTCCGAAGACCGCGCCGGTGTCCAGGCAGATGGTGTTGTTGAGCCAGGTGGCCTCCGGGACCGGGGTGTGGCCGTAGACCACCGCCGCCCGGCCGCGGTACTCCTCCGCCCACGGGTAGCGCACGGGCAGGCCGAACTCGTCGGTCTCCCCGGTGGTGTCGCCGTACAGGGCGTGGCTGCGGACCCGGCCGGAGGTGCGGCCGTGGTACTTCTCGGGCAGCCCGGCGTGGCAGACGACCAGCCGGCCGCCGTCCAGGACGTAGTGGCTGACGAGGCCGTCGAGGAACTCCCGTACCTCGACGGCGAACTCCTCGCTCTCGCGAGCCATCTGCTCGATGGTCTCGGCGAGGCCGTGGGTGTGCTGGACCCTGCGGCCCCGCAGGTAACGGCCGTACTTGTTCTCGTGGTTGCCGGGCACGCACAGGGCGTCGCCGGACTTGACCATCGCCATCACGCGGCGCAGCACGCCGGGGCTGTCGGGGCCGCGGTCGACCAGGTCGCCGACGAAGACGGCCGTACGGCCCTCGGGGTGGACGCCGTCGACGTAGCCCAGCTTGCCGAGCAGCGACTCCAGTTCGGCGGCGCAGCCGTGGATGTCGCCGATGATGTCGAACGGCCCGGTGAGGTGGGTCAGGTCGTTGAAGCGCTTCTCGGTGACGACCGTGGCGTGCTCGGCCTCCTCGACGCCGCGCAGCACGTGCACCTTGCGGAAGCCCTCGCGCTCCAGGTGCCGCAGGGAGCGGCGCAGCTCGCGGGTGTGGCGCCGGATGACCCGGTGGGGCATGTCGGCGCGGTCGGTGCGGGCCGCGTTGCGCTCGGCGCACACCTCCTCGGGCACGTCGAGCACGATGGCGATCGGCAGCACGTCGTGCTTGCGGGCCAGGTCGATCAGCTGCCGACGGGCGTCGGACTGGACGCTGGTGGCGTCCACGACCGTGCGGCGGCCGGCGGCCAGGCGCTTGCCGGCGATGTAGTGCAGGACGTCGAAGGCGTCCCCGGTCGCGCTCTGGTCGTTCTCGTCGTCCGAGACCAGGCCGCGGCAGAAGTCCGAGGAGATCACCTCGGTGGGCTTGAAGTGCCTGCGCGCGAACGTGGACTTGCCGGAGCCGGAGGCGCCGATGAGCACCACCAGGGACAGGTCGGTGACGGGCAGCACGCGCCCCTCGCGTACGTCGGTCATGCCGCCTTCGCCTCCTTCGGGCTGGTCAGTGTGAACACGGCCATCTGGGTGGGCGGCCCCACCTCGGGGTCGTCGGGTCCGACGGGTTCGAACGCGACCGTGTAGCCGTGCCGTTCGGCCACCGCCCCGGCCCAGGTGCGGAACTCCGCGCGGGTCCACTCGAAGCGGTGGTCGCCGTGCCGGACGTGGCCGGCCGGAAGGGACTCCCAGCGCACGTTGTACTCGACGTTCGGGGTGGTGACGAGGACCGTGCGCGGACGGGCCGAGCCGAACACGGCGTACTCCAGGGCCGGCAGCCGGGGCAGGTCGAGGTGCTCGACGACCTCGCTCAGCACGGCGGCGTCGTAGCCCTTGAGGCGGCGGTCGGTGTAGGCGAGCGAGCCCTGCAGGAGCGTGACGCGGGAGGCCTGCCGCTCGCCCATGCGGTCCAGCTTCAGCCTGCGGGAGGCGATGGTGAGGGCGCGCATCGAGACGTCGACACCGACGATCTCGGTGAACGCCGGGTCCTTGAGCAGCGCCTGCACCAACTGGCCCTGCCCGCAGCCGAGGTCGAGGACCCGGGCGGCTCCGGACCGCTTGAGGGCCGCGAGGATCGCGTCCCGGCGCTGCACGGCCAGCGGGGCCGGCTTGTCCTCGGTCCCGGTCTCCGCCTCGACCGCGTTGTCGATCGCCTCGGCCTCGCCGTCGATCGCCTCGACCGCGTTGTCGATCGCCTCGACCTCGCTGTCGTCGGCCTCCGCGAGCCGCACCAGCTCCAGCCGCTCGGTCGCCTGCCGGGTCAGCGACCGGCGGCGGGACAGGTAGCGGTGGGTGATCAGCCTCTGCTCAGGGTGGCCGGGTAGCCAGCCCTCGCCGGCCCGCAGCAGTTTGTCGATCTCGTCGGGGGCGACCCAGTAGTGCTTGGCGTCGTCCAGGACGGGGAACAGGACGTAGAGGTGGCGCAGGGCCTCGGCGAGGGTCAGCGCGGTGGAGTCCAGGGCGAGTCGCGCGTATCGCGAGGCGCCCCACTCGGGGAACTCGGTGTCCAGCGGTACGGGATCGGCGGTCACCTCCCAGCCGAGCGGCTCGAACAGCCGGCGTACCAGGTCCGGTCCGCCGCGGGCGGGCAGCGCGGGCACCTCGACCCGCAGGGGCCTGGCCTGCCCGGGCAGTTCCGGACGGGCGTGGCAGACGCCCTTCATCGCGCTGGAGAATACGCTGCTCAGCGCCACGGCGAGTAGTGAGGAGGCCGCGTAGGGGCGGTCGTTGACGTACTGGGCGAGGGCCGCGTCCGGGGCGCCCCGGCCCTTGCCCTTGCTCTTCCTGACCAGTGTCACCGCGTCCACCTCCAGCATCAGGGCCGCGGTGCAGCGCCGGACGTCCGCCTCGGGGTAGAGGACGTGGGCCGTCCCGGAGGAGGTGGAGAACGCCTGCGCCTTGTCGGGATGCTTGTGCAGCAGGTAGCCGAGGTCGGTGGCGGGGTGCTCCGGGGTGCCGGTGGTGCTGATGGTCAGGAACATGCGGAGGGCCTCTCCGGCTGGGTGGACGACTGCGGTGCCGTGCGCGCGAAAGCCCCCGGGACCGGTGATCCCGGGGGCTCGGCTGACGACGCCCACAGCTTCGCACACCTGTGCCCACCAGCGCCTTCGTTTATCGAGGGCGGGTGGACGGGGGCCGTTACGACAGCTGCGACCGCACCTGCGAGGAGATCAGCTCCAGGTGGTCCAGGTCGTTCAGGTCGAGGACCTGGAGGTAGACGCGGCGGGAGCCGATTCCGGCGTAGCGGCCGATCTTGTCGACGACCTCGGACGGGGAGCCGGCCAGGCCGTTCAGCTTCAGCTCGTCGACCTCGCGGCCGATCGCGGCGGCCCGGCGCGCGACCTCCCGGTCGTCCCGGCCGACGCAGACGACGAGGGCGTTGGAGTAGGTCAGGTCGTCGCCCTTGCGGCCGGCCTCCTCGGCGGCCGCGCGCACGCGGGCGAACTGGCGCTCGCTGTCCTCGACGGAGGCGAACGGCATGTTGAACTCGTCGGCGTACCTGGCGGCCAGCCGCGGGGTGCGGGTCGGGCCGTGACCGCCGACGAGCACCGGGATCCTCTCCTGCGCCGGCTTGGGCAGCGCGGGCGAGTCGGTGAGGTCGTAGTAGGTGCCGTGGAAGTCGAAGGTCTTGCCGGGGGCCGTCGACCACAGGCCGGTGACGATCTCCAGCTGCTCCTCGAGGCGGGCGAACCTCTCCCTGGGGAAGGGGATGCCGTAGGCCTTGTGCTCCTCCTCGAACCAGCCGGCGCCGAGGCCCAGCTCGATACGGCCGCCGGACATCTGGTCGACCTGTGCGACCTGGATGGCGAGCACGCCGGGCAGCCGGAAGGTGCCGGCGGTCATCAGGGTGCCGAGGCGGATGCGCTTGGTCTCGCGGGCGAGTCCGGCCAGGGTGATCCAGGCGTCGGTGGGGCCGGGCAGGCCGTCCGCGGAGCCCATGCGGAGGTAGTGGTCGGAGCGGAAGAAGGCGTCGAAGCCGAGGTCCTCGGTGGCCTTGGCGACGGTGAGGAGAGTGTCGTAGGTCGCCCCCTGCTGGGGCTCGGTGAAGACGCGGAGATCCATGTTTCCATCCTGCACGCCGGGTCCCGGGGCCGAGCAGCCGGTCTCCCGGCCCGCCCGTCCCCGGTCGGGGAAGATTCGTCCATAGCGCGAATGCCCCGTGACGGGCCCGGTGACCGGCCCCGTCCATGATCGTTTGGCCGGGGCGGAGCCGGAGCCCCCGGCACCCGCACCGGCCGCTGACCGCCGGGGCGTCACCCGCCTCACCCGCGTCGGCCTCCCCCCGGGGGCCCGGGGGCCCCAGGGGCGAGGAGGGCTTCACGTCGAAAGAGAGCGTGCCGCGGCAGGGTGGGACCGGGAAGCCGAAAGGGCTGTTGCAGCAGATGGGGGAGCTGATGGCGGCGTTGAGCGCGGATCTGTCGCGGGAGACGCCCCCATCGGACCTCCCCCTTGATCCGGCCTGAACCCCAGGACCGGCGTGCGCGTCGGCACCCAAGTCCGCGCCGGTGTCACGGGATGTCGTACCGCACGAGTGACCGGGCGAGGGGTTCGCCGCTGCGCCGGGCGTAGGTCATCCGCTCGCGGACCTCCCGCAGGGTGCGGGGCCGGTAGCCGGGCCCGCAGCAGCAGCTCCTGTGGAAACGGACGCCGGCGTGCAGCAGCACGGACAGCGTCCGCCAGGCGGCGGTGTCCCGGCGGGGGGGTACGGCGAAGGCGGAGCCCACGTGGACCAGCGGCCGGGCGCAGCGGGGGCAGACCCGCCGCCTGCCCTCGTCGTAGGACTGCTTGTAGAGGCCCGGCAGGGCAGGCAGACGTAGGAACTCTTTCCGTGCACGCCGGCAGCGTAGGCGCCGCCCGGCGCCGCACGACGGATCACCGGACGGGCGCCCGCGCGCTTCCTCGCCCCGCAGCCGTGCGGCCTCCGCAGAGCGGGGTGCCGCTCAGCCCGCCTCCCGCTCCGGTAACGCCTGCTCACGGTCCGCGAGTCTGCGGAGCATCTCCAGGACGCGGTCGCGGGACTCGTCGGCCGCGTCGATGGCCTCCATGCACTGCCAGTACGTGCCCTCGCCGTCCGCGGCGCAGGCCAGGCCCACGAGGGCGATGCCGACCTCGCCGAGGAGGCCGCCGAGGTAGAGGAGCGTGTGGCGGGCGTCGCCCAGCTCCGTGAGCTGGCCCGCGCGCAGCTCACCGGGGGCCAGCTCGGGCGGGTCGAGGACGCCGCAGCCACGGCCCGCCAGCTCCGTCAACCCCATTGCCTCACCGCGTAGTTCGGGTGGTCCGGCGATGGCGAGGCGGCTGCCTATGGCCTGCGCCAAGGCCTGCGCCTGCCACACCTCGGCCATGAGCTGCCGCGTCTCGCCACCCGCTGCCAGGGACCGCCTGCTCGTCACGATGAGCCGCACCGCGTCCATGCGCTGCCCCCGTCTGTCCGACGCGCTCCGCGCGTCCGTCGCCCGAACTCCCTTGTTCACTACCCAGAGTGAAGGAGTGTGAGACCAAAAGCCAGAGGAAGGCGGAAATGAGCGGACAACGATTGGGATAAGGGCCAGTTTTCGATTACGCAGAGTACAAGGGGACTCTGGTCTTCCATGGCAGCGCTGGGCCGGGCTACCGGATCGGGAACCTCCGTTCGTTCCGGTCGATTTTCGCCGCCAGCGCCGCCAGCGGGTCGATGCCGAGCACCTCGCACAGCTGGAGGAGGTACGCGAGCACGTCGGCGATCTCGTCGGTGACGCGGTGCGCGGTGTCCTCGTCCGCCATCACCCGGGACGACTCCTCGGGCGTCAGCCACTGGAAGATCTCGACCAGTTCGGACGCCTCCACGCTGAGTGCGGCGACCAGGTTCTTGGGGGTGTGGTACGGCTGCCAGTCGCGCGCGGCCGCGAACTCGGCCAGCCGGCGCTGCAGCCCCGCCACGTCCAGGGGTGCGTCGCGGGGGCCGGGCTGCGGTGCGTCCAGGGGGTCAGTCACGGTCCAGGTGTACCACCGTGACGCCGTCGGTCCCAGTGGCCCACGAGGCGTCGCTGACCGCCCCCACCAGCCGGAGGTGGCCCCGCTCGCACATCCGCGCCGCGAGGCCGAGGAGCTCGCGGCGCTGTCCCGGGTCCAGACCGCGGTCGAAGCCGTCGGCGAGGACGGTGAGCGTCTGCAGGGCGGGGGGCACCTCGCCGGCCGGGTCGACCTCCAGGACGCCGGGGCCCGTGAGCAGGACCAGGGCGAGGGCGAGGTAGCGCAGTTCGCCGTCGCCGAGCCGTCCCACCCGCGTGCGGACGCCGTCGCCCCGGTCCAGGGCCGCGCCGACCGTGTGGCCGGCGCCGGGCAGGGCGAGCACGTCCGCCACCGGCCCCGCGCAGCCCGCCCGTACCGCGGCCACCAACTGCGCGTGCCGCCGCGCGCACTCGGAGCGGGTGCGCCACAGCACGTCGGCGAGGTTGGCGCAGTCGCCGAGCAGACGGCCGGAGCCGGCGGGGACGGGTTCGCGCATCCGGGCCGGTTCCGGGTCGCAGGCGAAGACGGAGCGCAGGGCGACGACCGTCTGCTCGGCGGCGGCCAGCACCCTGCGCTGCCCGGGCGTCCGGCCGGCGACGCGCAGCGGCAGCAGGGCGGTGCCGAGCCGGTCGTCGGGCAGCGGGCCGTGGGGGACCGGGGTCGGCCCGGACGTGTGCCAGGCGGCCTGGACGGCGCGCTTGCCGGGGTCGCTCAGGGCGGTCTGCAGCAGGACGAGTCCGTCGGCCGTCAACCGCTCGCCGGCGACGCGGAGTTCGGGTTCGGCCTGCACGGCGACGTCGAGCCGGACCGGGCCCGCCGGGCCGTCGGACGTACAGCCGATGCGAAAGCCCCGGCGGCCCTGCGCATCGGGCCGGGCCTCCTCCGGGACGCAGCCGGCGGGGTCCGGGAACGCCTCGCCGAGCGCGGCGCCGCCGCCGAGCCGGGCGAGCGCCTCGTACGCGCGCAGCGCGCCGGTCTTGCCGGAGCCGCTCGGGCCGGCGAGGAGGGTGAGGGGGCCGAGCGGGAGCGCGGTGCGGCGGTGGGTGGTGAAGGCGGACAGGCGCAGTTCGGTGAGGTGCGGGCGGTCGGGGCGGACGGGCAGGGCGGCCGGTGCGAGGGGGGCGGGTGCGGGGAGCTGGGTCATGTCCGGACGGTAGGGCTCCGGCAAGGGGACGAACCGTTCCGCCTGCGGGAGCTTCCTACGATCGGGCGATCCGGCGGGCCGTTCTCCCCGACCTTTCCGGCCTTCCCGACTTTCCCGACCTTCCCGGCACTGGGGATCTCCGGCGGGCCCGTGTCAGGTTCCCGGTGGGCCGCGTCAGGCCCCCGATGGGCACGCGTCAGGCTCCCGGGAGCCCCACGCCCTCCATCAGGCCCGTCACCTCGGTCCCGGCCGGCGTCAGCAGGAACACGTTCCGGTCGACCCGGTGCATCCCGCTGGCCAGGCCGAAGACGACCCCGGTACTGAAGTCGAGCACGCGCCTGGCGACCTCCGCCTCCGCGCTCGTCAGGTCGAGCAGCACGGGCACGCCCGCCATCAGCGTCTCGGCCACGTCACGCGCGTCGGCGAAGACGTTCACCCGCAGCACCACGAAGCGCCGCCGCGTCTCCGTCCGGGCCTCGGGCCGGGAACGGTGGTCCACGGAGGACGGCCAGGCGTCCCGGCCCCGCAGCGGCACGACCTGGGCGAGCCCCTCCCACTGTTCGTCGGTGACATCGTGACTGTTCACCGGCATGCTCCGTCCTGGCTCGCACTGGCTGTCTGCATCGGGCAATTCTTGCGCAGAGTCACCCGTTCAGCCCAACTGCGACACGCTCAGCGACCTCATTGCACCGGACAACGACCTGCCGGAGGCGGCCGGGCACGCGCGTGCGCCCGGCCGCGCGGCTTTCTCTACACGGCCGTAGAATCCGGGAACACCGGCGCGACGGTGAACGTTGTCCGGATGAGAACCGACACGTGAGGAGCGCCTTCTTGTCCGCCAGACCGACGGACCCTCCGGGGCACAGTCCCGGACCACCCCGCCACGAGTTCACTGATCGCGGCACAGGGCGGGGTGGTGTTCGATGAGTGCCGTCCAGGCCCTGTCGGGCCTGCTCGCCGTGTTCGTGCTGACCGCCGGCACCGGCTACTTCGTCGCCCAGGAGTTCGCCTACGTCTCCGCCGACCGGCTCGCCCTCGCGCGGGACGCCGAGGCCGGGGACCGCCGGGCCGCCCGCGCGCTGCGGGTGCTGGAGCGGCTGTCGTTCATGCTGTCGGGCGCGCAGCTCGGCATCACCGTCACCGGGCTGGTCGTCGGCTTCATCGCCGAGCCCTCGGTGTCCGCGCTGCTGCGGCCCGCCCTGTCGGGACTGGGCCTGCCGGACGCCGCCGTGAGCGGCACCTCCGTGGTGCTGGCGTTCGTGCTGGCCACGGTCGTGCAGATGGTGCTGGGCGAGCTGGCCCCGAAGAACCTCGCCATCGCCGTGCCGGAGCGGCTGGCGAAGGCGCTGGCCCCGTCCACGCTGGCGTATCTGAAGGTCGTCGGCCCGGTCGTGCGCGTCTTCGACGGCGCGGCGAACAGGCTGCTGCGCAAGGTCGGCATCGAGCCGGTCGAGGAGCTGCACCACGGCGCGACGCTGGAGGAGCTGGGCCATCTGATCGGCGAGTCCCACGAGCGGGGCGCGCTGACCGGGGACACCGCCGCGCTGCTGGACCACGCGCTGGAGTTCTCCGAGCGCTCGCTGGACGAGGTGATGGTGCCCCGTGCCGACGCCGTGTTCGTCCGCCGGGACGCCGCCGCCGAGGAGGCGGTCGGCCTGATCGCCCGGTACGGCCACTCCAACTACCCGGTCCTCGGCGACCACCCGGACGACATCGCGGGAGTGCTGGGCGTGCGCGAACTGATGGCGCTGCCCGCCGGCCGCCTGGCCGGGGCACGCGCCGGCGAGGTGGCCCGGCGGCCCCTGCTGCTGCCGGACACGCTCGCACTGCCCGACGCGGTGGCGCGGATGCGGGAGCACGACGACGAGTTCGCGGTCGTCCTCGACGAGCACGGCGGCGTGGCCGGCATCGTCACCTACGAGGACATCGCCGAGGAACTGGTCGGTGACATCGCCGACGAGTCCGACCGGGTCACGCTGCTCGCCGTCGCGGACGGCGACGGCTGGCTGGTGGACGCCGGCCGCCGGGTGGACGAGGTGGCCGAGGCCACCGGTCTCCGGCTGCCGGAGGACGACGGCTACGACACCGTGGCCGGCCTGGTCGTGGACCGGCTCGGCCGCTTCCCGACGGTCGGCGACCGGGTCATGGTCGAGCTGGACGGCTCGGGCCGCGCGGTGATCGACGTGCGCACGCTGGACCGGCACGTCGCCGACCGCGTGCGGATCAGCACGCTCGTGGACAGCGCGGCAGCCGAGGAAGCGGAGGAGATGGCGTGAGTTTCCCGACGGCGGTCTTCGTGACCGTGCTGCTGCTGATCGGCAGCGGCTTCTTCGTGGCGGCCGAGTTCGCCCTGGTCGCCGCCAAGCGGCACCGCATGGAGAAGGCGGCCGCCGAAGGGCGGCGCGGCGCCGGGGCGGCCCTGGCCGGCATGCGCGAGCTGTCCCTGATGCTGGCCGGCGCCCAGCTCGGCATCACGGTGTGCACGCTGGGCCTGGGCTCGGTGTCCAAGCCGGCCATCTCCCACGAGCTCGACCCGGTGCTGCACCGGCTGGGCCTGCCCAGTGCCGTGAGCTACGGCGTGGCGTTCGCCGTCGCCATGGTCGCGGTGGTGTTCCTGCACATGGTGGTGGGCGAAATGGCGCCCAAGTCCTGGGCGATCGCACACCCCGAGCGTTCGGCGATGCTGCTCTCCCCGCCCTTCCGGGCGGTGGTGCGCACCGTGCGCCCGCTGATCCGGCTGCTCAACCGGATGAGCAACGCGCTGGTGCGGCTGTGCCGGGTGGTGCCGCGCGACGAGCTGGCCCCGGTGCACGACCGGGAGCAGCTGACACACCTGGTGGAGGAGTCCGAGCGGCTGGGGCTGATCAGCGCGACCGACTCGGAGCTGCTGACCCGTTCGCTGACCGAGCCGGAGACGCCGGTGGCCGCGCTGCGGATCCCCGCCGCCGAGATCACCTGGGTCGAGGGCGCCGCGGACGTCGACGCCCTGCTGCGGACGGCCGCGGCCCAGGACCGCACCCGGCTGCTCGTCCGGGAGGACGGTGCCGTACTCGGCTCGGTCCACGCCCGCGACGCCCTGGTCGCCCGGGCCCGGGGGCGTGCGACCACCGCGCGGGAGCTGGCGCGGCCGGTGCCGGAGCTGACCGAGGCCGCCACGGTCGCCGACGCGATCGAGGTGCTGCGCCGCCGCCGGTCCTCCCTGGCCGTGATGCGTGACGCCTCCGGGCGGCTGACCGGCCTGGTGACCCTGGACGATCTGCTGGCCCGGCTGCTGCAGCCGGCCGCGGCGGCCTGAGGGGAGCCGGGCCGGAACCTCCCGCACATCTGCACACCGCGCGCCGGGCGGCGGCACACCTCCCGGTGCGCGGCCGGTTCCGCCGCCGCGGAGGGGGAACTTGGCACCGAAGTGCCCGCTTCGCGCCGCGCGGCGCAACCCTTTCCGGGGCGCCGGGGCGGCGGTCCGTGTGAAGGAATGGGGCTGTCCGGTGACTCCGCGGTCATACAGGTGAAGACGGCCCGGGACATGCGCCGGGCGCGCTCGGCGGGAGATTGGCCCTCTTCTCCGGGGAGTGCTTTGATCCTGCGCACGGCGGAGCAGCCGGGCCGGAATCCCGGTCCCCGGATTCCGGCGCAGCCCGCGCTCACCGTCATGTGCGAGACATTCACGCGAAGGGAAAACACCCCCATGAACCTCACTCCTCAGGTCGACACCGCCGAGCTGTCCGACGGCGACCTGGAGCTCGTCGCCGGCGGCACCGCGGGCGTCGACGCCTCCGCGAGCCTCGTGGGCGGCCTGTCGGCCGGTCTGACCGGCCCGGTGACCAGCGAGGTCCGCGCCGGCCTGCAGGCCACGCTGTCGCCGGAGGACGCCGCTGCGAGCGGGCACGCGGGCGTGCACACGGCCTCCCTCTGAGCGACGCCGGGCGAAGGGCCCCGGAATGCGCATGCGCGCATTCCGGGGCCCTTCGCGTTGACCGTGGGGCGATCCTTCTCCACACCCGTGGGGCAAGCTGTTCGCCTTACCCGCGGGGCAAGCCCTTCGCCTTACCGCGGGCCAAGCCCTTCGCCTTACCGCGGGCCAAGCCCTTCGCCTTACCGCGGGCCAAGCCCTTCGCCTTACCGCGGG
>NZ_JBHYQH010000043.1:0-9278 GCF_042746715.1 Streptomyces sp. NPDC058741 | reverse complement strand
GCAAGCCCTTCGCCTTACCGCGGGCCAAGCCCTTCGCCTTACCGCGGGCCAAGCCCTTCGCCTTACCGCGGGCCAAGCCCTTCGCCTTACCGCGGGCCAAGCCCTTCGCCTTACCGCGGGGCAAGCCCTTCGTCTTACCCGCGGGGCAATCGGGGTCGCCGTGACGGGAATTGCGCGACCTGTGTGACGGACAGGGGGACGCGACGGGGCCGAGTAGCACCTGTCACGCCAGCGGGTCGTTCCCCCGGTTCATGAGGGAATGGCGCCCTCGGGTGTCCCGTACGTCTCCCGAGAACCGCAGGACCTGGTGGCGGCGGACGTAGCCGACGACCTTGCGCATGTGCCGGTAGTCGTCGTCGGTGAGGTCGCCCTTCTTGGACCGCAGCAGCTCACGATCCACCGGCCGGAGGTGTGCCCGGTGGACTCGCCCCCGTCCGAACGCTGACCGGCGTACCGAGACTCTTCGGAGGCGAGCCACCTCTCCAGTTCGGCCGGTGACATGGTCACCAGCTCCCGGAAGTCCTTCCAGGTCTCCTCGCGCTCCTCGTCGTCCACGCCGCCTCACTCCTTCTTGAGCGCGGACGGCTTGTGCACCGCTGTCCTGCCGGATTTGCCGCTGCGGCCCTCGTACTGCGGGTCGTCCGGTGAGGCGTCGACGGTGCGGCCGCCGCCTCGGTCCGCTCGGTGATCTCCCGCTCCACCCCGCCCTCGGTGCGGCTGCCGTGGCTGCTCCAGGTGACCTCGTCGCCCTTCTTCGGCTTGCCGCCCTCACTGCCGTGCATCGCCATGCGGTGCTCCCGCGCGCAGAAGTTGCCGTCCCTCCCGCGTGCGGGGTCGCGCCGCACGGCACAGCTCGGCCGCCGTCGCCCGGGTTCCCCCGATTGGGATGACGTCTCAGGCTTCCTTCCAGACCAGCACGGTCAGCACGGCGTTCACGACGGTGACGGGTACGGCGGCCTGGTTCAGCAGCCGCACGCGCATCCCGCGCCCGGAGGCGAGCCGCTTGGTGAGGGGCACCACGGCGAAGGAGTCGCCGCCCGTGCCGATGATCTCGTGGATCGGGTGGTCCGAGCGGTGCTCGTCGCCCTGGTACTCCGACATGCGGACCTGGACGACCGACCCCGCGGGCAGACCGTCCAGCCGCAGGCTGACGGTGCCGCTGAACCGGGCCGGGCCCCGGGCGAAGACGCTGCCGCCGGCGGTGTGGTCACGGGTCTCGTCGGTCCACTCCGTGGTGAACTCGATCGAGTCCCAGGCGCCGGGCGCCAGTTGGTAGCGCCGTTCGATACCGAGGTTCACGTACTGGGGCATGGGGTCCTCTCCTTCCCACAGGCCCGCCGGGAGGGCCAGGGCCGCTGCGACGTCACGACGGAAGTCGGCCATGTCGAACCCGCGGGGGTCGACCTTCCAGTCGCTCCATTCCAGGTGGCCGATCGCGCTCTTGCCGCTCCAGCCGTGCGCGCGGCAGATCGCGGCGGTCGCCCTGACCATGGCGCTGTACTGGGCGGGCGGCCACGGGTCCTTGCCGTCGCCGCGGTTCTCGCACTCCCAGCCGTAGAAGCGGGCGTTGCCGTCGACGGCGCCGGCGGACCCGTCGTGCTCGTGGGTGGCCGGCGGGTACGCGCCGTACGACTCGGCCCTGACGGCGTTCAGCACGTCGCCGTCGCCGCCTCCGGCGTGGTTGGCCCGGCCGTTGCCGGTCAGGTGGACGACGCCGTCCTTGGTGATGCAACCGGTGGCGAGCGGGCCGGGCAGGGAGCCGTGTCCGTCGTAGATGAGCCGGACCACGTCGGTGCCCGGCCCGGTGACGGTGTGATGGATCATCACCCCGTGCACAGGCCCCCAAGGGCCCTTGTGATTGCGGTTGTTCGTGCGCCAGCCACTGACCTCGTGAACGGCGCAGCCCTCGGCCCGCAATGCGGCGACGAGCCGGGTGGCGGAGAGTGGTGTGGCCATGTGTGGGGTCCTCCGTTTCGGCGCGCCCGTGCCGGTGTGCGGACGGTGCGATCGCAACTGCCGGAGCGTGTCTGGCGGATCTCTTCGCCTGAAACGGACGCGTGAAACCTGCCCGGCTCTCATCATTCTTCCGCCGCTCCGGCCGTCCCTCACCTCGCGGACGCCCCGGCCTCGAAATCGGCGGAATCACGCCGCCGCGACAGCGGCCGGGGCGGTCAAGAGTGAACGCCCGCAAGTAAGTTCGGGTGATGACGGTCCCCTCGGTCGAGCAGTCCTGGGCCCGTGTCGAGGCCTGGCTGGCCCGGTACGCGCCCCGCACCCACGCGACTCTGCGCCCGCCCGCACCGCCCGCCGCGATCGGGGCGGCCGAACGCACCCTGGGGGTGACGTTCCCTCCCGGCCTGGTCGCCTCACTGCGCCGCCACGACGGCGGCGAAGACGGTGAGGGCGCACTCCGGTTGGCGTCCGGCGGAGGGCTGTGCACGGTCGCGGACCTGGTGCGCGGCGCGCCGTCGGTGCGGGAGGTCGCGACGCACGGCGGGGGGTGGCGCGGTGACGGACTGGAGCCGCGCCTGGCTGCCCCTCACGCCGGGCGGCGACGAGACCTCGGACGGCCTGTTCGTCCTCTGGCGGCCCGGCCCCGGTCACGGCCGGGTGGGCCGGCCCTCGGGCGGACGCCTGCCCTCCGACACCCCCTCTGGCCGTCCTTGCGTCACCTCCTGGCCGACCTGGCGGACTCCTTGGAGGACGGTCTGCTGTTCGAGGGCCGCGTGCCCGTGGCCGTGGCCGGGAGGGTGGTGTGGGAGAAGTCCAGGACCGTCCCCGCCGACCCGGTCTCCCCGCTGGACCCGGCGGCGCGGCTCGAGCCCGAGACGGACCCGCCCCCGCGACGCCCCGCACTCGCGAGTTCCCCTCGGCACCCGGGGCGATCACGAGGCGGAGACCGCGAGGTGGTCGGCGGCTCTCGTCGGCCCGTGACGGGGTGGGCCGCTCATTCACCCCCACGCGACGGGGACAACGCCTCCTTCAGATCGCGGTTGCGCGCACGCGCGCCCATGTCGTCCCAGAACCTGCGCAGGTTCGCGACCGTCGTCCTGCGCTGCCAGCGGCCCCGCCGCCGGAACCGCAGGGAACGCCAGGCCTGGAACTGCAGCCTCTTGAGCATCGAGTGCTGGTGGATGCAGAACAGTTCGTTGAGCTCGGTCCGGCACTGGGGGCCCTTGGGCGGGTACGGGCAGAACGTGAACTCGCAGCCGTCGACGCAGTGGGAGCCGGGCAGTGAACGCGGGGTCTCCCCGACCAGGGCCTGCCTCGGGTCGAGCGGGGTGCGGTCCCTGGCCAGACAGGGTGGGAGTACGTTCTGCTCACTGGAGTAGGCGTCCTCAAGGCGCTGCAGCGCGTCCTTCGGCCGGTCGCCGCGCTCCTCGGTGAGGATCAGCAGGACCAGGACGTCGGCGAGGAGTTGCTGGGCACTGGGGTCGAGGGTGCTCCATCCCCGGGACGGGGGGATCCAGAGGTTGTGCATCCGCCACTCGCGGGGCGAACTGGTTCCGGACCCGATCTGCGACGCCATGCCGGCCTCGTCGATCCAGAGGAACCGGTCAGGTCGCCGGGTGTGCAGCGCCTGTCGCGCCATCTTGGCCGCGGCCCGAACCAGCGGGTGCTCGTCGCGGCGCGTGCGTTTGACCTCGGGCTCGGCCGTCTCCCGCAGCCATTGACGTACCTGCCGGGCGGGACGCGCGCCGTGTCCGCGCCGGGGCTGCCTCTCGGTGACGTCGTCCGGCAGGGCCCACAGGGTCAGCGCGTGCAGCAGGGCGAGCCGGGCGAACCAGTAGTCGGTGTGCTTGAGCATCTCCCCGGCCTGCTCGTTGAGGAACTCGGCGGCCCGGTCGGAGTGCGCCGGGGATACGCGATGGTTCGCGGCCTGCCGGAACCCCTGGGCGAGTGCGACCTGGAGCTCCAGGCCGACCCGTTTGCGCCGCATCTGCGACATCCACTCGGACAGCACCTCGTAGGGGGTGTTCTGGTGCGGGGTGAACGAGCAGGACCGGACGAGCATCGGAGCGAGCCAGGCTCCCATGATCTGCTTGCGGTGAACTCGCTGGTCCTTGGTCCTCTCCTCCTGCTCCTTCTTCTCTTCGTCGCGCCGCCTGGTGTCGAGGACTGCCGCGCGATCCTTGCGCAGCAGGCGCTCGGTCCTCGTGGTGCCGGGCGCTGACGGCGGACGGTACACGGGGTGCGACTCGGAGGAGGCGAAGACGAGACCACGTCCGCCTTCTCCCAGCCCGAGGTCCCGGACGAAGGCGGAGAAGAGGTCGTCGAAGCGCTCCTGGGTCAAGAGGAAGGCCGGTCCGGCTCCCGCTCCTGTCGTGGCCTCACTTTCGAAGACGGAGAAGGGGGAAAGGTGCGGTATCGCGGTGGTGAGTTCGTCGTGGAGAGCACGGAAGGCTTCGTCGCCGCCCCCGCCGATGGCCTGGGCGATGGTGAACCGCACGCCGTGGGACGGCTCCTCACCTGCGATGTCGAACAGCACGTCGTAGGCGGTCCTGCCCCTTACCTCCCGCACCCCGCTGGGCGGGAAGGTCTGCCGTCTGCTCAGCAGCAGCCCGGTGGCCGCGATCCGCTTGATCAGCGCCTTCTTCGGCGGGTCGAGCTTCCGGTCGTTGTAGACCTGGAACGCCTGCCAGTTGCGGCGGATCTCTTCGACGATCTTCCGGTGCTCAGGATCATGGTGAAAGCTGTCGGCGTCGAGCGCCGCGGAGTACAACTCCAGGGACCTGATCTTCGGATCCTGCTCCATGTCACCGCTGTTCGCCTCCCGAGCGGACACCCCGTTGTCCCTGTCCGGGGCTCTCAGCGCGGTGCGCGCGGCCGCTCTGAGTTCCCCCCGGACGAATTCGATGGGGCAGCACGGGGTGGCCGGAGCGCGCTCGGGCCGCCCGGGGTGGCCGTGGCATCCGGCGAGCGCGTCGACCGACCGTGAGTAGAACACGAGGGCCGTGGCGAGTTCACGGCCCGGGCGCTTGAGCGCTCGGACGAAGAAGGCCTCACGGATCGCGGCAGTGGAGTCGCACTGCCGTGCCAGCGGTGAGTCGAGGTTCACCAGGACGTCCATGCAGCGGGAGGCCAGGAAGGCCTGCAGAACGCTGTGATGGAACCGGACTCCGCTCCCCCGTTCCTCCACGAGTCCCAGGCCGCTGCCCCAACTGGCCGCCAGCCGCTCGTCTATGACCTGTTCCGTGCCTGTGGGAATACCGAACCTGTCCGCGGACACCCGCACTCGGCGCTCGAGCAGCCCGCGCAATAGCCCGAGCTCCTCTGTGTCCTGCTGCTGCTTCTCGTCGCCGACCGCGTCGTCCTCACCGGGGCGTGACGGCGTCAGGACGCCGTAGTCCACATAGGTCGAGTTGGTACGCAGCGCCACACAGGCGAGAACCGACAGGCACTCCACCGTCATGAAGCGACCTCTGGCGGAGATGGGCTGCTCGGGATAAAGGGCGCCCTCGACGAGTGCGGCGACCCAGCCCTCCAGGAGGTCGTAGCGCAGCGCCCACATGTCCTGGTCCCGTGGATCGCAGCGTTCGTCCCCTCCGGCGCCCACGATGAGTTCGAGCCTGTCGCACCGTTGGAGATCTTTGGCGATGTTGAGGTACAGGGGGGATTCGGCGATATCGGCCGCCTCCACCACCCAGTCCATGCGCTGGACGCTCGACCGCCGGCTGCCGCCCCGGGCGACGTATGCGAGCGCCGCGTCCTCGCTGAGCGGTTCCAGGATGGTCTGAGCCGCGTTGACGGCCTCCAGCGCCTTCTGCGGCCTGGACGTGACGACCAGGGGCAGCCGGTCTTGCCACGCCTCGTTGATGGCCTTCCGTATCTTGTTGTCGCGGTCCTCGCCACCCTTCAGGACGTCCTCGAGGCCATCTGCGAGTACGACCACCCGATCCTGGGTGTAGCGCAGCCGCTGCCAGACCTTCTCGGCCTCCGAGGCGGAGACCTTCTCCCGTACCTCCTCGCAGAACTTGGCCTTGGCGAGTTCCGCGAAGTCGAGCGAATCCCCGGCGTCGCGCAGTCGGAGCGCGACGGGAACGACCCCCTTGCCGGCGAGGCGTTGGGTCAGCCGTACGAGCAGAGCCGTCTTGCCGACCCCGATCGTGCCGACGATCACATGGGGGCGGCGCTGGCGGCTGTCCTGGAGATCGTTCATCAAGGCGTCGCACAGCTGATCGCGTCCTACGACCTCACCGATGATGCTGCCCGGTTTCACCAGCTCGTCGGGGTGCCGCTTCGCCCTGCGCAGGTAGTAGCGACGGGCTCGCCGAAAACGCCAGATGATGAACCACGCCGTGGCCACCACGGCCGAGGCGGACAGGCCCACGGCTCCCAGCAGGCCCTGCCAGCCGCTCCACCGGTTCCCGTTGCCCGGTTGCCAGACGCCGTACACGAGCACCAGCAGGTACCCGGCGGACAGGACGAGGTACATCCCGTTCACCAGCCAGGTCTGCGGTCGCCACCAGTGACGCGCCCGCCGCTCCCCCCTTTTCAGCAGCCACCGGTTGCGGCCCTTGCGCCAGACGAAGACGAAGGGCCAGCTCACACAGAACCACGAGCGAGCCCATACCCCTGCCGGCCGAGGGCCGGGGACGCCACGCCTTCGTGTCTCTTTGCCAGGGCTCATCGCTACTCCCCGTGCCGGGATCCTCATGCGCAGAAGACACGCAGAACCACACCGCGGGGAACGGAGATGACGACCGTCCGTGCCGGCCCGCCAGTGCGTCATCGACCTTTTCTCCGTGTTACCACGGCGATCTTCGGCAGGCAAAGGGAAGCGTGCCAGCACGCGAAACTTCAGTGAGACGCTATTACTCACCGGGGTCACATCGCGTCGGGACGTCCGGGACCCCGCGCAGGGTCCTTCGGCCCACGACACGGACCGGGTCCCGTCCCACGCTGAAGGTGGAAGACGAATGAACCGCGACCCATTCCATCCCTCTGTTCCCCCTTCGGCTCACGAGAGATGATCGCAATGGATCCGGCGGACACAGGAGGTGTTCGACGTGGCCGAACGTACTTTCCCGGGTATTGAGCAACACCCGGACATCCTTGCGCTGCGTGCCCGCTCCGAGCGGGCGACCGTGACGTCGGCGGCGCAGATTCTGGAGGGACTCGGCCTGCTGGCCGGTCTGTATCTGGCGGCTTCGGCGTGGATCGTGGGCTTCGACGCGACACTGCCGACCCTCGCCGTCACCAACCTGATCGCCGGGATCGCGTACGCGTTCTTCATGGGAGGCGGCTTCGGCTCCGCCTTCGAGCGCACTCACGCGATGAGCTGGGCGGCGGCGTGCGTCGCGGCGTGGACCGTCGTGGCACCGTTCGTCGTGTCGGGCGCGCGGGACTCGCACCCCGCCTCGGTGATCGTCAGCAACGCCGTCATCGGCGGCCTGGCGTTCGTCTTCGCCGTCGCCACCGGCATGCTCGGACGGACGGCCGGACGCAGGTCGTGACGGTGTGATCACCTCAGGAGTGGGGGCGGCGCCGGTACGACGCCGCCCCCGTCGGCACGCCCGGAGTCAGTCGCCCAGCCGACCGCTCAGGACAGCGCCCATGAAGCAGGCCCGGCCGCTTGCGGAGAAGGCGGGGTCCGGACCGTGGGGAACCTTGCTGTCCCGCACCGGGACGACGTCGGGGAAGTCGTCGCAGACCTCGATGCAAGCTCCACCGTCCTGGTTGCTGTAGCCGCTCCTACGCCAGGACGCCGCGTTCAAGTCGATGGATCGCACGCCGCTTCCTCCAACATCCGCAGGATGAACTTGCGCAACCCGGGTGCTAGTTGTTCTGTCCCGGGAGGTTGTGGACGGGGGAGGCAGGTCTCGGCTGAGGGATCTTGAACACGTGAGGGCCTTCCGGTTCGGTGTGGATTGCGACGTCTACACCAACAGAAAGGCCCTCGTGCCCCACCGTAATGCACCCCTGACCGAGACCGGCCGCCTGCTACAACCACGCAAACGAGGTCGTTCAGCCCTGCGACCAGTCGGAACCGGGGAGCGGTGGTTCCTCACGCACCCGCAGACCACGAGACCTCGGTGAACCTATCCGGTCACGGCACTAGCGGCTGACGGAAGCCTTCCGGCGCTCGTAGGAGACGGCGTAGGCCTGGCTGCGGAAGGCGAGGACCGGGTCGTCGGAGAGTTCGATGCCGGGGGTGATTCGGGTGGGGTCGTAGACCTGGCCCGCCCAGTGCTCCTGGTCCGCGACGGGGGCGGTGATCCGTAGGTGGCCCGCGACGATCTCGGGCCGGTCGGCCGGCCAGGGTCGTGTGGGGTCGTCGGTGGGGTCGCCGTCCTGGCCGAGTTGGACGCGGAGCGTGAAGCCGACGGGGTCGTTGGAGAGGCGCTGGACCAGTTCCTCGGCGAGGTACTCGGGGTCCTTGGCCACCGCTTCCTGCTCGGGCACCTCCTGCAGACCGGCGTCGGGCTCCCAGCGGTAGCGGACCGGGCGTCGCTTGCCCTGGGCATCGACCCAGATGAAGGCGTGGATGGCCCAGTAGCGGGCGGTGCCGTAGCTGACCGGGATGGGCATCCGGCCGGCCTCCTGCAGGCCGAGTGCAGCGGTGGGGTGCGCAGCGGCGTACGCCTGCACCTTGGCCGGGTCGGGAGCTCCGGTGGCGGAATCCTTCTGCAGGGCGTTGAGGAGTTCCAGGAACTGCCCTGGGGTGGCTGCGAAGAACACCGGGATGTTGACCGAGACGAGGTCGGTGAAGGTGCCGTCCAGCAGTAAGAAGCGCGCGGCGAGGCCACGGCCGGCTCGGACCCCGTCGGGCACGGCCGGGTTGGTGTTGGAGTTGGAGAAGCGCACGACGACGGGCGTCGGAGCCGACTGCAGGTGGGCCGCCGTGGTGAGCGCGGCGGCCTCGCCGGAGGGGGTGAAGGTGGCGTCGAAGCACAGGCCCCGGGCGTGCACGCGCCGGTATCCCGGGTATGTGCCACTGACGCCTTCGATGGCGTCGACAGCCGTGACGGCCAGAGGGTCGGGAGAGCAATCGTTCATGCCTGCAGTGTAAGTAACGTCAGTGAACACGAAGTTCACTCTGAACGCGCGTCAGTCGGGCCATCTCGTTCATCTGCGGGCGGCGGCCCGTGGCCGCGTAAACCCGGTGAACGTTCGCGGTCAGAGCACGAGTGGCTTCGAGGCGACGCCGCCATCACCGGCATGATCCATGTCAGTCGCATAGTACTGCAACGACACTCCGTGATGCCCTCTGCGTTGGTAATGACTGATGCGGGCTCGTGCTTGGCTTCTTCTTCGCCATAGTGACCATGCGAGTA
>NZ_JBHYQH010000042.1:0-59301 GCF_042746715.1 Streptomyces sp. NPDC058741 | reverse complement strand
GCCCGCCGCCGCGCCGGTGCGGCGGGTGCTTCTCCTGCGGCGGAGGGCATGGGCACGCGCTCCGCGGGGGTCTCTCCTGCGGCGGCTCCCTCCCGCTGAACAGGGGCCTCTCGCGCGGCCGGTGCCTGCCGTGCGGGGGGTTCCTCCTCGGCGGAAGCCGTCTCCGGTGCAGCGGGTGTCCTTCGTGCGGCCGGTGCTTCTCGTGCGGCCGGTTCCTCCTCAGCGGCAGCGGCCTCCCGCGCGGCAGCGGCCTCCCGTGACGCGGGTGCCTCTCGCGCGGCAGGCGTCTCGCGCAGGGCGCCCCCCTCCCTCAGGGCCCCCATCTCCCGCGAGCCGTCCCCTTCACGCCCCGCAGGTGCCTCGCTCTCGATCACCGCCAGCGGTGTTCCCACCGGCACCCGCGTGCCCGGGGCGACGAGCAGGCGCCCCACCGTTCCGGAGTCGAAGCACTCCACCTCGATGGCGGCCTTGTCGGTCTCGACGACCGCCACCACGTCACCCTTGCGCACCCGGTCGCCGGGCCCGACGAGCCACTCCTGGAGCAGCCCCTCCTCCATGTCGGCGCCGAGCGAGGGCATCGTGAACTCGGCCATCACCCCGCCCTCCCGGCCTCGACCGGCGCCGCCTCACCGGGGGAGTACGGGGGTTCGCCGAGGGTCCGGCGAGCCCCGGCGACGATGTCGGCCACCTGCGGCAGCGCCGCCTGCTCCAGCCTGCGCGCGTACGGCACGGGCGCCTCGGCGCTGCACACCCGCTCGACCGGGGCGTCGAGGTCGTAGAAGTGCTGTTCCGTGAGGCGCGCGGAGACCTCCGCGGCGAGGCTGCCGCTGCGCCAGCCCTCGTCGACGACCACGGCGCGGTGCGTGCGGGCGACCGAGCCGCCGATCGTGGCGTCGTCCAGGGGCCGCAGCGTGCGCAGGTCCACGACCTCCGCGTCCACGCCGTCGCCGGCCAGCTCGTCGGCCGCGGCCAGCGCCTTGGGCATGCAGCCGCCGTAGGCGATCAGGGAGACGTCGGCGCCCGGCCGGCGTACCGCCGCGTGGTCGAGGTCGACCGGGCCCGCGTCGGGCGGGAGGTCGCCCGAGGCGCTGTACAGCCCTCCGTGCTCGAAGACCAGCACGGGGTCGGGGTCGGCGAGCGCCGGGGCCAGCATGTGGCGGGCGTCGGCGATGGTGGCCGGGGCGATCACCCGCACGCCGGGTATGTGGGCGTACCAGCCCTCCAGGCTGTGCGAGTGCTGGGCCGCGAGCTGCCGTCCGGCGCCCGTCGTCATCCGGATCACGACGGGCACGGGCAGCTGGCCGCCCGACATGTGCAGCAGCGTCGCGGCGTTGTTGAGGATCTGGTCGAGGGCCAGCAGGCTGAAGTTGACGGTCATGATCTCGACGACGGGCCGCATCCCCGCCAGGGCCGCACCGATGCCGGCGCCGACGAACCCGGACTCCGACAGCGGAGCGTCGCGCACCCGTTCGGGTCCGAACTCCTCCAGCAGGCCGAGGCTGACGCCGAAGCAGCCGCCGTACCGGCCCACGTCCTCCCCCATGAGGAAGACCCGTTCGTCGGCGCGCAGGGCGTCCCGGAGGGCCCCGCGCAGCGCCTCCCGGTAGGTGGTCCTGCGCTCGGCCGGGCCGTCCGGGGAAGCCTTGGCGGCGGTCATGGCCGGGTCACCCCCTCCACCGGGCTCGTGACGTACCTCAGCAGGTCCTCGGGCGGTTCCTCCGGGGCGCGTTCGGCGTGGGCGACCGCGCGGTCGACGTCGGCCCGGACCCGTTCCTCCAGCTCGGCGCGCGTGGCGTCGTCCAGTTTCCCCTGTTCGCGCAGCCGCCGGTCGAGCAGGTCGATGGGGTCGCGTTCCTTCCAGCGCTCGATCTCCGCCTTGTCGCGGTAGCGGTCGGAGTCGTACATGGAGTGGGCGCGGAAGCGGTAGGTGCGCATCTCCAGGAAGTGCGGCCCGGTCCCGGAGCGCACGCCCTCGGCGGCCCGGCGGGCGGCCTCCTCCACGGCCAGGACGTCCATGCCGTCCACCGCCCACGACACCATGCCGTAGGAGGCGGCGCGCAGCGCGAGATCGGTCTGGGCCTGGTGGCGCTCCAGGGCGGTGCCCATCGCGTAGAGGTTGTTCTCGCAGACCAGCAGCAACGGCAGCTCCCACAGCGCGGCGAGGTTGGCCGTCTCGTGGAACTCGCCCTCGGCGAACGCGCCGTCGCCGAAGAAGCAGCAGGTGACCCGGGAGCGGCCGGTCATGCGGTCGGCGAGGGCCAGGCCCGCGGCGAGGGGCAACCCGCCGGCGACGATGGCGTTCCCGCCGTAGAAGCGGCGGGAGGCGTCGAACAGGTGCATGGAGCCGCCCCGTCCGCGGCTGCACCCGGTCACCTTGCCGAACATCTCGCCCATGACGGCCTCGGCCGGGACCCCGCGGGCGAGGGCGTGACCGTGCTCCCGGTACGTCGACACCACCGCGTCGTCCTCGGTCAGCGCCTCGTCGGTGCCGACGGCGACGGCCTCCTCACCGATGTACAGGTGCATGAAGCCGCGGATCCGGGCCTGGCTGTACAGCTCGACGCAGCGTTCCTCGAAGCGGCGGATCCGCAGCATGGAGTGCAGCAGGGCCAGGCGGTGCGCCGCCTGCCGGTCGGTGCCTGCCTTGGACTTGGCCCGGGGCCTGCGCGGGGGGCGGGTCGTGGTCATGCGGACCCCTCCGTCGATTCCAGGGTGGACGTGTCGCCTTCCGGCAGCCCGATCTCGCGGGCGCGCAGCAGGCGGCGCATGACTTTCCCGCTGCGGGTGTGGGGGAGGTGCTGGTCGAAGGCGATCTCCCGGGGCGCCACGGCCGGGCCGAGCCGCCGCCTGCCGAAGGCGAGCAGCTCGCGCCGGATGGGGTTGCCCGGCTCGAACCCGGGGCGCAGCGACACGAACGCCTTGACGACGTTGCCGGCCACGGGGTCGGGCCGCCCGATCACCCCCGCCTCGGCGACCGCCGGATGCTCCATCAGGGCGCTCTCCACCTCGAACGGCCCGATGAGGTGCCCGGCCGACTTGATGACGTCGTCGGCCCGCCCCACGAACCAGTACCAGCCGTCCGCGTCACGCCGGACGAGGTCCCCGGTGAGGTACCAGCCGTCCGCGAACGCCGCCGCCGTCCGCTGCTCGTCGTTCAGATAGCCCCGGAACATGGACGGCCAGCCGGGCCGCAGCGCCAGTTCGCCCTCCTCACGGGGATCCTGAACCTCCGTCACCGCGCCGTCGGCGACCAGGGCGCGGCCGTCCTCGCCGCGCCGCAGGACGGTCGCCTCGATCCCGGGCAGCGGGCGTCCCATGGAGCCGGGGCGGATGTCGCAGCCCGCGAAGTTGGCGATCATGATGGCGCCCGTCTCGGTCTGCCACCAGTTGTCGTGCACGGGCAGTCCGAGGACGTCCCGCCCCCACAGCACCGCCTCCGGGTTCAGCGGTTCGCCGACCGAGGCGATGAAGCGCAGCGCGCTCAGGTCGTACGAGCGGGGCAGGTCGTGCGGACCGTCGCGGGGCGTCGTCCGCATCAGCATCCGCAGGGCCGTGGGAGCGGTGTACCAGACCCCGACCCGCTGTTCGGCCAGGACGCGGTACCAGTGGCGGGCGTCGAAGTCGCCCTCGTCCACCACGACCGTGACCCCGTGCATGAGCGGGGCGACGACGCCGTAGGACATGCCGGTGACCCAGCCCGGGTCGGCCGTGCACCAGTAGACGTCGTCCGGGTGCAGGTCGAGGGCGTGGCGGGCGGTCGCGAAGTGGGCGACGGCCGCCTCGTGGACGTGGACGGCTCCCTTGGGCGTCCCGGTCGTGCCGCTGGTGAAGTGCAGCAGCGCCATGTCCTCGGGGGAGGTGGGCGGGATGTCGAACGTGTCGGGCGCTCCGGCCGTCAGCGCGTCGTAGGGCAGGGTGCCCGGCAGGTCCCCGGCGCCCTCGCCGACGATCAGCACGTGCTTGAGGCCGGGAAGGCCCTCGCGCTGCCCCGCGACCTTCCTGCGGTACAGCTCGGCCGTGGTGACCAGGACCCGCGCGTCGCCCAGCCGCAGCCGCTGGGCGACGGGGTCGGGCCCGAAGGCGGAGAACAGCGGGCACAGGACGCTGGTGTTCTTCAGCGTGCCCAGCACCACCGTGTACAGCTCGGGGCAGCGCCCGAGCAGGGTCGTCACCCGGTCGCCCCGGCCGAGGCCGAGCGCGCGCAGCACGTGCGCGAACCGGGCCGAGGACCGGGCCAGCTCCCGGTACGTCACGCAGGTCACCGTGCCGTCGCGGCCGACGCAGCGCAGTGCCAGGGCCTCCCCGTGCCCCGCCGCGACATGCCGGTCCACCGCCTCGTGCGCGATGTTCAGGCCCTGCCCGCCGGGCAGTCCGTCGAGTTCGGCCCGGACAGCGGACCAGGAGAACGCCGCCCGGGCCGCGTCGTAGTCGTCCAGGTTGGGCGGCACCCGGGGCGCGGGGTCCTTGCGGAGCGTCTGCCAGGACATGTCAGCCCCCTTCCACTGGGCCTGTCTCCACCATCCGTCAGAACGCGGCGGCGCGCACGGGGCCGAAGGGCCCCCGCGTCAGGCCTGCCCCCGCCGGACCACGGCCACCGGGCACCGGGCGTGGTGCAGGAGGGCCTGGCTGACCGATCCGAGCAGCAGGCCGGTGAAGCCGCCCCTGCCCCGTGCTCCGACCACGACGAGCTGCGCGTCGGCGCTCGCGTCGACGAGGGTGCGGCGCACCCGGCCGATGGCCGGCCGCTGCCGCACCGGGAGGTCCGGATACCGCTCGCGCGCCCCGGCGATGGCCTGTTCGAGGACCTGCCCGGCGTGCTTCAGCAGGTGGATCTCGTCGAAGGTGACGAACGGTGGGTCCGCCGGGCCGTCGTAGGCCTCCGGGCTGCCGGGGCGGCACACGTGTACCGCGACGAGGTCCGCGCCGCGCAGTGACGCCTCGGCGAAGGCGAAACGGACCGCCGCCTCGGACGCGGGCGCGTCGTCGACCGCCAGCAGCACCGGTCCGCCCGGGCCGGGCCGGCCCCGCACCACCAGCAGCGGGCAGCGGCCGTGCGCGGCCAGGTGGGCGGACGTCGAGCCGAGCAGCAGACTGCCGAAGGCGCTCAGCCCCCGGCTGCTGACCACGACCATCGAGGCGGTGCGCGAGGCGATCTCCAGCACCATCAGCGCCTCGCCCACCGCCACGTCACGGTCGACGTCCAGGTCCGGGGCCGCCTCGCGGGCGCGGCGCTCGGCCTCGGCCAGGGTGCCGTCCAGCAGTTCGCGCACCCCCGCCGCGGCCTGGTTCCACGGAGGCCCGGCCGGCAGTCCGTCCAGGTGCGGCGAGCCGAAGGCGTGCACCAACCGCAGCTGCGCGCCGCGCAGCGCGGCCTCGCGCGCCGCGGCCACGACCGCCTCCAGGCTCGACGGGGAGCCGTCCAGGCCGACCACCACCGGCTTCGTCATGTCAGGGCTCCTCCCACCCGCACCGTCCACGGGCCGCTACCGCTCCCGGCGTCGCGGGACCACGAACACCGGGCAGCGCGCGTGGTGCAGGACGCCCTGGCTCACCGACGCAGCGCGGCGCCGCGGAACGCGGCCTCCCGGGCCGCGTACACCACGGCGTCAAGGCTCCGCGCGCTGTCGTCCACTCCCGCGATCACCAGGTCACTCATCGCTCCTCCTCGCGCCGGGCCTCCGCCCTCGAAAGCCGGGGACCCTCCTCGGGCGCCCTCCGCTCCGCGGCCGCGGGCCGGGCCGCCGGCTCAGCTGGTCGCACGGCCCCACGGGGAGTCGATCTGCTGCCATTCCGTCTCCCAGGCGCGCTGCCGGCGCCGCTCCAGGACGACGTGCGCCCCGAAGAATCCCGCGGCGGCCGCGGTGGCGACGGCGGCGAAGGAGGCGGCGCCCATGAAGGCCGCCTCGACGGCCGCCTCACCCGGCGTCTGCGGCTCCGGTGCGAGCCGCCCCTGCCGGTCCATCCACACCACGACCTTCTCACCGGCCTTCACGCCGGCGGCCACCTGGGTTCTCCCCGTGTGGCTCGTGCCGTCCCGCGCGGTCCAGCGCACCGTTCCCATGACCTGGTCGCTGACCGTCCCGCCGCTGACGACGGGATCGGACGTGTCGCGGACCAGAGTGGCGGTGACCTCATGCCGCTCGGCGCGGCGCTGGGCGAGCGAGTCGACCGTGGCGCGGCCGCTCAGCACACCCGCCACGGGACCGGCGACGGCGACGGCGAGCCAGACCACCAGCAGGATCCAGGCCTCCAGCACGTCCTCGCGGCGGCGCAGCGGATTGCGGCGCCAGCGCCACAGGCGCGAGCGCCGGACGGTCCTGCTCGTACGCATCGTGCTCACCTCCGGCCCTCGCCTCCAGCGTCACGCCGGCGCGCACCGTCGGGGAGGGGCCTTTCGGGCACCGCTCGGGCCCCACAGGCCCCACCGGCCCGTGCGCGGGGCCGCCGCGCACGGCGCACGACGGCTAGGAGCGGCAGGTCAGGTCCGTCTCCACGGACACCACGCCGTCGACGCCTCGGCACAGCCGCTCGACGACCGGAATGAGCTGCTCGGTGTCCACGCGGCCCTTGAGGACCACCCGGCCCTCGCGCACGTCGACCGTCACGTCGGAGGGGGCGAGGCCCAGCGTGCGGACGAGGACGTCGCCGGCGATCTCGTCGCGCAGCGCGTCGTCCCGGCGCAGGAAGACCCGCAGCAGATCGCCGCGGCTGACGATGCCGACCAGCGTCTCCGACTCGTCGACCACGGGCAGCCGCTTGACCCCCTCGGCGTCCATCACCCGCGCGGCCTCGACGACCGTCCACTCCGGCCGCGCGCAGATGGCGGGAGCCGTCATCAGCTCCTCGGCCAGGAGCCCGGTGTCCGGCTGCGGTGCCCCGTCCAAGGTGTAGGTGAGCGGGGGCGGCACGGCGGGGTCGGGCCGCTCCGCGATCGTGCGCAGCAGGTCGGCTTCCGACACCACGCCGACCGGGTGGCCGAGGTCGTCGACCACGGGCAGCGCGGTCACCTCGTTCTCGGCCAGCAGTCCGACGAGGTTCTTGAACGGTGTGTCCTTGTGCACGCGGACGACGCCGTGGGTCATGAGGTCTCCGACCGTGCGGTGCTGCATGGCGCTCCTCCCTCCGGTCCGGCGACCGAATGCGGAGCACGCCGGGTCGGCGGACGCCCGCATTCCTCTCCCTCCAGGCTGACCGGCGCACGCCGGGCCCGCATGGGGCCTTCGTGCAGGGCGAGGGGGGTCCTTTCGCCCCGGCGGGCCGGGACCTTCGGTCCGTTGGTGCGGGGCTGCTCCCGGCGTGACCCTGGAGGGACAGAGCCATCGACGGAGAGGGCACGGTCATGCACGCCCACCTTGGCGACCGGCTGATCGTCGAGAGCCCGTCCACCGGCAGCGTCCGGCGCGACGGGCAGATCGTCGGCCTGCACCACGACGACGGCACACCGCCGTACGACGTCCGCTGGTCGGACACCGGCGACGTCACGCTCGTCTTCCCCGGGCCGGACGCACACGTCCTCCCCAAAGGCCAGGACGGCGAAGGGCCCCGGCCGGAAGGGCACGGGCCCGAAGCGCGCGGAGGCGAGAGCCGCGCGGAGCCCGCGCCGGGCGCACCGGCGCCGTCCGGCGGCACCTCCGCGGGGTCCGGGGACGTCGGCCGCCGCGTGGCCGCCGCGCGCAGGCGGCGCGGGCTGAGCGTGCAGGAGACCGCGCACCGCGCGCGCATGTCACCGGAGTACCTCGACTACCTGGAGACCCACACCGCCGACCCGAGCGTGGGCACCCTGCTGCGCCTCGCCGACGCGCTCGGGACCACCCTCCTCGACCTCCAGGGCGGCGACCGGGAACGACCCCCCGGGCAGGGGCAGGCGCTGTACCACCCCCAACTGCGGGACCTCGACGAGCAGGAGTGCCGGAGCCTGCTCTCCACCCACGGCGTGGGACGGATCTCGCTGACCACACCGCACGGGCCCGCCGTCTATCCCGTCAACTACGACGTGGTCGACGGCGCGATCGCCTTCCGCACCGCGCCCGAATCCGCCCCGGCCGGCGCCGCCGGCCACCGGGTGGCGTTCGAGGTCGACCACGTCGACGACGCCATGAGCCAGGGCTGGAGCGTCCTGGCGGTGGGCCGGGCCCGGGCCGTCACCGACCCCGAGGCGGTCCGCCGTCTGGAGCGGGGGGCACGCACCGGTCCCTGGGCCGGGGGACGGCGCACGCTGTGGATCTCGATCGCCGTCGACCGCCTGACCGGACGCCGCATCGTCCCGGCCGGTGGCGCGTGAGGAGCCGGGCCGCCGTGGCGGGAGAAGCCGACAGGGAGCCGTGAGGAAGATGAGAACGCGCTGTGGCCGCACGATCAACGTCACCCGCTTCGCCCCGCCCGGTCTCCCCGCCGGCATGGGGCGCGTCGTCCTGGACACCTCCTTCGCCTCGCACGACGAGGGCGAGCTGTGGGCGTCGCTCACGGCGCAGGAGGCCCGGCGGCTGGCCGGGCTGCTGCTGTTCCACGCCGCAGCGGTCGACCCGGAACCGGCCGGCCCGCCCGGAGTGGTCGAGGTGGTGCCGATCCACGGTGACGCCTACGAGATACGCGTGCGCGGCCACGTCCTGACGGCCGACCAGCCGGTCCCCGACGGCGGCAAGGACACCGCGCCCACCCCGGTGGAGCTGTTCGTGGCCGCCGTGGCCTCCTGCACGGCGCACTACGCGGGCCGCTACCTCGACCGCCACGGCGAGAGCCGCGACGGCCTGTCCGTCCGCGCGGAGTACCGCATGGCCGACGACCGGCCGGCCCGGGTCGCCGCCCTCTCGCTCACCGTCGCCGCCCCCGCCCTGCCCGCACGGCGGCAGGCCGCACTGCGGGCGGTCGTCTCCCACTGCACCGTGACCAACACCCTGGCCCGGGCGCCGGAGGTGGAACTGGAGGTCCGGTGCGCCGCCGGTGAGGAGGCCGCCCGCGAACCGGAAGCGAGCCCGGGATGAGCGGCCGCCGGGCTTCCGCTCCCGCCCGGCCGTGAAGGCACTGCGCCCCCGGCAGGGCGAGCGGACCGGCGGGCCCGTACCCGTCGGCACGTCACCGCCCGAGGCCGGGCAGGGAGCGGACGAGGACGCGCGGGAGGCGGTACAGGTCCTCGACGCCGCGGACGTCTTCCCCGCCCTGCGCAGCTCACCGCAGGGACTGACGTCGAAGACCGCCGGCGAGCGGCGTGCGGCGGACGGTCCCAACGAGCTGCCCACCGCCCGCCGCCGCCCCGCCTGGCGCCAGCTGGCCGGCCAGTTCACCGATCTCTTCGCGATCGTGCTGATGACGGCCTCCGCCATCACGTTCCTCGCCTACGCCCTGGAGGAGCCGCGCCAGGCGGGCACCGCGCAACTGGCCGTGGCCATCGCCTGCGTGGTGCTGCTGAACGCGGCGATCGGCTTCGCCCAGGAGTACTCGGCGGAGCGCACGGCCCAGACCCTGCAGGCGATGGTCCCGCACCGGTGCCGGGTGCTGCGCGACGGCCGGCCCGGCGAGGTCCCCGTGCAGGACCTGGTCCGGGGGGACGTGGTGGTGCTGGAGGCCGGGGACACGGTGCCCGCCGACTGCCGGCTCGTGGAGGCGCACGACCTGACGGTCAACAACGCGGCCATCACCGGGGAGAGCGAACCGGTGCCCCGCACGGCCGAGGCGGACGCGCCCGGCGAGGCGCTCCGGGCCCGCAACCGCGTCCACATGGGCACCGACGTGATCACCGGCACCGCCCGGGCCGTCGTCTCCGCCACCGGACAGGCCACCGAGTTCGGCCGCATCTACCGTCTGACGGCGGCCGCGCCCCGGCAGAAGACCCCCCTGCAGCGCGAGGTCACCTGGATGGCCCGCCGGGTCTCCCTCACCGCGCTCGCCGTCGGCCTGCTGCTCTTCGCCGTCCGGCTGCCCACCGGCCAGGGCACCGTCTCCTCGTTCGTCTTCGCCCTCGGCGTGATGGTGGCGCTCGTCCCCGAGGGCCTGCCCGCGACCCTGTCGGTCTCCCTCGCCCTCGGCGTCCGCCGCATGGCCCGGCACCAGGCCCTGGTGAAGAAGCTCGTGGCGGTCGAGGCGCTCGGGTCGACCACGGTGATCTGCACCGACAAGACCGGAACGCTCACCCAGGCCGAGATGACCGTCGTACGGATCTGGGCCTGGGACCGGGAGCACACCGTCACGGGCGTCGGCTACGAGCCCTCCGGAGAGGTGAGCGACCCCGGTCCGGTCCGCGCCCTGCTGCGTTCGGCCGCGCTGTGCTGCGACGCGCGGCTGCTGCCGCCGTCGGACGGCGCACACTGGCGCGTCCTGGGGGACACCACCGAAGGGGCCCTGCTGGTCGCCGCCGCGAAGGCGGGTCTGGACATGGCGGCCGAGGAGGCGGCGGCCCCCCGGACCGCCGAGCACCCCTTCGACTCCGTACGCCGGCTGATGAGCACCGTGCACGAGGAGGACGGCACCCGGCGGATCCGGGTGAAGGGCGCGCCGCTGGAGATCCTGAACCGCTGCACCCGCCTCGACGACGGCTCCGCCGCCCTGGAGCTGACCGCGGACCGGCGTGCGCGTGCCGCCGAGGTGGCCGACCGGATGGCGGCCCAGGGCCTGCGCGTGCTCGCGGTCGCCGAGCGGGAGGTGACGGGCCCGTCGGAGGACCGCGACCGGGACGAACGGGACCTCACCCTGCTGGGCCTCGCGGGCATGATGGACCCGCCCCGCGAGGAGGTGCGGGCCTCCGTCGACTCCTGCCGCCGCGCCGGCATCCGGATCGTCATGGTCACCGGCGACCACCCGCTGACGGCGGAGGCCGTGGCCCGCCGCGTGGGCATCGTGCGCGGTGACCACCCGAAGGTGGTGACCGGCGCCGAGCTGGACGCGACGGACGACACCGCGCTGGACAGCCTGGCCGCCGAGGCCGGGGAACTGCTGCTGTGCCGGGTCAGCCCCGAGCACAAGATGCGGGTGGTGACCGCCTTCCAGCGGCGGGGCGAGGTCGTCGCGGTCACCGGTGACGGGGCGAACGACGCCCCCGCCCTCAAGCACGCCGACATCGGGGTGGCCATGGGCGCCTCCGGCACCGACGTGGCCCGCGAGGCCGCCGAGATGGTGCTGCTGGACGACTCCTTCACCTCCATCGCCGTGGCCGTGCGCCTCGGGCGCGCCGTGTACCAGAACATCCGCAAGTTCCTCGTCTACCTCTTCAGCCACAACATCGGGGAACTCGCGCCCATCCTCGCCGCCACCTTCACCGGGTTCCCGCTCGTGCCGATCACCGCGGTCCAGGTGCTCGCGATCGACCTGGGCTCGGACGTCCTGCCCGCCCTGGCGCTCGGTGCGGAACCCCCGGAGTCCGATGTGATGGAACGGCCCCCCCGACCGCGCCACGAGCGCCTCTTCTCCTCGGCCGTGGTGCGCCGCATCCTCTTCCTCGGGGGCATCCAGGCGCTGGGCGTGTGCGCGGTGTTCTTCTGGCACGTGAGCAGTTCGGGCATCCCCTTCGCCGACTTCACCGCCGACGACCCCGTCTACCGGGAGGCCGTCACCCTGGTCCAGGCGGGCATCGTGGTCAGCCAGTTCTTCAACGCCCTGGCCGTGCGCACCGAGCGCGAGAGCGTTTTCAGGGCGGGTCTGTTCAGCAACCCGCGCCTGATCGCGGCCGGGCTGATCGGCATCGCCTTCATGGCCGCGATCAGCTACCTGCCGCTGCTGCAGAGCGTCTTCCACACCGCCCCCCTCAGCGCCGGCGACTGGGCCCTGCTCACCGCGGTGGGCATCCTCCCGCTCGCCGCCGACGAGCTGCGCAAGATGCGGCTGCGCGCGCGTCACACGCCCCGACCGGAAGGAGACGTGCGATGAGAGTCCTCATCGCGGGATGCGGCCGGATCGGCTCCGTCCTGGCCGTCCGGCTGGCCCACGAGAACCACGAGGTGCACGTCGTCGACCGCGACCCGGCCGGCCGCCGCCGCCTCCCGCCCGGCTTCCCCGGCCCCTACCACGTCGGCAACGGCTTCAGCCGCGACGTCCTGGAGAAGGCCGGGGTGCGGCACAGCGACGCACTGGTCGCCGTCACCTCCGGCGACAACGGCAACCTCGTCATCGCCCGCACCGCCAAGGAGACCTACCGCGTCCCCATCGTCCTCGCCGGCGTCCACGACCCGCGGCACATGAGCCTCTACGCCGGGCTGGGCATCCCGGCCGTGTGCGACGTCACCTGGTCGGTGCACCGCATCCACCAGCTGCTCCTGCACCGCGACCTGACACCCGACGTCAGCTTCGGCAACGGCGAGACCCTCCTGATGCGCTCCGCGATCCCCGCCTACCTCACGGGGCGGCGGCTCGCCGAGTTCGAGGTCGAGGGCGAGATCAGGGTGGTCGAGGTGACGCGCGGCGGCCGCTCCCTGCTGCCCCTGCACTCCACCACCGCCGCCCCGGACGACATCGTCACCTTCGCCGTCGCCGCGACGTCACTGCGCCGGCTGCGCGGCTTCCTGGACAAGGAGCTGGGGACATGAACGTACTGATCGCCGGAGCGGGGCGGCTGGGCACCCAGGTCGCCCACGTGCTCGCGGCGGCCGGCAACGACGTCACCCTGGTCGACGCCGACGAGGCCCGTCTCGACGCGCTGCGCGGACGGTTCGACGCCCGGCTGGTCATCGGCGACGGCAGTGAGGCGGCCGTGCTGGAACGGGCCGGCGCGGCCCACGCCGACCTGCTGGTCGCCGCCACCGGCCGGGACGAGGACAACCTGGTCATCAGCCTGCTGGCCAAACGCCGCTTCGCCGTGCCCCGCGTCGTCGCGCGCGTCAACGACGACGAGAACACCTGGCTGTTCGACCGCCGCTGGGGCGTGGACAGCGCTGTCCCGGCGGCCACCCCGATCGTCTCCCTCATCGAGGAGGCCACCGGGGCGGCGGACACCGTGGCCCTGCTGCGCCTGAGCAGCGCGGGCGTCGGGATCATCGAGACCGCGATCACGGCCGGGTCGAAGGCCGCCGGCCGCCCGCTCGGGGACACGCACCTGCCCGAAGGCACCCTCGTGGCCACCGTCGTCCGGGACGGCGTCCCCACCGCGCCCAGCGCCGGCATGGTGCTGCGGCCGGGTGACGAACTCCTGCTCGTCTCGCACAACGCGAGCGAGGAGGAGATCCACGCGGCCTTCCAGTGAGAGGGCCCCGGCGGAGAGGCCCCCGGGGCTCCGACCGGGGGACCGGCCGGGGGACCGGCGCGGGGTCCGGCGAGGACCACCGCGCCGGGCGCGGTTCAGTGGGCGGAATCCTTCTCCTGGTGGATCACGACGACGGGGCAGTACGCGTGCTGGGCGCAGCGCTGGCTGACGGACCCGAGCATCGCCCGGGCGAACGCGCCCCGGCCGCGGCGGCCCACGACGAGGAGCTCGGCGCCTTCCGAGGCCCGGATCAGCGCCTCCGACGGGTCGCCCTCCACGATGACCCCCCGCACCCGCGCCGGCGGCTCACCCGGGAAGACGGCGCTCAACTCCTCCGCGAAGCGCTCGCGGGCCTGCTCCAGATCGAACTCCGGATCGACCGCCGGCCCGCTCCATCCCCGGGCGGACGGCGTGTCCCAGACGTAGATCGCCTCCACGATCCCGCCGATCATCCGTGCGTGGTGCTCGGCCCACCGCAAGGCGGCATGGGAGGAGGGGGATCCGTCCACGCCCACGACCAGCCGCGGTGTCGGCTCGGAAGTATCCATGGTCGCCTCACTCAGTACTCGTTCAGCGGTCGCTGTTTCGGTACGGACCCGCGTCGGCCCGCACCTTCCACCCTTCCCCGGCACCGGCGGGCGGCAGTAGGGCCGACCGGCCCGGATCAGCCGTACGGCCCCCGGGGCGTGCGACCACCGGCGGCGGGCCGTTCGGCCCATGCCCCCGGGGGACCGGTGAGGGATCCTGGGAGCGTCGGGAGATGTCGCCCCGCAGGTGGGAGGACGCCATGCACGGCTCTGTGTACACCGTGAGCGATGTGATGACCCGTACCGTCGTCGCCCTGGCCGTCGGTGCCCCGTTCAAGGAGATCGTGCGGGCGGTGGAGGGGCGGCGCATCAGCGCGCTGCCCGTCGTCGACTCCGGCAACCGGGTGGTCGGCGTCGTCTCCGAGGGGGACCTGCTGCGCAAGGAGGAGTTCCGCGGCAGCACCCCGGAGCGGGGACCGCGGGCCCGGCCCCCGGAGGGGCTGCGGAAGGCGCAGGCGGTCACCGCGGGCGATCTCATGACCTCCCCGGCCGTCACCGTCCACCCCGACGCGACCGTCGCCCGGGCCGCCCGGATCATGGCGCGGCACAAGGTCAAGCGGCTGCCGGTCGTCGACGACGACGCTGTGCTGCGCGGGATCGTGAGCCGTTCGGACCTGCTGCGGGTCTTCCTGCGGGCCGACCGGGACATCGCCGAGGAGATCCGGCACGACGTCCTGGCCGGCCGGCTGCCCGACGGGATCGAGTCGATCCGCGTCGACGTGCACGAGGGAGTCGTCAGGCTCGCCGGCCGTGTGCCCGACACCTCCGTCGTCCCCCTGACCGTGCGCCTCGTGCGGTCCGTCGAGGGCGTGGTGGACGTGCGCTGCGACCTCACCGGGCCCCGGCACCGTCCCTCTCTCGAACCGGACGTCGCGCAGGAGGAGGAAGGCAGGAGGTCCGCGCCGCAGACACAGGCGTGAGCCTCCGGGTGGGCCGGGCGGCCCCGGGGCGGGACCGTCCGGCCCTCGTCCCGCGCCGCCGGTGGGCGGAGACTGAGAAGTGTGGGAAGGAGGGTGACATGAGCAGCATGCTGGAGCGACTGCCGGGCTGGCCCGACCTGTTCGGCTGGGTGGAGACGGGGCTTCCCGGGGCGCACGTCGCCCCCGGGCTGCACGGCATCCGCATCGAGGAGCACCTCACGGACGACGGCACGTACGTCGTACGGGCCGAACTCCCGGGTGTCGACCCCGACAAGGACGTCGAGATCACCGTCGAGGAAGGTCTGCTGACGCTGCGCGCCGAGCGTTCGGAACAGACCACGGAGAAGCGCCGCACCGAGTTCCGCTACGGCACGTTCGTCCGTTCCGTCCGGCTTCCCGCCGGGGCGAAGGGCGATGAGGCGACGGCCGAGTACAAGGACGGTGTCCTGACCATCACGGTCCCGGTCCCGGAGGCGAAGACGGGAACGAGGGCCATCCCGGTGCGGCACGTCTGAGAGCGGCGGGCGTGCGCACCACACCGTGTGCGCGGTCGGTGGGAACCGGCCGCGCACACATCTGCCCGCGTCGCCCGCCGCCCGAGCCGGCCGGCCGAAGGCCTCAGCAGAGGCGCGGCAGTTGCTCGCCCAGCGGCATGTCCACCACGCGCCGCGCACCGACCAGTGTGCGCAGCACCACCCGGCCGCCCGGTCCCGGCGGGGCCGCCTCTCCGACGCGCACCGCCTCCCGGCCCTCGGGAAGGGACCGCAGCGCGGCGAGCGCCTCGCGCGCCGCCGACGGCGCGACGAAAGCCACCAGACAGCCCTCGTTGGCGACGGTCAGCGGGTCGAGACCGAGCAGGTCGCACGCGGAGGCGACGGCGGGAGGCACCGGGACGGCACTCTCGTCGATCCGTACGGTCACCCGCGCGTCGCGGGCGATCTCGTTCAGGGCCGCGGCCAGTCCGCCGCGGGTCGGGTCGCGCAGGCTGTGCACGGCCTCGCCGAGCGGAGCCAGGGCGTCGACCAGGCGGTGCAGGGGGCGGCTGTCCGAGGCGATGTCGCTCTCGAAGCCGAGCCCTTCCCGGGTGGACAGCACGGTCGTGCCGTGCAGTCCGACGGGACCGGACAGCAGCACCACGTCCCCGGGCCGGGCGAGCGCGGCGGACGGCCGCAGCCCCAGGTGCCGCTGTCCCACGCCGGTGGTGTTGACGAAGACCCGGTCCGCGGCGCCCCGCCCCACGACCTTGGTGTCGCCGGTGACGACCGGCACACCGGCCTCGCGGGCGGCCTTGCCCAGCGACTCCAGCACGGCGCGCAGTTCGGCCAGCGGCAGCCCCTCCTCGACGATCAGGGCCACGGACAGCGCGATCGGCCGCGCACCGCGCATGGCGACGTCGTTGATGGTGCCGTGCACGGCGAGGGAGCCGATGTCGCCCCCGGGGAAGAACAGCGGGCTGACGACGAAACTGTCCGTGCTGATCACCAGATCCGGGTGGCCCGGCAGCAGCGCCGCGTCCTCCAGCACCTCCTGCTGACCGCCGAGGGCGGGCAGCACCAGGGCGTCGAGGAGTTCGGCCGTCAGCCGCCCTCCCGCGCCGTGACCGAGCAGGACGACGTCGTCCTCGTGGTGCGGGACGGGGCAGGCGGAGGTCATGACGGGACCCCTTCCTTCGTACGGCCGGCGGCGAAGAAGGCGGCGCAGGTGCCCTCGGCGGACACCATCGCCGCGCCGAGCGGACGCCGGGGCGTGCAACGGGTGCCGTAGGCGGGGCAGTCCGTGGGCAGCCGGGCTCCGGTGAGGACGGCACCGGCGATGCACTCCGGGTCCTCCACGGCGTGCACACCGCCGACGTCGAACCGCCGGGCGGCGTCGAACCGCGCGTACCGCCCGTTCAGTTCGAGGCCGCTGCCGGGCAGGCTGCCGATGCCGCGCCAGGCGCGGTCGGTCACGCGGAACACGGTGCGCACCGCGTCCCGCGCCTCGGTGTTGCCCAGGCGGCGCACGGCCCGCGCGTCCTGGTTCTCCACCTCCCAGCGCCCCTCCTCCAGCTGGCGCACGGCCATCAGCACGCCCTCCAGCAGGTCGAGCGGCTCGAACCCGGTGACGACGATGGGCACGCGGTGGCGGGCGGCGATCGGCTCGTACTCGCGCCAGCCCATCACCGCGCAGACGTGTCCCGGCGCCAGGAACGCCTGCACCTCGCAGTCGGGGTCCTCCAGCAGCGCGGTCATCGCGGGCGGCACCAGCACAGGGCTGACCAGCAGCGAGAAGTTCTCCAGCCCCAGCCGCGCGGCGTGCAGCACCGCCATGGCGTTGGCGGGCGCGGTCGTCTCGAATCCCACGGCGAGGAAGACGACCTCGCGGTCCGGGTGGTCCCGGGCGAGGCGCGCCGCGTCCATCGGCGTGTACACCACCCGTACGTCCGCGCCGCGCGCCCGCAGGGACAGCAGATCCGTGTCCGTGCCGGGCACCCGGAGCAGGTCGCCGAAGCTGGTGAGGATCACACCGGGCCGGGCGGCGAGGGCCATCGCCCGGTCCAGGGTCTCCAGCGGGGTGACGCACGCCGGGCAGCCGGGGCCGTGGATCATGCGGATGCCGGCGGGCGGCAGTTCGTCGATGCCCTGGCGGACCTGCGTGTGCGTCTGGCCGCCGCACACCTCCATGATCCGCCAGGGCGCCGAGGCGGTGCGGCGCAGCTCGTCCAGCAGGCGCCGGGCGAGCGCCGGGTCGCGGTACTCGTCGAGGTACTTCATCCCGGTTCCCGCACGCTCACCCCGCCGGACAGCGCGAGGTCGACGTCGACGACGCCCTCGACGGACCGCACCAGACGGGCGATGACCGGCACCAGCGACGTGTCCCTGAGGGTTCCCGTGAGGGTCACCACACCGTCGGCGACCTCCACCCGGACGGGCTCCAGCGGGGCCGGGAAGAGGGGCGCGAGGATCTCCTGGCGGATCTCCTCGGCGATCTCGCCGTCGGTCCGCAGGAAGACCTTGAGCAGGTCGGCCCGGCTGACCACGCCTTCGAGGAGCCCCTCGGCGTTGACCACGGGCAGCCGCTTGACCTTGCGCTGGGCCATGACGCGGGCCGCCTGGGCGAGGGTGGCGTCGGCATGGACGGTGACGGCCGGGGTGCTCATCACGTCCGCGGCGGTCATCCCTCCGGCCTTGGCCAGATCGGTCAGCCGGCGCATCTGCGTGAACCGGTCCGGATCGCTGCCGCGGAACTCCTCCTTGAGCAGCAGATCGGCCTCGGACACGACACCGATCACACGCCCCTCGCCCTCCAGGACGGGCAGGGCGCTGACCTTCCACTCCTGCATGAGCTTGATGACGTCCTTGAACGAGGCGTCACGGCCCACCGCCACGACGGTGTGGGTCATGACGTCGCTGACGATGTGCGGGCTGGTGTGCATGGTGTCCTCCTCGGGACGTCAGACGCGGTCGATGGTCAGGTCG
Source organism: Streptomyces sp. NPDC058741 (assembly GCF_042746715.1). NCBI lineage: Bacteria > Bacillati > Actinomycetota > Actinomycetes > Kitasatosporales > Streptomycetaceae > Streptomyces > Streptomyces sp. NPDC058741. The sequence continues at coordinate 41,171 of NZ_JBHYQH010000042.1, read as the reverse complement.
AGGAAGTGGGTGGAGCACGAGATGCACGGGTCGTGGTTGCGGATGGCCCGCTCGCACAGGTGCGTCAGTTCCTCGTCGGTGGGATCGCCCTCGGCGAGCGCACGCTGGACGGTGCGGACGAGGTCGTCCTCGATGGCGCCCTGGTTCTGCGCCGTGGGCGGCACCAGGCACGCGTCCGTGACGGTGCCCGCGGCGTCCAGCCGGTACCGGTGGTAGAGCAGTCCGCGCGGTGCCTCGGTGGCGCCGTGGCCTGTCCCGGCGGCGGGCGGGACGTCGACGTGCGGGCGTTCCGGCGGCTCGTACGCGTCGATGATCCGCAGCGCCTCGTCGACCGCGTACACCACCTCCACCGCCCGCACCAGCGCCGAGCGGTACGGGTTGCGGCAGACGGCGCCGAGCGCGGGATCGCCGAGCCCGGCCTCCAGGGCCGCCTGACGGGCCACCGGAGACAGCCGGGCGCCGCCGACCGCGAACCGGGCGAGCGGCCCGGTGAGATGGCGCCGACCGTCGAGCCGGGAGTGCAGCGCCGTCGAGTGGGGGACCTGCTCCTCGCGCACGTGGTCGGGGAAGGCGCGGACGGGGAACGCCGTCCGGGTTCCGCCGGCGCGCAGCACGGTCGGGGTGCCGTCGTCGATGGCGTACACCGTCTGGGAGGCGAGGGCGAGGAAGTCGGCGTCGAGGGCGGCGTCCGGGAAGTCGAAGCCGGCGACCCAGCGGACCGTGTCCCAGGCGTCGTCGGCGGCCCGCCGCAGCCGCTCGGCCAGGGGCCGCAGCTCCGCCGGCGCCGGCGCGCGGTGGAAGCCGCCGAGCCGCACGTTCACCGGGTGGATCGCACGGCCGCCGAGCTGTTCGAGGAGGGCGTTGCCCGCCTGCTTCAGCCGCAGCCCCCGCTCGACGTCGGGGCGCCGGGTGCGGGCGAGACCGACGGCGCTGCCGCAGCCGAGGAAGTCCGGGGCGTGCAGCAGGTACAGGTGCAGGGCGTGGCTCTCGATCCACTCGCCGCAGTACAGCAGCCGGCGCAGATCGCCCACCCGGCGGTCCACCGCGACACCGCAGGCGTCCTCGATCGCCCGGCAGGCGCTCGTCTGGTACGCCACGGGGCAGATCCCGCACACCCGGGCGGTGATGTCGGGCGGTTCGGTGTGGGAGCGGCCGCGCAGGAACGCCTCGAAGAAGCGCGGCGGTTCGTAGATCCGCAGCCGGGCCTGCTCCACCCTGCGGCCGGCGACGCGCAGATGCAGGGCTCCCTCGCCCTCCACCCGGGCCAGGGAGCCGACCCGCAGGACGCGGGAGCCGCGGTGGGTCATGACGGCATCTCCTCGTCGAAGGCGGGGGCGTTGAAGGTGTGCAGGAGGCGTTCGACGTCGCGGTCGTCCATGCCGTCGCGGTGCAGCAGCGGGATGAGCGCGCGCAGGTTCGGCGACCCCGAGGGGCCGAAGCAGCCGTAGCAGCCGCGCCCGTAGGCCGGGCAGAGGGCCCCGCACCCGGCGTGCGTGACCGGGCCGAGGCAGGGTGTGCCGTGCGCCACGGTGACGCACACGACGCCGCGGCGCTTGCACTCGAAGCACACGCTGTGGTTCGGCACGTCCGGCTTGCGGCGGGCCAGGAAGGCGGTGATGACCTCCAGGAGCTGCCGGCGGTCGATGGGGCAGCCGCGCAGCTCGAAGTCGACGTCCACGTGGTCGGCGACGGCCGTGGAGGTGGCGAGGGTGTCGATGTAGTCGGGCCGCGCGTACACGGTGCGGGTGAACTCCTCGACGTCCGCGAAGTTGCGCAGCGCCTGGATGCCTCCGGCGGTGGCGCACGCGCCGATGGTCACCAGGAAGCGGGACTGCGCGCGGATCTCACGGACCCGCCCGGCGTCGGCGGGGGTGGTGACCGACCCCTCGACGAGCGCGAGGTCGTACGGGCCGGGCTCCACCTCGCTGGACGCCTCCAGGAAGTGCGCGATGCGCACCTTCCCGGCGAGGGCGAGGAGTTCGTCCTCGCAGTCGAGCAGCGTGAGCTGGCAGCCGTCGCAGGACGCGAGCTTGAACACGGCGAGTGTGGGGGTCATGTCACAGCTCCCTCACCGAGAGCAGGGATGCGGCGCGGTCCCAGCCGATCACGGGGCCGTCCCGGCACAGCAGCACACCGCCGAGCTGGCAGTGGCCGCAGTGCCCGGTGGCGCAGCGCATGTTCCGCTCCAGCGAGACCCGGATCCGGTCGGCGGGCACCCCGCGCTGGTTCAGGTCGCGGGCGGTGGCGCGGATCATGACCTCGGGGCCGCACACGTACGCCGTGGTGTTCTCCGGGGCGAACGCCGCGGTGTTCAGCAGCGTGGTGACCAGACCGACGTGGCCCCACCAGGACCCGGACGGCCGGTCGACCGTGGCCCGGCAGTGCGGCGGCCCGGGCGACTGGGCCCAGGCGCGGACCTGGTCGGCGTACAGGAGGTCGTCCGGGGTGCGGGATCCGACGAGGAGGTTCAGGCGGCCGTACGCCCGCCGGGCCTCCAGCGCGGCCACGACCAGCGGGCGCAGCGGCGCGAGACCGATGCCGCCCGACACGACCACGACGTCCCTACCGGCCGCCCGCTCCAGTCCCCAGCCGGTGCCGAAAGGGCCGCGCAGGCCCACCGTCGAACCCGGCGGCAGCGCGGCCAGGGCGGCCGAGACCGCGCCCACCGAACGGACCGTGTGCACGACGTCCCGGTCCCCGATGCGGGACACCGACACCGGGATCTCCCCGACCCCGAAGGCGTACACCATGGCGAACTGGCCCGGTGCGAAGGGCGCCAGGGCCGCCTCGCCGGCGGGCGCCAGCGTGAGACTGACCGTGTCGGCCGTCTCGCGCCGCACCCGGCGCAGCCGGTAGGGGACGGGGAGGCCGCTCATCGGGCGCCCCCGCTGCCGTACGGCCCGTACAGGTCCAGCAGCCGGATCCGGGAGGCCTGCAGCCGGTGCGCCACGACCCGGCCCACCCAGGTCGCGATCGCCCTGCCGAACTCGGAATCCCGCGCGCACATGGTCCGCACGGCCTCCGCGTCGAACTCCCAGGCCCGCACCGGGCTGAGTGCCTCGGCCCCCAGTTGCCACACGTGCGGCGGGAAGTGCCAGGACCAGCCGACCAGTTCGCCGTGGCCGAGGGACTCGATGACGGCGGCGCGGCGGCCGGGCACGTGCAGGTCCAGCAGCACGGTGCCGGTCCGGATGATCCAGAACCGGTCGGCGCGCTGCCCTTCCTCGAACAGGCGCTGTCCGCCGTCGAAGGAGACGTCGCGCGCGATGCTCATCAGGCGGTCGCGGTGCTCGACCGGAAGGGCCATCGACAGGGTGGTGGCGGAGGTCATCGTTCCGGCTCCTTCTGCTTCTCGCGCCGCAGGCGGTCGGCGAGCTCGCCGTGCAGTGCCGCGGCCTCCTCGGTGATGTCGATACCGACCGGGCACCAGGTGATGCACCGCCCGCAGCCCACGCAGCCGGTGCTGCCGAACTGGTCGTACCAGGTGGAGAGCTTGTGGGTGAGCCACTGGCGGTAGCGGCTGCGCGCCGAGGACCGCACGGGGCCGCCGTGGAGGTGGGAGAAGTCCACGTCGAAGCAGGAGTCCCAGCGCAGCCACCGCTCGGCGTGGTCGCCGGTGAGGTCGGTGACCTCCTCGGTGGTGGTACAGAAGCAGGTGGGGCACACCATGGTGCAGTTGCCGCAGGTCAGGCAGCGGGCCGCGACGTCGTCCCAGCGCTCGGCCTCCAGGCTCGCGCCCAGCAGGGTGCGCAGGTTCACCGGCGGCATGGACCGTCCCATCCGGTCACGGGCGCCGTCGACGGCCCGGCGCGCCGCGTCGCGCGTCCCCGTGTCGGCCGGGCGGTGCGGGAGGGCGGACAGGACCTCCCGCCCGGCCTCGCTGCCCACGCGCACGAGGAAGCGGTGACCGGCGGCGTCCAGGACCTCGGTCAGCGCCAGGTCGAACCCGGCGTCCGCCGCCGGACCGCTGCCCATGGAGACGCAGAAGCAGGTGGCACCGGGTTCGGTGCACTCGGCGACGATCAGGAAGGCCCCGGTCCGCCGCCTGGCGTACCCGCTGTCCGGGTAGCGGCCGCCGGCCAGGACACGGTCCTGGATCGCGATGGCCCGCAGATCACAGGGGCGCACCCCCAGGAAGGCGTACGAGGGCTGATCGGCGTCGGGCTCGGTGACCGACAGTCCGCCGTCCGGGGTGCGGTCGGCCTCCCAGAGCTTCTCCCGCTGGGGGTGCAGGAACGTCTTCCAGGACTGCGGACCCGCCGTATGGGCGAACACGGCGCCGTCGGCGCGCGGCACGAGGCGGTAGCGGCCCGCCTCGACCTCCGTGCCCCACCCGAAGGGCAGGTCGTCGGCCGTCGCCACCGCGTCGAGCACCACGGCACCGTCCCGGACGGTCGGCCCGATGACGGTGCGGCCACGCGCCCCGAGGAGCCGGACCAGGGCGTCGAGTCCGTCCCGGTCCAGGACGCCGTCTGCAGGGCTGTTCATCGTCGTCGCCCTCCGCATGTCGTCAGAGCCCCCTGGTGCCAGCCTGTTCCTCCGGCGGGCGCGGCACCACGGGCCGCCCGGGCACCGTCATGGGGACCTTCGGCCTCGCAGGGGCCGGCGGGAGGAGGGGCGGAAGCGGCGGGCCCCCGCCCGCAGGGGGGCGGGACGCCGCCCGCGCACGCTGGACGGGAAGGACATCCGCTTCTCGCGGATCCTGATTGCGCGGTGCGCGGCCTTCAGCCGCTTCCCCGCGTCTCGCACTGTCCTTCCCGTCACCTTCAGCACACCACGTGGGGACCGCGGCCGCCAGGGCCGGCCGGCCCCGAGGGGCCGGCCGGACGCCCCCGGGGGTGCGGTGCCGGGGCCGGCAAGGCTCAGTAGGGCATCGGACGCCCGGACGGGGTCCGCGGGTCGGGAGGGTCCGGCCGCTGCGGAGGCCGCGGACGCTTCCTCTCCTGGGTCCTCTTCATGCTGATCGCCTCGCGTGCTGACGTTTCGCCGGCATCCCAGCCTCGTGGATCCCCGGCGGACCGGTAAGGGGCGACCGGCCCTGATCCCGGGACGCAACGGGCCCCGTTCCCCGAGAGGGCCGAAGGTCCTGGGCAGGGGCCCGATCGCCCCTGCCGACCGCCCCGCCGGCGTGCCACCGTGGCAGTGATACCCCTGCTGCACGCATGGCAGCCCGCAAGATTGGCGGTGAAATCATGGAACTGCCCTTGGTCGTGGGAGTCGACGGATCCGAAGGCAGCATCCTGGCCATCGACTGGGCGGTGGACGAGGCCGTCCGCCACGGACTGCCGTTGCGGCTGGTCTACGCCTCCCTGTGGGAGCGCTACGAGGGGGCGCTGCCGTCACTGAACCGGGACCGGCCGTCGGAGAAGGTCATGGCGGACCACATCGTGGCGTCCGCCGAGGAACGCGTCAGGCGGCTCAACCCCGACCTGAAGGTGTCGGGCGAGGCGGTGGCGGCGGAAGCGGTGTCGGCCCTGCTGAGCGAGGGCGACAACGCCTCGGTCCTGGTGACCGGCTCCCGCGGCCGCGGGGAGCTGGCGGGCGCCCTGCTGGGCTCGGTGAGCCTGGCCGTGGCGGCCCGCTCCTACTGCCCGGTCGTCGTGGTCCGGGGCGACAAGGCCGGTCTCGCCGGGACCCACGGCCGGATCCTGCTCGGCGCCGGAGACCCCGACACGAGCGGCGAGGCCGTCCGGTTCGCCTTCCGGGAGGCCGAGGTGCGCGACTGCGAGCTCGACGTCGTACGAGCCTGGCGCTGCCCCGTCAGCGAGAGCGCCGATCACACGGCCCCGGCCGAGGACTCCGCGCACGAGCACGAGGCGCAGGCCTCCGACCTGGTCGACGCACTGGTCGCCGAGGAGACGGCCGATCACCCGTCCGTCCGGGTGCGCAGGGTGACGGTGGAGGGACCGGCCCGCAAGGTGCTGGTCAACCGCTCGGCCGCCGCCGACCTGGTGGTCGTCGGCGCGCGGCGCCGCTCCGGCCACTTCGGCCTCCAGCTCGGCCGGGTGAGCCACACCCTCCTGCACCACGCGGTCTGCCCGGTCGCGGTCGTGCCCCAGCGTGGCTGACCGCCGGCCCGGTCCGCCGCGCCGGCGACGCCCCGGTCTCCGGCGACACGCAGCCCGTGTCGCGGGACGCCGGGGCCGGCGTGCCCCGGGTGACACTGGTGCGGCAGGAACCTCGATCCGGGGCACCCGGCCCCGAAGCCGCGAAGGGGGCAGCGCATGCGGGCCTGGACCTGGCAGTACGAGGGATACGACCCCGCGCAGGAACGCCTGAAGGAGGCGCTGTGCACGCTGGGCAACGGCCGCTTCGCCACCCGCGGCGCGCTGCCCGAGTGCACGGCCGACGACGTGCACTACCCGGGCACCTACGCGGCCGGCTGCTACAACCGCCTCGTCTCCGTCGTCGCGGAACGCCGGGTCGAGAACGAGGACATGGTCAACCTGCCGAACTGGCTGCCCCTGCGCTTCCGGACCGCCGGCGGTGCCTGGCTCACGCCGGACACCGCGCCGGTGCTCGGCCACCGCCTGGCCCTCGTCCTGGACTCCGGACTGTTGGAGCGCGAGACCCGCTACGGCCTGGACGGCGAGCGGGTGCTGACCGTACGGCAGCAGCGCCTCGTGCACATGGCCGACCCGAACCTGGCCGCCCTGCGCACCGAGTTCACCGTCGACGGCGCCGCGACGGAGCTGGAGGTCGAGGCGGCGCTCGACGGGGGTGTGGTCAACGCCGGGGTGCGGCGCTACCGCGGTCTGGAAGGACGCCACCTGACCCACGTCCACACCGGCACCGCCACCCCCGGCACGGTGTGGCTGCGCTGCCGTACCCGCACCTCGGACATCCGCATCGGCATGGCGGCCCGGCTGACCGCCGACGCACCGGTCGCCGACAGCCACGAACACCCCCGGGCGCTCCAGCGGGTGCGCCTGCCGCTGGAACCGGGCCGCACCGTCACCGTCGACAAGACGGTGGCCCTGCACACCTCCCGCGACCCCGCGATCAGCGACCCGCTGCAGACCGCTGTCGACCGGGTGGGCACCGCGCCCGGCTTCGAGTCGCTGCTGAGGTGGCACGTCACCGCCTGGGCCCAGCTGTGGCGGCGGGCCGAGCTCGACGTCCCCGGCGAGGCGGGGGCCATTCTGCGTCTGCACCTCTTCCACGTCCTGCAGACGCTCTCGCCGCACACCGCCGACCTCGACGTGGGCGTCCCGGCCCGCGGACTGCACGGAGAGGCCTACCGGGGGCACATCTTCTGGGACGAGCTCTTCGTGCTGCCCTACCTCAACCTGCACTTCCCCGAGGTCTCCCGCGCCCTGCTCCGCTACCGCCACCGGCGCCTGGACCGCGCCCGCGCCGCCGCCCGGGCCATCGGCTGCCGCGGCGCCCTGTACCCCTGGCAGAGCGGCAGCGACGGCCGCGAGGAGACCCAGCGCCTGCACCTCAACCCCCGCTCGGGCCGCTGGCTGCCCGACCACACCCATCTGCAGCACCACGTCGGCTCGGCGATCGCCTACAACGTGTGGCAGTACTGCGAGGCCAGCGGCGACACGGAGTTCCTGCACACCAAGGGCGCCGAGATGCTGCTGCACATCGCCCGCTTCTGGGCGGACTCGGCCACCTGGGACGAGACGCTGGGCCGGCACCGGATCCGCGGCGTGGTCGGCCCGGACGAGTACCACGAGAGCTACCCCGGCGCCACGGCACCCGGCCTCGACGACAACGCGTACACCAACGTCACGGCGTCCTGGGTCCTGAGCCGCACCCTGGAGGTGCTGCACGACCTGCCGCAGCCCCGGCGGCGTGAACTCCTCGAACGCGTCGATCTGGACGGCGGCGAGCTGGAGCGCTGGGACGTCGTCTCGCGCACCCTGCACGTCCCCTTCCACGACGGCGTCATCAGCCAGTTCGAGGGCTACGGCGACCTCGTCGAACTCGACTGGGAGGGCTATCAGAAGCGCTACGACGACATCCGCCGGCTCGACCGGATCCTCGAGGCAGAGGGGGACACCGTCAACCGCTACAAGGCCTCCAAACAGGCCGACGTGCTGATGCTCGGCTACCTGTTCTCCCCGGGCGAGCTCCGGTCGCTCCTGCGCCGGCTGGGCCACCGGCTCGACGAGGACACCTGGCACCGCACCGTCGACTACTACCTGGCGCGCACCAGCCACGGCTCCACCCTCAGCGGTCTGGTCCACGGCTGGATCCTGGCCCGCGCCCGGCGCGCCGGGGCGTGGCTGTTCTGCCAGGAGGCCCTCCGCGGCGACGTCGCCGACGTGCAGGGCGGAACCACGGGCGAGGGCATCCACCTCGGGGCGATGGCCGGCACCCTCGACCTCATCCAGCGCGGCCTGACCGGGCTGGAGACCCGCCAGGGGGCGCTGTGGCTGGACCCGGTACCGCTGCCGGAGCTCTCGTCGTACGGGTTCTCCCTGCAGTACCAGGGGCACTGGGGGGTGCGGCTGCGGCTGGAGCGCGGGCTGCTGGAGGTCTCCGTGCCGCCCTCCGACCTGCCGCCGGTCGCCGTGCGGCTGCCCGACCGGACGGTGGGCGTCGAGCCCGGCGGGACGAGCCGGCTGCTGCTTCCCGACTGAGCACCGCGCGCGCCGCGGGACCGGCGCACGCGCGGATCGGGGCCGGGGCTCAGGCCTGGACGGGGCCCGTCAGCATGACGATGTCGTCGGCCGCCACGTCGTGCAGCCGGATGGCGAGGTCCTCCAGAGCCCGGCTGGCGGCGAGTTCGTCACCGATCTCGGGCACCGGCCTGTCGATGGGATTGCGCCGGGCCGTCCCCCTGCCCGTCAGGGTCGAGGTGTCGCGTGTGCTGAGTACGGCACGCGCGCGCGTGGTGTCGCCCTCTTCGGAGATGAAGATCTGCACGGTCCACTGCTTGGCTTCCATGGTGATCACTTCCGTACCGCGTACCGGAACCGCTCCTCGACTTCACCGTGCGCGCGGGCGGACCGGCGGCGCCGGTGCCGAACGGCCCTGGTGGCACCGTCCGCCGGACCGCTCACGGGGCCAGGGAGAAGTAGCTCTCCTCCTCCTGCGCGAAGTGCAGGCGCAGGACCGTGTTCAGGCCGTAGAGGCAGGAGCGGAGGTCGTCGAGCTGCTCGGGCGCCGGGCCGCCGCCCGCGGCGCGCGCGAGACGCAGATGCGTGTCGATGCGCCGGGAGAGGCGCTCGATCTCCGTGTGGGCGCGGCTCATGGTGGCGGTCGCCTCCGGGCCGCCGAGCGCGGGGGCCAGGGCCGGGTAGAGCCGGTGCTCCTCGGCGTACTCGTGCGGCAGCAGCCGCTCGGTGAGCAGCCGGTGCGCCTGCTCGACGGCGGCGAGCGCCTGCGGGCCGGGGTCGTCGGACAGCCGGTCGGCGGCGGTGCGCACCGCTTCCAGCACGTCCTGGAGGTCGTCGTGCTCGGCCGCGAAGCGGTGGATCAGGGCCTCGGCCGCCGGGGTGAGGGACGGGCGCGCGGCCCGGTCCACCCGCAGGGCCCGCAGCGCGTTGAGGATCACGGCCACGTCGATGCCCTCCTGCAGCAGCGCGCCGACGGCCGGCGGCAGCAGACCGGCGGCCGCCGCCGCCATGGCCGCCAGCGACATCAGCATGCCGCCGAGGGCGCTCTGCACGGCGATGCGCCGGGCCCGCACGGCCATGGAGACCGCGTCGGCGAGACGGTCCACGCGGTCGGTGGTCAGCACGACGTCGGCGGCCTCGGAGGCCGCGGTGGAACCGCGGGCGCCCATGGCCACGCCCACGTCCGCGGCGGCGAGGGCCGGGGCGTCGTTCACGCCGTCGCCGACCATCACGGTGACCGCGCTCTTCCGCTCGGCCCGCACGGCGGCCACCTTGTCGGCCGGGCCCAGCTCGGCGCGCACGCCGTCCAGGCCCAGGACGGCGGCGACCTCGCGGGCGGGTTCCGCGCGGTCCCCGGTGAGCATCAGCACCCGCTCGATGCCGACCGTACGCAGGTGGCGCACGGTGCGTGGGGCGTCGGGGCGCAGCGGATCGCGCAGCAGGACGGCACCGGCGCTCTGCCCGCCGACGGTCAGCCAGGCGACGGCCGCCCCGTCCAGCAGGGCCCGGTTGCCGACCGCCCGGGCCCAGCCCGGCCGGTCCTCCTCGCCGCCGGCGCGGCCGATGGACACCCGGTGCCCGTCCACCGTGCCGGTGGCGCCCCGGCCGGGTTCCTCGGTGACGCCTGCGGCGGCCGACAGAGTCAGCCCGCGCTCCCGCGCGGCGGCGACGATCGCCCGGGCGAGCACATGGGGCGAGTACTGGTCGACCGAGGCCGCCAGGCGCAGGACCTCCGAGGGCGTCCAGCCGGGCGCCGCGCTGACGTCGACGACACGCGGACGGCCGCCGGTGAGGGTGCCGGTCTTGTCCAGCAGCAGCGTGCGGGCCCGGCCCAGGTTCTCCAGCGCGCCGCCGTCCCGGACGACCACCCCGAGACGCGAGGCGCGGGAGAGACCGGAGACGATCGCGACCGGCGCGGCGAGCAGCAGCGGACACGGAGTGGCGACCACCAGGACCGCGACGGCGCGCACGGCGGAACCGCTGATCAGCCACGCCAGTCCCGCGACGGCGAGGGACAGCGGCAGGAACCAGGCCGCGTAGCGGTCCGCCAGCCGCACGACCGGGGCGCTCTCCGCCTGTGCCTGCCGGGCCAGCCGCACGATCCCGGCGTAGGTGCTGTCCTGCGCGGTCGCGGTCGCGCGCAGGTCGAAGGCACCGCCCGCGTTGACGGCGCCGCTGCGCACGGCCTTGCCCCGGCCCCGTTCGACCTGGAGGGGCTCGCCGGTGAGCACGGACTCGTCGAGGACGGCCGTGTCGCTCTCCACCGTGCCGTCGACGGGCACCACCTCACCGGGGCCGACCACGAGCGGGTCGCCGCCGACCACCTCGTCCAGGGGCACGGTGCGCACACCGTCGGCCGTGCGGCGGCGTGCCGAGCGGGGCGCGTGCTCCAGCAGGGCGCGCAGGTCGTGCGAGGCCCGCCGCCGTGCGGCGGACTCCAGGGCCCGGCCGGTGGCGAGCATCAGCCCGACGAGGGCCCCGGCCAGGTACTCGCCGACGGCCAGGGTGCCCCCGAGGGCGAACACCGCGATCACGTCCACGCCCGCGTGCCCGCGGTGCAGCGCCGCCAGCACCCACACCACCGCCGGGACGACGGCGGCCACGGTGCCCACGGCCCACAGCAGGTCGGCGAGCACGTCGTTCCCGGTGAGCCACGCGGCACCCCCGGCGGCCACCGCCGCCGCCGTGACGACCAGGAGTACGGCTTCCACGGAGGCCACCGGGGCGAGGCGCCGGCGCAGCCGGGTCGTGAAGGCGGAGACGTTCATGAGACACCTCGGTCCGTCCGGAACGGCGGCCGTCGCGCAGGCCCCCCACCATGACAGCGCGTCCGGCGGGTGCGGCGGCAGGGGCTTACGGCCCTACTCGGCCGGCCGCCCGGCCGCGTGGCGTCGCGATGAGGGCCGACCGGCCCATGCGGTGGCGACCGGGCTGGTCAAAGATGAAGAAGTGGGGCATCTCCGCCGCCCCGGTGGGCGCCCCCGCGCCCCGACGGTTCCGAGCAGTCACGCCGAACGGCCTGAGGCCCAGGGAGGCACGCTCATGAAGGGCTTCGTATTCCACGGCACCGGCAAGTCCGCCTGGGAGGACGTCCCGGACCCGGGCATCGAGGATCCCACCGACGCCGTCGTCCGGGTCGACGCCGTCACCATCTGCGGGACGGACCTGCACATCCTCAAGGGCGACGTACCCGAGGTGCCCGCCGGGACGGTGCTGGGGCACGAAGCGGTCGGCGAGGTCGTCGAGACCGGCAGCGACGTACGCACGGTACGGCCGGGCGACCGGGTCCTCGTCTCCTGCATCACCGCCTGTGGCCGCTGCCGCTTCTGCAAGCAGGCCGCCTACGGCCAGTGCCGGGGCGGCGGAGGCTGGGTCCTCGGCCACCTGATCGACGGCACCCAGGCCGAGTACGTGCGCGTGCCCTACGCCGACCTGTCCGTCCATCCCCTGCCCGGCACGCTGACCAGCCAGGACGCCGTGCTGTTCGCGGACATCTTCCCGACCGCCCACGAGGTGGGCGTGATCAACGGGGCCGTGGCGCCGGGCGACACCGTCGTCATCGTCGGGGCCGGGCCCGTCGGACTCGCCGCGGTCCTCACCGCCAAGCTGTACTCGCCCGAGCGGATCATCGCCGTGGACCTGGCCGACGCGCGGCTGGAGGCCGCCCGGCAGCTCGGCGCCGACGCCGTCGTCCCCGTGCGCGAGGGTCCCGAGCAACTGGTCTCCGACCTCACCGGGGGTCTGGGCGCCGACGTGGTCATCGAGGCCGTGGGAGTGCCGGAGACCTTCGAGATGTGCACGCGCATGGTGCGGCCCGGCGGGCGTGTGGCCAACGTCGGCGTCCACGGCAAGCCCGCGACCCTGCACCTCGAAGAGCTGTGGATCAAGAACGTGACCATCACGACCGGCCTGGTCGACACGTCCTCCACCCCCACGCTCCTGCGGATGGCGGCCTCCGGGCGCCTGCCCACCTCGCCGCTGGTGACCCACACCTTCCCCCTGGAGCGGATGGAGGAGGCGTACGAGGTCTTCGCGCACGCCGGCGAGACCGGTGCGCTCAAGGTCGTGCTCGGCGAGCCTCGCCATGACGAGCTGGCCGTCCCGGCGCCGTGACCGGCTGACCGAAGAGGGAGGCGACGGGTCGTGGAGCACCACACGCGGGTCCGGGGCGACCTGGGGCGCCGCCTCGCCGCGCGCCGCGCGGAACTCGGCCTGACACAGGAGGAGACGGCCCGGCGCGCGGGCATGGCCACCAGCTACCTGCGCTATCTGGAGGAGTCCCGCACCCCCACACCGGGGCGCGGCGCACTCCTCCAGCTCGCCGGCGCACTGGAGACCACCGTCACCACGCTCACCGGAGGCGACAGCGACCTGCCGCCCGGCCGCGGCGGGGCGGGCCGGCAACCCGCGCTCGTGACGCTCGACGCCGACACGTGCTGGAGCCGCCTGGGAACGCACGGGGTGGGCAGACTCGCCCTGGTCAGCGCCGGCGGCCCCACGGTCCTGCCCGTCAACTACACGGTCGTCGACCGCACGATCGCGTTCCGCACCGCACCCGGCACGGTCCCCGCGCAGGTGCTCGGCACGCGCGTCGCGTTCGAGGTCGACCACCTCGACGAGGCGTTCAGCCGCGGCTGGAGCGTCCTGGTACGCGGCCGGGCTCGCGGCGTCTCCAGCCCGGAGGCCCTGAAGCGGCTGCGGGACGAGGCCCACAGCGCGCCCTGGGCGGGCGGCCGGCGCGAGATGTGGATCTGCATCGACGCCGTCGAGATCAGCGGCCGCGACATCAGGGAGGGACCCCGGTAGGGGCTGCCGTCGGACGCCGCCGTCCCCGCCCGGTCACCCGTCTGGCCCGATGAGGTGATCTCACCCGGTCAGGGCCGACCGGCCCTGGTCTTTCGGCCCGGCAGCGAGCAGGATCGGGGACGCCGGTCCGCTCGGGGCCGGCCGGCGGCGCCGAACGCGGAAGGAGCCCCGGATGGCGGACAGCGAGCTGCAAGCCGGCCCGGGCACCCCGATCCGGGTGTTCCTGCTGGACGACCACGAGGTCGTACGGCGCGGGGTGCACGACCTGCTGAACGACGAACCGGACATCACCGTCGTCGGCGAGGCGGGCACCGCCGAGCAGGCCCTGGCACGCGTTCCCGCGCTGCGCCCGCGGGTGGCGGTGCTCGACGTCCGCCTGCCCGACGGCGACGGGGTGAGCGTCTGCCGGGAGCTGCGCTCGCGCATGCCGGACCTGGCCTGCCTGATGCTGACCTCGTTCGACGACGAGGAGGCGCTCCTCGACTCGATCATGGCCGGCGCGTCCGGATACGTCCTCAAGCAGATCCAGGGCTCCGACCTGGTCTCCGCCGTGCGCACCGTGGCCATCGGCCAGTCGCTGCTCGACCCGGCCGCCACGACCAAGCTCATGGCACGGCTGCGCGAGGGAGGCGAGCCGCACGAGGCGGAACCCGAGGCGCTGCCGGGTCTGACGGCCCGCGAGCGGGAGATCCTCACCCTCATCGGAGAGGGCCTCACCAACCGCCAGATCGGCCAGCGGCTCTACCTCGCCGAGAAGACCGTCAAGAACCACATCTCCCGCCTCCTCGCCAAGCTCGGCGTCGAGCGCCGCATCCAGGCCGCCGTCATCGCCACCCAGGCCCAGGACAGGCTCCGGCCCGAGGGGCACTGACCACTGATGACCGGCCGCATTGGTCAAGACCGTCGCCGGGTACCAGAATGAGGGGAAACACGACCACCGTCGGCAGGACTGGATCGAGCAGGACGTCGCCCGGCGCCCCCTGGGCCGGGCGACGTCCCGGGCGCGTTCCGGGCAGCCGGGTGCGTGGGTACGGCGAACGGGGCTGGAGGATCACCCGTGGCAAGCTCCGGCGAATCCGATCAGGCGCGCGTCCGTCTGCCGCAGCTCAGACTGGACGAGCTGCTGGAGGAGCTGCAGGCGCGGCTGGACGCGGCGCGGGGCACCCGTGACCGGGTGCACAGCCTGCTGGAGGCCGTGCTCTCGGTCGGCCGCGAACTCGACCTGGAGCAGGTCCTGCGCAGCATCGTGCAGGCCGCCGCGGTGCTCGTCGACGCCGAGTACGCGGCGCTGGGCGTGATCACCCCGGACGGCGAGCGGCTCTCGGAGTTCCTCACCGTGGGCGTCCCCGACGAGCAGATCGCCCGGATCGGCCACTACCCGGAGGGTCACGGCATCCTCGGTGAGCTGATCCGCCACCCCGAGTCGCTGCGGCTGGAGAAGATCTCCGAGCACCCGGCGTCCTACGGCTTCCCCGCCCACCACCCGCCGATGAACACCTTCCTGGGCGTCCCGATCCGGGTGCGCGACCAGATCTTCGGCAACCTCTACCTGACCGAGAAGCGCGGCGGAGCGGCGTTCGACGAGGAGGACGAGTCGGTCCTGTCCACCCTGGCGGTCGCGGCGGGCGTCGCGATCGACAACGCCCGCCTGTACGAGGAGTCGCGGCTGCGGGAGCGCTGGCTGAAGGTCAGCGCCGAGATCACGCAGAGCCTGATGTCCGGCAGCGAGCGGGCCGAGGTCCTCGGGCTGATCGCCGAACGGGCGCGGGAGATCACCGCGGCCGCTCTCGCGGTGGTCGCGGTGCCGGTGGCCGACACCGGCGCGCTCACCGTGGAACTCGCCCTCGGCGAGGGAGCCGAGGTGCACCGGGGGCGGGTGCTGCCGGTGGAGGGCAGCCTGATCGGCCGGGCCTTCTCCGGGGGCAGCCCCGTCACCAGCGCCGACCTGTCGGCCGACGAGAGGCTCTCGGCCGACCCGGCGCGCAGCACCGGACTCGGACCCGCCGTCGCCGTCCCCATCGGCACGGGCGACGGCGTCCGCGGCGTGGCGCTGCTGGTGCGCGAGACCGGCACCCCGGTGTTCACCGAGAAGGAGACCGAGCCGCTGCAGGCGTTCGCCGCGCAGGCGGCCGTCGCCATGGAGCTGGCCGAGCGCCGCCGGGACGTGGAGCAGATCGCCATGCTCCAGGACCGCGACCGTATCGCCCGCGACCTGCACGACCTCGCCATCCAGCGGCTCTTCGCCACCGGCATGACCCTGCAGAGCGCGGGCCGCTTCATCGAGCACCCCGAGGCTGCGGAGCGCGTCATGCGCGCGGTGGACGACCTTGACGAGACCATCAAGATCATCAGGTCGACGATCTTCGGGCTGCGCTCACGCGAGGACGCCGCCCGCTCCGGTCTGCGCGCCCGGGTGGTGCGGGTGGTCGGCGAGAACGCGCCCGTGCTGGGCTTCGCGCCCAGCCTGCGGATGGAAGGCCTGCTGGACACGCAGGTGCCCAAGGAGATCGCCGACCACGTGATCGCCGTCCTCTCCGAGGCGCTGACCAACATCGCACGCCACGCCCACGCCGAACGGGCCGAGGTGGCCCTGGAGACCGACGGCCGCGAGGTCCGCCTGTCGGTCACCGACGACGGCGTCGGCATCCCGCCCGGCGGCCGCCGCAGCGGCCTGCGCAACATGGCCGAACGCGCCGAGCAGCTGCACGGGACCCTCGCAGTGACCAGCCCCGCCGGCGGGGGAGTCTCCCTGGTGTGGTCCGTGCCGGTGAAGCAGCCCTGAGCGTGGCGGGAGCGCGGTAGGGCCGGTCGGCGCGTCCGCCGAGCCCCTTCCAGCCCTGTGCCGGACACCGGCCGCCGTCCAGTCCGGAGTGCGCAGGAGCAGCTCGCCGGGCGGGTGCCCCGCGGACCGGAGGCTGCCGCCGGCCCGTCCCGGCCGTCGCCCCACGACGAGGAGTGCCATGGATGGCCAGCCGACGGCCGGAGTCACACGGACGGCCCCCTCCCGGATCCGGCGGCGGTCGTGGACGCCTACCGGCTCGACCCCGCCCGGGTGCCCGCTGACCTCGGGGTCGACCCGGCGACCGGGCTCGGCGAGCGCGAGGCGGCCGAACGCCTCGCCGCACCTCGGCCCGGACCGGCTCGCCGAACCGGCTGCGCCGCCCTGGCCGGGCTGCCCGCCCCGCTCACGGCCGCCCAGCTGCTGTGGGTCCACATCATCATGGACGGCCCGCCCGCGATGGCCCTCGCCGTCGACCCCGCCCGCGACGACGTGATGCGCCGACCGCCGCGGGACCCGGGCGAGCGGATCCTCGACGCCCGCAGGCTCCGGGCCATCGGCCGGGCCGGCGCCGTGATGGCCGCGGACACCGTCCTGCTGCTGTGGCTCACGCGTACGCCGTTCGGCACGGACACCGCTCTGACCATGGCGTTCACCACGTTCGTGCTGTTCCAGCTGCTGAACGCCCTGAACGCGCGCGCGCGGACGACGGTCCGCTCCTGGGCCGCGACCAGCTGCGCAACCGCACCCTGTGGTGGTGCCTGGCCGGGGTGCCCGCCGTCCAGGTGCTGGCCGTGTACCTGCCCTGGGCCCGGGAGGTCTTCGGCACGGTCCCGCTCACCGCCGCCCAGTGGGCCCTGTGCCTCGCCACCGCCTCCGCGGTGCTCCTCGTGGAACTGGCCCTGCGCGCCGGACAGCAGGCGCGGCGGCGATGGGGCCGAACGGGCCGCGCCGGGGACGAGCGGCCCCTGCCGGCGGCCGCGCCCCGGCCCGATCCTGAAGGCGGACCCGCAATCAGGAGGTGGACAGCATGTCGCGCACCATCATGGTCGGCCTCGACGGCTCGCCCGAGAGCCGCGCCGCTGCCGAGTGGGCGGCTCGTGAGGCCACGCTGCGTCATGTGCCGGTGCGGTTGGTGCATGTCTGGGAGCCCGCCCCCGCCCACCTGGCCCAGGCCCCGCTGCTCGGCCCCGAGACGGTGCAGGAATGGACCGAGTGGATCCCCCGCGAGGCGGCCGAGGGGCTCGCGCTGCGCCACCCCGGGGTGGACGTGACCACCGTGCACAAGGGGGGCCGGCCCGCCGACGTCCTGGCGGACGCGGCGCGGGACGCCGAACTGCTCGTCCTCGGCTCCCGCGGCCTGGGCGGGATCGCAGGCTTCGTCGTCGGATCCGTGGGCCAGGCCGTCGTCGCCCGCGCCGAGGCGCCTGTCATCCTCGTGCGGGCCGGTGAGCAGGCGGCCGACGAGCACGCCATGGACCCGTCCGGCATCCCGTCCGCCGCGACCGCTTTCCGCCCGGTCCTGCTCGGCCTGGACACCCGCAGCCACGACGACGCGGTCGTCTCGTTCGCGTTCGAGGAGGCGGCCCGCCGCGACACGCCCCTGCGCGTCCTGCACGCCTGGAACCTGCCGCCGTACAACATCTACGGCCTGTCCGACGGTGTGAACCTGTACGACGAGCTGGTGCGCGCGCACGCCGAGGAGCTCACCGACGTGCTGGGGCCCTGGCGGAACAAGTACCCGGGCGTCGAGGTGGTCGAGGAGTCCCGCTGCGGCAGCCCCGCGAGCCATCTGGTGAAGGGCGCCCGCGAGGCCTCCCTGATCGTCGTGGGCCGGCGGATCCGGCACAGCCCGCTGGGTGCGCACATCGGCGCCGTCGCGCACGCGGTGATGCACCACGCCGCCGCGCCCGTGGCGGTCGTGGCGCACCCCTGACCCCGGGCCGCGGTCCCCGACCGCGCCGGCCGTCCGTCACAGACGCGCCGCGTGGTCGGGGACGTACGTCTGCAGGTCGCGCGGCGGACGCTGGTAACCCGTCGACGGCGGCCGGTCCGGGAGCGCCAGTACCTGGGGCGGCACCTCGTGGTACGGCACCGAGTCCAGCAGATGGGCGATCATGTTCAGCCGGGCGCGGCGCTTGTCGTCGCTCTCGACGACGTACCAGGGCGCCTCGGCGATGTCGGTGTGCACCATCATCTCGTCCTTCGCGCGCGAGTACGCCTCCCAGCGGGTGACCGACTCCAGGTCCATCGGTGACAGCTTCCAGCGCCTGAGCGGATCCTCCAGGCGCCGCCGGAAACGCTCCTGCTGCTCGGTGTCGCTCACGGAGAACCAGTACTTGCGCAGCAGGATGCCGTCCTCGGTCAGCATCCGCTCGAAGATCGGGCACTGGCGCAGGAAGAGCTGGTGCTCCTCCTTCGTGCAGAAGCCCATCACGTGCTCCACGCCGGCCCGGTTGTACCAGGACCGGTCGAACAGCACGATCTCCCCGGCGGCCGGCAGATGCTCGATGTACCGCTGGAAGTACCACTGGGTGCGCTGCCGCTCGGTCGGCGTCGGCAGCGCGGCGATCCGGGCGATCCGCGGATTGAGGTGCTCCGCGACCCGTTTGATGGTGCCGCCCTTGCCGGCGGCGTCCCGCCCCTCGAACACCACGACCAGCCGGGCGCCCTCGGCACGCACCCACTCCTGCAGCTTCACCAACTCCGTCTGCAGACGGAGGAGTTCCGTCTCGTACGCCTTGCGCGGCAACTTCGCCGCCCTCTTGTCCGCCATGCCGCCTCCCCGCGCTCCGCGGCGCCTCGGGCCCGTGTTCCAGCACCGTACTGTCCGGCCGGGGGCCGCGCACGGCGTGCCGGTGCGGTCCCTAGAGTTCGGGGCCTTCGAGGTCCGCCGCCACCATCACGGCCCACCGGTCGATCTGCTCGAAGTCGCGGTAGTCGCCGCCCTTCCCGGAATTGACGATCATCCGGGCGAGGCGCCCCTTGACCTGGCCCTCCAGACATCCCCCGAAGGTGACGTGGCCACGGGCGTCGATCCGGTCGGCCATGCGCCGCACGCCGGGCGCCGGCGGGATGTCCCGCTCGGACGCCGAGGGGTCCAGCGGTCCGCTGCTGAACAGCCACACCGGCCGGTCGGCCAGGGCCTTGCGGTGCCGCCGCGCGAAGCGCCGGGCGTCGCGCTGCCAGCGGCCCCCGTACAGCCCGCCGCCCAGGACGACCGCGCCGTAGGGCGAGAGGTCCGAGACCTCGGCGGCGGACCGCACGGCCGCGGCCAGTCCCTCCTTGGCCAGTACCTCACCGATGTGCTCGGCGATCTCGGCCGTCGATCCGTTGGTGGACCCGTAGGCCACCAGCACCTTCTCCTGCATCGCTCACGCACCTCCTCACAGTCCGCGCAGCCGGCGACCGGTGATCATCCGCGGTGCCGGCTCGTCGGGCTGCCGCCAGGAGTCGTCGAACCGGCAGGCGAGGTGGTCCACGACCGCGACCACGCCGTCCAACTGCCGGCACATCTCCACCGTCATGGTCACCTCACTGCGGCGCTCCAGCGTTCCGGTGAGCGTGACCACGCCTTCGTGGACGTCCACGCCGACGGACTCGGGCGTCAGCCACAGGGCGCGCACCAGCACCTCGTTGCGGATCGACGACCGGATCTCGGCGTCCGGGCGCAGGAAGACCTGCAGCAGGTCGCGCCGGGTGACGATGCCGACGAGCCGCTCCTCGTCGTCGACCACCGGCAGTCGTTCGACGCGGTGGCGCGCCATGACGCGGGCCGCCTCGGCGACGGTCGCGTCGCTGCGGACCGTGACGGCGGGACGTGACATGAGCTGCCCGGCCGTCCGCGCGTCCGCCCTCGCGCGGCGGGCCCGCGCTGCCCGCGTCCACCGCGGACGGTGGAACCGGCGCGGCGGGGCGGCCGGGCCGGAGGCCTCCGCCTGCCTGGTCATCAGATCCGTCTCGGAGATCACCCCGAGGACCTTCTCGTCGTCGTCCACCACCGGAAGGCCGCTGATCCCGTGCTCGGCGAGCAGCCGGGCCACCTCCTTGAACGGCGTACCGTGCTCGGCGCGGACGACGTCGGCCGTCATCAGGGCACCGACCTTGCTGTGCTTCATGGCGTCCCGCCTTCCTTCCGTGCTGTCCGTGCTGCGCGCGTTCACCGGAGGCGGCGCAGATAGGGGTCGTGGGCGCGGCGCGGCAGCAGCCGGATCCGGGCGTCGAGGGCGATGACCCGCTCGGGCCGCGCGAGGAGCGGATTGACGTCCGCCTCCGCCAGCTGGGGCAGATCGCCCGCCATCCGGGACAGCCGCAGCAGGAACCGCTGCAGCCCTTCCAGGTCGACCGGACGGGTGCCGTCGCGTCCGAAGAGCAGGGGGGCGCAGCGCGGCGTGGTGATCAGGTCGTGCACGTCCCGGTCGGTGAGCGGGGCCAGCCGCGCCGCGTGGTCGGCCAGCACCTCCGTGGCCGTGCCGCCCAGTCCGAACAGCACCAGCGGCCCGAACACCTCGTCCTGGACCACACCCGCGAAGAGTTCGATACCGCGCGGCGCGAGCGGCTGCACCACGGCTCCGGTCATCACGTGCCCGAAGCGGACGTCGAAGTCCCGGAAGGCGGCCCGCACCTGGGCGTCGCCGCGCAGGTCCAGATGGATCGCGCCCACGGCGGTCTTGTGCACCAGACCCGGCCAGTGGGCCTTCAGCACGACCTGCCCGTCCGGCCCCTTCAGCCGGTCGGCGGCCAGCACCGCCTCGTCCTCGGTCTCCACCCAGGCCCACGGCGACTGCGGGATGCCGTAGCAGCCCAGGAGTTCGGCACAGGTGCGCGGATCGAGCCAGGCTCCGTCGGGGTGCCGCTCCAGGAACCGGTCGACGACGGACCGGGCCCGCGCGGTGTCCACGTCGGCCAGAGCCGGGACGGTGCCGGGCGGCCGGGCCAGGCGGCGGGCGCGCTCGGCGGCGTGGGCCAGGGCGCGGGCGGCCGCCTGCGGGTCGGCGTAGGCGGGCACCCGGCCCGTGCCCGACGGCAGCAGACGGACCGGCGTCTCCTGGTCCGGCAGGACCGCCGCGATCGTGCGGGCACGGCGCTCGGCGGCCCGCGTGAGGGCCCTGACCAGGTCGTCGCCGGTCGCTGCCGCCACGGCGGTCGGTACCAGGGCGACGAGGATCGCGTCGATGCCGTCGTGCGCGGCCAGCCGGTCCAGGCAGGCCCGCAGCTGTTCCTCGGAGACCGCCGCCGTCGCGTCGACGGGGTTGCCGGTCTTCGCGCCCGGCGGCAGCACGGCCAGCAGGTCCCCGGTCAGACCGGGCGGCAGCGGCGGCAGGTTCAGCCCGGCCTCCGCGCAGGCGTCCGCGGCCAGCACCCCGGCGCCGCCCGCGTTGGTGACGACGACGATCCGCCCGGCGGTGGGCAGCGGCTGCGCGTGCAGCAGGGCGGCGGTCTCCAGCAGTTCGGGGACGGAGCGGGTGGCGGTGATCCCGGCCTGGGCGAAGAGCGCGCCCCGGGTCATCGTCGCCGTGGCGGCCGCCGCGGAGTGCGAGGCGGCGGCCCGCCGGCCGGCCTCGGTACGGCCCGCGTCCACGGTCAGGATGGGCATACGGCGGGTGACCCGGCGGGCGGTACGGGAGAACGCGCGCGGGTTGCCGAAGGACTCCAGGTGCAGCAGCGCCAGTCCGGTGCGCCCGTCGGACTCCCACCACTGGAGCAGGTCGTTGCCGCTGACGTCGTACTTGTCGCCGAGCGAGACGAAGGAGGAGACGCCGATGCCGAGCCGATCCAGCCCGCCGAGCAGGGCGATGCCGACCCCGCCGGACTGCACGGCGACCCCGGCGCTGCCCGGCGCGGGGTGGGCGGCGGCGAAGGTGGCGTCCAGACGCACGCGCTCCTCGGTGTTGGCGAGGCCGAGGCAGTTGGGTCCGACGAGCCGCATGTCGTGATCACGGCAGGCCGCCAGCAGTGCCTTCGACTGCTCGGCGGCGAGTCCGGCGGTGACCACCAGCAGCGCACGCACACCGGCCTGTCCGCACTCCTCGGCGACACGGGCGACGTCCGCCGCGGGCACCGCGATCACCACCAGGTCGGGGACCTCCGGCAGGGCCGGCACGGAAGGGTGGGCGGGGATGCCGAGGATCGTCGTCGCCGCCGGGTTGACCGCGAACAGCCTGCCCCGGTAGCGGCCCGTGATCATGTTGTGCAGTACGGCCCGCCCCACCGAGCCCGGCCGGCGTCCGGCCCCGACGACGGCGACGGACCGCGGCCGCAGCAACGGCACCAGACTCGCCACGTCCGCGGCCCGCCCGCGGCGCTCGACGCTCGTGCGGTAGTCCTCCGTGTCCTCCAGCGGGATCACGCAGTGCACCTCCGGCCCCGTGAACCGCCGCTCCGCGCGCAGTCCCAGGTCGGCGAAGACCTTCAGCATCTCGTGGTTCTCGGCAAGCGCGTCCGCGGTGAACGTCCTGACGCCGTGCGCGCGGGCCGCGGACACCAGGTGCTCCAGCAGCAGGGTGCCCACGCCGCGGTGGTGCCGGTCGTCGCCGACGGTCAGCGAGATCTCCGCGCTGTCCGCTGCTCCGTCCTCTGTCTGGTACTCGGCGATGCCGATGATCCGGCCGCCGTGCTCGGCGACCAGCGCCAGGTAGCCGGAGCCGTCCGGCCGGGCGACCCGGTCTGCGGCCTGCTCGGCGGAGCGCCGGCTCACGGAGAAGAAGCGCCGTCGCAGATTCGCGTCCGACATGCGCGCGTACAGCCGCAGGACGCCCTCCCGGTCCTCCGGCCCCGCGCGCCGTACACACACCGTCGTGCCGTCGGTGAGGAGCGCGTGCACCCGTTCACCGGAGTCCGGGATGGCGGTCATGGCGTGCCTTTCGTCGGCAGGTCTGCACTCTCAGGCTCGCCCCGGTCAGGTGGTGATCCGATGGGCCGGACGGGCACGGGGCGGGGCCCGACGGTCCCGGGGCGGCCCGTCACGGCAGCGGCTCGCCCAGTTCCGTCTCCACGGCGTCCGCCATCGCCCGCAGCACCTCCAGCGTGCGGTGCGCCTCGGCCTCGTCGACCTCGGTGATCGCGAAGCCGACGTGCACGATGACGTACGTCCCGACGCCCGCGGCGGGCGTGTAGTCGAGGCAGGCCTCGCGCCGCAACCCGCCGAAGTCGACCGTGGCCGTCCGCGGTCCGGCGTCGTCGTGGATCTCCAGAACCCGTCCCGGGATGCCCGGCACATGATGCGTTCACCTCTCCTCGGCGAGCCGGGCCGCGGCCACCGCGGCCTGGCCGTAGCTGATGCCGCCGTCGCCGACCGGAACCTCGCCCCCCACGAGCACGCGCAGTCCCAGCGCGCGCAGCCGCCGGCGTACCTCGGTCAGCAGCAGTCCGTTGACGAAGCACCCTCCGCCCAGGCAGACGGTGCGGGGCGCGCCCTCCTCGACGGCCCGTGCGACCAGGCCGGCGGTGGCGAGCGCGGGCGTGCGGTGGAAGGCGGCGGCCAGGCCGGGCACCGGCTCACCGCTCGCGCGCCGCTCCAGCAGCTCGGCCACCGTGGACGCCGAGTCGTACACCCACAGTGCGTCCACGCGCACGATCCGGTGGGCGAGCGGCGCGGCGCGCGCGGTCCCGGCCGCGGCCTCCAGCCGCACCGCCGCCTCCCCTTCGTAGCCGACCCGGTCGGCCAGCCCCAGCCCGACGGCCGTGCGGTACACGAAGGGCCGGAAGCCGACCCCCTGCACGATTCCGAGGCCTGGAAGCGGCGCACCGTCATGACCCGGACCCCGCCCTGGCGACGCGGTGGCGGACGATCTCGTCCTCGACCGAGGCGACGAGCGGCTCGACGACGGCCTGGACCTCGGGTGACAGTCCGGTGCCGAGGGAGTCGTCGGCGCCCTCCACCCCGTACACGACGAGACGCCCGGGCAGCCGCCCCAGGACACGGGCGAGTTCGACGGCCTCCCCGAGTCCCAGCCCGTGCGAGCTGGTCGCGGGCGGGCGGGCCAGCCGCTCGGAGTCCAGCTCGATCCGGTGCACCGTGCCGGGCCGGGCCGGGTGCGCGTGCGCCGCGTCCACGACCACGGCCAGCCCGGCGCCCTCCCACAGCCCGATCAGACGGCCCGGGTCACCGTCGCAGGTCGCGACCACGGTCCCGGGCGGAAGCGCGCGGCTCTCGGCCCGCTCCAGCAGCCGGGCGGCCACCGCCCAGCCCACGCCGTCGTCGCGCCGGAACTCGTTCCCGACGCCGATGACGGCGATCCGCGTGTGCGACCCCATGGCTCCACGCTGCGCCCGCCCCGCGCCCCGCCCCCAGGGCCGAACGGCCCTCACCGCCGGGCCGGACCGCCCGCGTGCGGCGCCGGCCGAGCCGGTCGAGACTGGCCCTACGGGCCGGCCGGCCCTCGTCGGCGGGACCGGCGGCCCCTGCCCCAGGGAGGCACCGTCCGTGACGCTGGCGGTCGGCAGCACCTGTCACCGTCGTGCCGTACGAGCGAGGGACCGATCCATGAGCACACCGACGCAGTACGTGTACACGTTCGCCGAGGGCAGCCGGGACATGGCCGCGCTGCTCGGCGGCAAGGGAGCCGGTCTGGCCGAGATGACCCGGCTCGGCCTGCCCGTGCCGCCCGGTTTCACCGTCACCACCGAGGCCTGCCGGACGTACCTGGAGACCGGGCAGGAGCCACCCGGACTCGGCTCCGCGGTGGCGGGCGCCCTGGCGGACCTGGAACGGGCGATGGGGCGCGAACTCGGCCGGGCCGACGACCCGTTGCTGGTGTCCGTCCGGTCCGGGGCGCGCTTCTCGATGCCCGGCATGATGGAGACCGTCCTCGACGTCGGCCTCAACGACGACTCCGTGGCCGGCCTGGCCAAGGCCTCGGGGCAGGAGCGGTTCGCCTGGGACTCCTACCGGCGGCTGCTCCAGATGTTCGGCCACACCGTCATGGGGGTCGACGCGGACCTGTTCGAGCAGGCCATCGCCGTGCACGCGGCCACACGGGACGCCGTCGGCGACCACGCGCTCGACGCGGGCGAACTGGCTGCTCTCGTCGAGGACTTCAAGGCCGTCATCCGCCGGGAGACCGGCGAGGACTTCCCCCAGGACCCCTTCGAGCAGCTCTACCGCGCCGTCCGCGCGGTGTTCGCCTCCTGGAACAGCGAACGCGCCCGCGTCTACCGCCGCCGCGAGCACATCCCCGACGACCTCGGCACCGCCGTGAACATCCAGGCGATGGTCTTCGGCAACCTCGGCCCGGACTCCGGGACCGGCGTCGCCTTCACCCGCGACCCGGCCACCGGCGAGAGCGGCGTGTACGGCGACTACCTCCCCGACGCCCAGGGCGAGGACGTCGTCGCCGGGGTGCGCAACGCCGTGCCGCTGGCCGAGTTGCAGCGCCTGGACCCCCGGGCGTACGCGGAGCTCGGCGCCCATCTGCGCACGCTGGAGGGCCACTACCGGGACCTGTGCGACGTCGAGTTCACCGTCGAGCGCGGGCGGCTGTGGATCCTGCAGACCCGCGTCGGCAAGCGCACCGCCGAGGCCGCCTTCCGGATCGCGCACGAGCTGCGCGAGGACGGGACGATCAGCGCCGACGAGGCCCTGGCCCGCGTCGGCGGCGACGAACTGACCCGGCTGATGTTCCCCCGCTTCGCCACCCGCGCCACCGACGTGCCGGTCGCCCACGGCGTGCCCGCCTCGCCCGGCGCGGCCGTCGGCGTCGTCGTCTTCGGCTCGGAGGCCGCCAAGCGCCGCGCCGCCGAGGGGCAGCACACCGTCCTGGTCCGCCGCGAGACCACCCCCGACGACCTGCCCGGCATGATCGCGGCACAGGCCGTGCTCACCAGCCGCGGCGGCAAGACAAGCCACGCCGCCGTCGTGGCGCGCGGCATGGGCAAGGTCTGCGTCTGCGGCGCCGAGGCGCTGGACATCGACACCGCGGCCCGGCAGTTCACCACGCCGGCCGGGGTGGAGGTGCACGAGGGCGACACCGTCTCCGTCGACGGCACGGCCGGGACGGTCTACCTGGGCGGCGTGCCGCTGACCGCGTCGGAGGTGAGCGGCTGCCTCGAGACGGGCGAGGGCACCGGGCCCCTCACGCACGCGGTGCTGGGCGCCCTGGGGCACGCCGACTCCGTCCGACGCCTGGAGGTCCGCGCCAACGCCGACACACCCGAGGACGCCGCACGCGCCCGCCGGCTCGGCGCCCAGGGCATCGGGCTGTGCCGCACCGAGCACATGTTCCTCGGCGACCGCAGGGCCCTGGTCGAGGCGATGATCCTGGCCCGCGACGACACCGCGCGCGAGCAGGCCCTGGCGGCGCTCCTGCCGCTCCAGCGCGAGGACTTCACCGGCATCCTGGCGGCCATGGACGGCCTGCCGGTGACGATCCGGCTGCTCGACCCGCCGCTGCACGAGTTCCTGCCCGACCGTGTCGAGCTGGCCGTCCGCCTCGCCTCCGCCGCGCACCCGGACCCGCACGACCGTGAACTCCTCGCCGCCGTCGAGCGCATGCACGAGGAGAACCCGATGCTCGGGCTGCGCGGCGTACGCCTGGGCCTGGCCGTTCCCGGCCTGGTGGCCATGCAGGTACGCGCGATCGCCGAGGCCGTCGTACGGCGGCTGCGGGACGGCGGGCGGCCCCGTGCCGAGATCATGATCCCGCTGGTCGGGACGGTGGAGGAGCTGCGGCTGGCCCGCACGGAGACGGAGCGGGTCCTCGCCGAGGTCGCCGCCGGGACCGGCACGGCCCTGGACTGCCCCATCGGCACCATGATCGAGCTGCCCCGGGCCGCCCTGACGGCGGGACGGATCGCGGAGATCGCCGACTTCTTCTCCTTCGGCACCAACGACCTCACCCAGACGACCTGGGGCCTGTCCCGCGACGACGCCGAGGCATCCTTCTTCCCCCTGTATCTGGAGAAGGGCGTCTTCGCCACGTCGCCCTTCGAGACCCTGGACCAGGAGGGCGTGGGCCGGCTCGTGGAACTGGCCGTGGTGGCCGGCCGCGCGGTCGCCCCGCGTCTGGAGACGGGCGTGTGCGGCGAGCACGGCGGCGACCCCGCGTCCATCCACTTCTTCCACCGGGCCGGCCTGGACTACGTGTCCTGCTCGCCGTTCCGGCTCCCGGCGGCGCGGCTGGAGGCGGGCCGGGCGGCGCTCACGGGCGTCACCGGCAGCGACAGCACGTGAGGACCGCGCCGGACGGTACGGACGTCAGCCCCGCAGCGCGGCGAGCGTGGCGTCCAGGTCGGCTGCCCTGGGCCGGTTGTGCGGCAGCTTGGCGAGCATTCGGGCCATGCCGCAGGTGTCGGTGAGGGCCGAGAACACCAGGCCGCCGGCGATGCCCGCGGAGAGCAGCCGCGCCTTGGGCAGGCGCCGCCCGGCGAGCAGGCCCGTGAGCACGAGGGACCCGGCGGCCAGGCGCACCTGGCGTTCCATCGCCCAGGGCGCGCGGGTGCCGGCGGGGCGGTGGACGTCGTGGCCGAGTTGCGTCCAGGTGCTGGTGCCGCCGGTGAGGGTGGCGGCCTCGACGCCTTCCGCGGCCAGGCGCCGGCAGGCCTCGGCGGAACGCGTACCGGAGGCGCAGACGACCAGCAGATCACCGCGCTCGGCGGCCTCCCTGAGCGTGGGCAGGGCGACGTCCAGGTGGTCGAGGGGGATGTTGTGGGCGTCGGGCAGGTGGCCGCTCGCGTACTCACCGGGGGTGCGTACGTCGATGACGGTCAGCTCGTGCAGACGCGCCCTGGCCTGATCGGCGGTGAGTGCGGTGTGGGACATGGACACTTCCTTCGCTTCCGGTGCGTCACCCTCGGTAGGATACCCGCCGGGGTATCGGTGAAGGGGTGCGGGGCGTGGAACTGGCGATGGCGGCCGGGGAACTGAGGGCGGTGGTCAACCGGCTGCGCCGGGCGCAGGGCCAGATCGCCGGTGTGATCAGGGTGATCGAGGAGGGCCGGGACTGCGAGGACGTGGTCACCCAGCTCGCCGCCGCGTCCCGGGCGCTGGACAGGGCGGGCTTCGCGATCATCGCCACGGGCCTGGAGAGGTGCCTGAGCGACGGCGACCTCACCGCCCCCGAGGACCGGGAGCGGATGCGGGCCCGCCTGGAACGGCTGTTCCTGTCGCTGGCCTGACGCCGTCGTGCGGCCGGCGGGCGCGCAGCCACGCTCTCCGCCGGGGGCGCGCGTCCGGCGCCCGCGCTCACACGAGGGCGGGCAGGGACACCGGCACGCCGGCCAGCGTCAGCCAGGCGGCCAGACCCGCCGGATCGATCGTGCCGCACTGGTAGCCGACGTGGCCGTCCGGCCGGACCGCGACCAGACCGCGGCCCGGGCTGTTCGCCAGGCGCAGGACGCCGACCATGGCCCCGGGCAGCGCCTGCGGCAGCGGGTGCTCCGCGTCGCGCTGCAGCAGCAGGTGCACGCCGGGCTCGGCCAGCAGCCGGTGGAGCCGCCGCGCCGCCCCTGCCGTGACGACCGTCGCGTCCGGCACCCGGTCGCCCGGGCGGGGAGCGCCCCGCAGACGGGGCGTGCCCTGCACCGACAGCGGGCTGTGCCGGTAGGTCACCCGCAGCTGCGACAGGATGCGCACGCCCTCGGCGACCAGCCGGCTCCGGCCCAGCAGGGCGGGCACCACCGGCGCCGCGTACGGCGCGGCCACCCCGCGCAGCCAGGACGGGATCCGCCCGGTCGACGCCTCCGCCCAGAACGCCGTGTGCGTGAGGGCGAGCCGGCGCTGGGCGGCCGGCCTGCGCTCCGCGTCGTAGGAGTCCAGCAGCACCGCGTCCCGCGGCCCGCCACCGGCCCCGTCCCCGGCGCGCCCGGCGGCGAAGCCCAGTTTCCAGCCGAGGTTCACGGCGTCCTGGATGCCGGCGTTCATGCCCTGGCCGGTGGCCGGCGAGTAGTTGTGCGCCGCGTCCCCGGCGAGGAAGAGCCGCCCCTGCCGGAACCGCCGGGCGAGGCCGCACCGCAGCGGCACCCGCGCGGACCACGCCACGCGCTCGACGGCCGCCTCCGTCCCCACGTCCCTCAGGAGCCGCTGCAGCTCCGCCCGCGGCACGGCCGGGCCCGGCTGCCCGAAGTTCCGGGCGCCTGCCGGAGGGGCCGCCCGGGTGGCCAGCAGCCGCCAGTCCGCCTGCTCACCGAGCGGGAAGAGGAACACCAGCCCGTCGCGGCCCGCGAACACCTGGGCACCCGAGGAGCCGGGACCGTCGGCGGCGGCCGCCAGGTCGAGGTCGGCGAGGACCACCTCCACGGCGTACGGCCTGCCCTGCCAGCCGAGGCCCGCGCAGGCGCGCACGGTACTGCCCGGTCCGTCGCAGCCGGCGACGAAGCGGCAGCCGATCTCCTCCGTGCCGTGCGGCGTGCGCAGCACGGCCGACGCCTCGTCCCCGTCGTCGCCCGCCATGACCAGCTCGGTCCCCCGCTCCACCCGCACCCCCCGGTCGGTCAGCGCCCGCGTCAGCGCCCTCTCGACGTCCGTCTGCCGTACGAGGGCCAGGTACGGGAACGCCGTCCCGGGCAGTTCGAAACCGGCCGGCCCCGCCTCGACGACGCGGTGGCCCAGGCGCAGCACGGCCGCCGGGGCGGTGTCCGCCCGTTCCAGCACGGCGTCGGCGACCCCGAGGGGGCGCAGGACCTCCAGGGTGCGGGGATGCAGGATGAGGGCCCGCGACGGCCGGAAGAACTCGGGCCGCCGCTCCACGAGCCGGACGCGCGCCCCGTGGTCGTGGGCCGTCAGAGCCAGCGTCAGCCCGGTCGGACCGGCCCCGACGACCAGGACGTCCACCGTCATCGTCGCGCCCCCGCCGTCACACGCCACCACGCCGACGTCGCCTGGTCCCCCGCCACCGCCCCAGCGCCGCCCGGCGTCAGCCCCCCGGCCGGGCGCCTCCCGGCGAGGACCTCGTCGCGGCGCACCCCCGGCAGCACGGTGTAGCCGATCGAGCCGGGCTCACTCACCAGGGCCAGCACCCGCCACAGGGAACGCGCGTAGTGCTCCGCGCGCCCCGCGCCGTCCCACTCGTACAGGCCGCGGTAGCGTCCGCGCTGGTCGTGGGCCAGCCACAGCTTCGAGGCGAAACCGGGGAAGCCGGCGAACAGCGGCGTGTTGAGCAGGCTCTCCGCCCGGAAGACCGCGTGCCCCGCGCCGCGGACCCGGCGCAGCCGGAAGACGACCACCAGCGTGCACGGGTCCTTCGCCAGCCCGCTGCCGAGGCGGGTCTCGCGGTAGACGCGGGCCGAGGTGCCGTCGGCGAAAAGGACCCGCCTGCCCACGTGCTCCGTCGGGAGACGGAGCCGGTGCCCGGCCAGCAGCGGACCGGAGGCCAGGAAACACGCCGCGACGGACCGCCACGCCGCCACGGGGGCGAGCGGCTGCTGTGCGCTCATCACGCTCTCCCTTCCCGGGTGAGCCGCGCCGGTCCCGGGACGCGGATCCGGGCCACGGCCAGGGAGCGGTACCGGCTTCACCAACGTATGACCACCGCGGCGAGCCCGCACATCGACCGCGCCCGCCCCCGGCCAGCGGGTGTCGACCGGCCGTCCTGGCTGTGCGAACGCGGGGCGAGCGCCGCGCGACCTGGGGGAGACCGGGCTGATCCACGGCCACCGCTCCCGAGTGCGCTCTGGCCGCCGCGGATCACCCCGTGTTACGAAGAACCATGACCGCACCCCTGGGATCCCGCGCACACCGGACGTACGACGCCGTCATCGTCGGCGGCGGCCACAACGGCCTGGTCGCGGCCGCCTACCTGGCCCGGGCCGGCCGCTCCGTGCTGGTGCTGGAGCGGCTCGGCCACACCGGCGGGGCGGCGGTGTCCACGCGGCCGTTCACCGGGGTCGACGCCCGCCTGTCCCGCTACTCGTACCTGGTCAGCCTGCTCCCGAAGAAGATCGTCCGGGACCTCGGCCTGGACTTCCGGGTGCGCACCCGCACGGTCTCCTCCTACACCCCCGCCGCACGCGACGGCCGCCCCACCGGGCTCCTGGTGGGCGGCGGCGAACGGCGGACCAGGGAGGCCTTCGCGCGGCTCACCGGCTCCGACCGCGAGTACCGTGCCTGGCAGGAGTTCTACGGCATGACCGGCCGCGCCGCCCGGCGGATCTTCCCGACCCTCACCGAGCAGCTGCCCACCCGCGAGGAGCTGCGCGCCCGCCTCGACGACGAGGACGCCTGGCGCACGCTGTTCGAGGAGCCGATCGGCGTCGCCGTCGAGGAGTACTTCACGGACGACCTGGTGCGCGGCGTGGTGCTCACCGACGCGCTCATCGGCACCTTCGCCGACGCCCACGACCCCTCGCTGCGGCAGAACCGCTGCTTCCTCTACCACGTGATCGGCGGCGGCACGGGCGACTGGGACGTGCCCGTCGGCGGCATGGGCGCCCTCACCGACGCCCTCGCCGACGCGGCCCGCGCGGCCGGAGCGGTCCTCGCCACCGGCCACGAGGCGCTGCGCATCGCCACGGACGGCCGGACGGCCGAGGTCACCTACCGCACGGCCGACGGCGAGGGCACGGTCGCCGCCCGGCACGTCCTGGTCAACGCCTCCCCGCAGGCCCTCGCCGACCTCACCGGCCACACGCCCCCCGCTCCCGCCGAAGGCGCCCAGCTGAAGGTCAACATGCTGCTGAAGCGGCTGCCGCGGCTGCGTGACAGCACCGTCGACCCGCGCGAGGCGTTCGCCGGCACCTTCCACATCGCCGAGGGCTACGAGCAGCTGGCCACCGCCTACGCCCAGGCCGCGGCCGGCGAGCCGCCCGCCGCGCCGCCCTCCGAGATCTACTGCCACTCGCTCACCGACCCGACGATCCTCGGGCCCGGCCTGGCCGAGCAGGGCTACCAGACCCTCACCCTGTTCGGCCTGCACACCCCGGCCCGGCTCTTCGAACGGGACAACGACGCCGTACGGGAGGACCTCCTGACGGCCACGCTCGCCCAGCTCGACGCCCACCTGGCCGAACCCCTCGCCGACTGCCTGGCCACCGACGCGGACGGGCGGCCCTGCATCGAGGCCAGGACCCCGCTCGACCTGGAGCGGGATCTCGGCCTGCCCGGCGGCAACATCTTCCACCGCCCGCTGAGCTGGCCCTACGCCCAGGACGGCACAGGCCGCTGGGGCGTGGAGACCCGGCACGCCAACGTGCTGCTGTGCGGGGCCGGCGCGGTGCGCGGGGGAGGGGTCAGCGGGGTGCCCGGGCACAACGCGGCGATGGCGGTCCTGGACAGCGGATCCGGCTGAATCGCACGCCGGTCCGGGGGCACCGCGAGCGCACGCGACAAGGTCGTCAGCACCCTCGACGGCCTGACGGAGGCCCGCTTCGACGGACCCGACGACATGCATGAGGCCGTCTTCCCCCGGTGAGGTGACCGCCTCAGTCGGCCGACGGCGCCCACCCCACCGCCTCGACGCGCGACCCGTCCGCCGGGCGCGCCTCGTCGAACAGGACGCCGTCGGCCGCCGCCACGCGCAGGGCGTCGACGTAGCAGCCGCGCCCCGAGTACCGCTGGTCCGTCGCGTACCGCCAGCGCAGGGTGAGCCCGCGTGCCGCGGGGACGCCGGCGGTGAGCCGGTGCCAGACACGGCCGGACCAGCCGGTGACCGACCCCGACGGATGCTCCAGCGGGTCAGCGCCCGGGCGTGAGGTCGTGAACGGAACCGGCCGCCACGTCGTACCGCCGTCGCGCGAGGACTCCAGCGTGAGGACGTCGGCCTTCGGTTCGGTGTCCCACCACAGCGCGCAGTGCAGCCGCGCCCCACCGGCGGAGGTGTCGAGCGCGGGCAGGGTGAGCGTGGCCGTCGCGGACGCGGCCGTCCCGGAGAACCAGGCCGCGTGGCCCCGCACCGGCCGGACGGGCACCGCCCGCGCCAGGTGGGTCGCCGCGGCCACCCGGGGCGCGGACCCCGAACGCCAGGAACGCACCGGGTGCACCGAGTTGCCCAGCACGACGAGGAACGAGTCGGTGGTCGGGTCCAGCACCAGCGAGGTGCCGGTGAACCCGGTGTGCCCGGCCGTGCGCGGCGTGGCCATCGCGCCCATGTACCAGTGCTGGTACAGCTCGAAGCCGAGGCCGTGCTCGTCCCCCGGGAACGCCGTGTTGAAGTCGGTGAACATCAGCTCCAC
This sequence comes from Streptomyces sp. NPDC058741, assembly GCF_042746715.1. Lineage (NCBI taxonomy): Bacteria > Bacillati > Actinomycetota > Actinomycetes > Kitasatosporales > Streptomycetaceae > Streptomyces > Streptomyces sp. NPDC058741. The sequence continues at coordinate 7,910 of NZ_JBHYQH010000042.1, read as the reverse complement.
CGACTCCGGCCGCAGGATGCGGACCCTGCCGTAGGCACCGCCGTTGAGCAGCGTACGGCCGAGGACAGCCAGGTCCCACGCGTCGGAGAACACGCCCGCGTGGCCGGCGACCCCGCCCAGGGCGAAGGCGTTCTCGTCGTGCACCTCGCCCCACACCAGCCCCCGGTCCAGCCCGGACCACGGCGGGCGCGCGTCCTCCGTCGCGGCGATCCTCGGGCGCCAGGAGGCGGGCGGGTTGTAGCGGGTGCTGCGCAGACCGAGCGGCGCGGTGATCTCCTCGCGCAGCAGGACGTCCAGGGCGCGGCCGGTGATCCGTTCCAGCACCAGCTGCAGCGAGATCAGGTTCAGATCCGAGTACAGATACGCGCTGCCCGGGGCGCTGACCGGCTTCTCGTCCCAGACGAGCCGCAGCTTGCCCTCGTGCGTCGGCGCGCTGTACAGCGGGATCCACGGGCGGAAACCCGAGGTGTGCGTCAGGAGCTGACGGATCGTCACGTCCTGTTTGCCGGCCCGGCCGAACTCGGGCAGGCAGGAGGCGACCTTCGCCTCCAGGCCCAGCCGCCCCCGCTCCACCTGCTGCACGGCGAGGAGCGAGGTGAACAGCTTGGACACCGAGGCCAGGTCGAAGACGGTGTCCTCGGCCATCGGGATCTGCTCCTCGGGCGGGAACTCCACACCGGTGTCGGTCTTCTCGTCGTAGGCCCGGTAGCGCACGGCCGTGCCGAGGGGCCGGTGCAGCGCGACGGTGCCGCCCCGCCCGGCCAGCAGGACGGCGCCCGCGTACCACGGGTGCTCGGGGGACGGCCCGAGGAAGGTCTCGGCGTCGGTGACCAGGCGGCGCAGATGGGTGTCGAGCAGTCCCGCTCGTGCGGCGGACCCGTGCCGCAGTGTGGGGCGGTGGCCCGGACGGCCGGCCGCCTGGGCGGCGCCGGCGGGTCCCCCGCCCAGCACGGTCAGCGGGGCGAGGGCGAGCGCACCGCCCAGCGCCGTCCCCGCCAGGCCCAGTTGACGTCGGGTCAGCTCTCCGTTCACCGGTCTGCCGGTCACCGCACACCCCTTCGTCCCGACCGCCACGCACGTCCCCGGAAGTATGTCCGTCGAACACCGCCGTGAACCGGACGGCGGCCCGGCGCGGCGGCGATCCGGGGCCGTGGTCCCCCGGGGCGCCGCGGCGGCGGCGGCACCCCGTCCCGCGCGGTCAGCCCCGCTCGCGCACCCGCACGACCTCCAGGTGCGGCGAGGCCAGGATGTCCCGCTCGCAGAAGGGCGACGCCACCCACTTCTCACCGGAGAACAGCCGCGTCTGGTCGGCGTGGTGCGGCGAGTCGGGATTCGACGACTGGGAGTACGTCAGCAGTGTCCGCGCCACCGGGCAGGGACTGCCGTCCCAGCCCACCGCCTGGAGATGGCTCGTCCCGGACGGCACCTCCGTGTAGCCCCCGCCTGCCGGATCCCACACCGGCTCCAGCACGTTCCATACGCCGAGCCTGCCCGCGCCGCCCGGCATCGGCAGCCGCGCGCGGTCGCGGACGACGAACTGGTGCGCCCCGAGCGGCGCGTCCAGCGCGATGCCCGCGGCCCGCAGTTCGGCCACCGCGTCGGCGAGGGCGGCGGCGAAGCCCGGAGCGTCCGTGTCAAGCGTGTTCGGGGTGCGGACCGGGTCGGCAGCCGAGTACGGCACCTTCCACAACCGCTCCGGCGGCACATACGGTTCCCGCTTCCGCCAGAACCGGTCGAAGAGCAGCGCCCCCCGGCTGCCGGTCTCCACGGTGCGGTCCCACCGCTTCAGCACCCCTCACGCCCGCGACACGTCGTCGGACTCGCCGTCGCTGCCCGTCGCCCTGCCGCCCGGCAGCGCGGCACACGCCCGCGTCACGTCCCCGGCGGCGAGATCACCCGCCGGCATCCGGTCGGCGAACTGCTGCCGCTGCAGGTCGCGCACGGTCAGACCGCCCCGGCCCGCCACCGCCGCCACCTCCTCGATCCCCCCGCGGGTAACGCGGTCGCGGCGGTGAACAGGGCCGTGGCACCGAGAACGAGTCGTCTCCAGCGGGTGCGCATCGTGCCTCCCGGCGTCGTCTTCGCCGAGGACAGGGACGGCCGGGCGCGGCAGAGCCCGCCCGGCCGTCGGTTCCACCCCTCCGGACGCACCCGTCCCATGGTTGAGCCGGCGGTGGGCGCGACGGCGTGCGCACCTTCTCGGTGAACTCGGCGACGGCGCCCGCTCGCCGGCCGGCCTGCCCGCTCGCCCGGCACGGCCCGAGCGGACCGCCGCTCCCGCCGTTCCTCAGCCCCGCGGACCGTACGCCGTCATGAAGCGGTCGCGGAAAGTGTCCATGCCCCAACGGGGCGCGTCCTCGGCCGGTTTGAGGCCGTCGGTCCAGTCCCAGTCGGCGACCCGCTCCAGGACCTTCTCGTCGTGCGCGACGATCGTCACCGGCACGTCCTTGCCGGTGTCCCCGGCGGTGACGGTCGGCCCGGGCTGGTGGTCGCCGAGGAAGACCAGCACCGTGTTCTCGTCGCCGTAGCGCTCGACCCACTCGGTGAGGCTGCGGATGGAGTACTCGATGGCCTTGCGGTACTCGGCCCGCACCTTCTGCGGGTCCTTCCACACCTCGGCGGGGTCGGTGCCCTCCTTCTTGATGCGGTGGAAGACCGAGCCGTCACCGAGGTCGTCCCAGTCGACCATGTGAGCGATCGGGGACCAGGGATTGTGGCTGGAGGCCAGGATGATCTCCGCCATGATCGGCTCACGGTCCTTCCTGCCGTGCTCCAGCCGCTCGAAGGCCTCCAAGCTGAACTGGTCGGGCACGGGCGTCCAGCTGAAGTACGGGCCGTGGTACCCGAGGTGCTCGGAGTCGTAGATGTGGTCCAGGCCGAAGAACTTCCCCTCCGGCCAGGCGCGCCGCACCCCCGGCACGATGCCGACGGTCCGCCAGGCACCCGTCTTGCGGAAGTACCGGGTGAGCGTCATGCGGTCGCTGGTGGTCAGGCTCCGGTACCGCTGCTGGTTCTTGATCCACAGCCCGGACAGGAACGTCGAGTGGGCGAGCCAGCTGCCCGCGCCCGTCACCGGTGACCGCAACCAGCCGCTGCGCGACTCGAACCCGGCCGCCTTGAGTCTGCCGGTGCCCTCCTTGAGCACGGTGTCGGTCCGCGCGGCCATCGCCGGGTCGTCGATCGCGACCCGGCCGTAGCTCTCGATGAACGTGAACAGGACGTCCTTGCCGCGCAGCTCCGTGAGCAGCCGGTCGGGCGGTGTGTCGGCGAAGGCGTCCACGGAGGCCTGCTGGTCGAAGACCCGCGCGTCCCTCAGCCCCGCCCGCACCTGCTCCACCCGGTGGCCCAGGAACTCGGCGTTGCCCTTGGTGGCCACCGGCACGCCGCCGATCTGCACGCCCAGGGTCACACAGCTGATCCACGCGGTGCCCAGGATCAGCGTCGTCCGGGCGGCGACGGGCCGGTGGCGGTCCATCAGGTGCGTCAGCCGCACCACCGCGAGCGCGGTGAGGACGAGCAGCGCGACGAACAGGACGATGACCCCGGCCACGGCCAGCAGCTGCCCGGTGCGGCCGAACGACTCGCGCAGGAAGTCCGTCGCGTCGTCGAGCAGGATCCAGTCCAGCACCAGGTCGAAGGGGCGCGCCAGGATCTGGTAGAAGCCCATGTCGACGAACTTCAGGACCGTGACCAGCCCGAGGAACACGCCGGTCGCGACCGACGCGATCCGCCGCGGCCTGGGCGGCAGCGCCAGCAGCAGCCCCGCGAGCAGCACGCCCTCGGCCGGGATCCTCACGAACGAGGCGAACTCGATCCGCTCGATCCGGTTCGGCACGAGCAGCGCGAACAGCACGAGCGCACCGGCCAGCACCGTCGTCCCGACGGACACGCCGCGTGCGATACGGGGGTGACGGCGACGCCGGCCGAACCAGCCGGGCCTGGCGACGACGCCCGATTCCGCGTCGGACGCCGGGTCCGACCGCGGGCCCGGGGCCGAGTCGGCGACCGTCCCGGGCGGGGCAGCGGTCTCCTCCTCGTCCGGACCCGCCTCACCGGCCTTGTCGCCGTCCGCGTCCCGCTCGGGCCGGTCGCCGTCACCGCCCCGACCGGTCGTGCCGTCGTCCGGTGCGCTCCCGCCCTCGGTCATGTCCGGCTGCTGGCGGGAGCGAGTGAAGAGGGACACCCGGTGGTCCTTCCGTGCGGTCGTGCGATGGCATGGCGGACAGAGCCCCGGCAGCGGGCCTGTCACCACCAGTACGTCCGTACGTCACCCCGGGTTCAATCGACCGGCCGCGCGATCACCCCTCACAGGCGGACGCGACCCGCCGCGCCCACCGGCGGACCGCTTGCCGCCCGGCGACCGTCGGTCCCCTGCGGCCCGGCTCCCTCACGTGCGCCGCCCTCCGGACGCAAGGCCCTCCTGAAAGGTCCCCCGCACGTGCCCTGTCGGCCGTGGGACGCGATCGCTAGGCTGGCCGCGGACGGACGAACCGGGAGGAGCACGGACGTGGCCGACACCACCACCCAGCAGCGCCCGCTCATGGGCTGGGACAAGCCTGATCTGGACCTCAGCAACGCGCAGTGGCAGTCCAGCGGCCGCGGCCTGGGCGATGTGCAGATCGCCTTCGTGGAAGGCTTCATCGCCATGCGGAACAGCCGCTGCCCGGAGAGCCCCTCCCTGATCTTCACGCCCGCGGAGTGGGGCGCGTTCGTGTCGGGAGCGCGAGAAGGAGAGTTCGACCTCACCTAGGGTCCGTCCTTCGGGGGCGCGACGGGGAACCGCCCGGGCTGCCGTGATCCGGCGGCCGATCCGGTGTCCCGCGCGCTTCTCCGGACACGCGACCCGAGGCGGCCTCCCGGTGCCGGCTCCGCGCCATGCCGGCCCATCTGGGGGTATTCGGGGCTGGACGGTAGCTGCGCCGCCGTACGGCGGGCGCGGGTACCGGCGAAGCGTTTCAGCGGGGCGGGCGGGCCTGGTGCAAGCGCGGCCGGACCGCCAGACGCCGGGCGGGGGCCGTCACTCTCCCCTGCCAGCGCCGGCAGCGTACGGCGTGCGGCTCAGAGAGTCGGGACTGGCGCGGTGGCCTGCGAAGGCTCCGCTTCCAGCCCCCGGCCCTACTTATCCCAGCACCCGCCCGAGGAAGCCGCGCAGGTACCCCGCGACGACGTCCAGGTGGCTCTCCAGCAGGAAGTGACCGCCGTTGATCAGGTGCACCTCCGCGTCCTTGGCGTCGCGGGCGAAGGCCTGCGCGCCGGCCGGGCCGAAGATTTCGTCGTTGCGGCCCCACACGGCGAGCACCGGGACCTCGCTGGTGCGCAGGAATTCGTGCAGCAGCGGGTAGAGCGGGCGGTTGTTCTGGTAGTCGCGGAACAGCGCCAGCTGGACCTCGTCGTTGCCCTCGCGAGAGACGAGGGCGAAGTCGTGCTCCCAGGTGTCCGGGCTGACCAGGCTCGGGTCCGGCACGCCGTGGAGGTACTGCCAGCGGATCGCGTCGACGCCCAGCGCGGCGCGGACGGCGGGTTCGGTGTCGGGGCCGGGGTTCGCCCCGTAGGCCCAGACGTCGGTCCAGAACGACTCGACGAAGCCGTCCTCGTAGCCGTTGCCGTTCTGGGTGACGAGGGCGGAGATCCGTTCGGGGTGCTGGAGGGCGAGGCGCCATCCGACGGGGGCGCCGTAGTCCTGGACGTAGAGGGCGTAGCGGTCCAGGCCCAGTCGGCCGAGCAGTCCGGAGGTGAGTTCGGCGAGGGCGTCGAAGGTGTAGGTGAACTCTCCCACGAGGGGGGCATCGGAGTGGCCGAAGCCGAGGTGGTCCGGCGCGATGACGTGGTAGTCGTCGGCCAGCATCGGGATGAGCTCGCGGAACATGAACGAGCTGGTCGGGTAGCCGTGCAGCAGCACGATCGCGGGGGCGCCGGCGGGGCCGGCTTCACGGTAGAAGATCTCATGGCCGTCGACAGTGGCGGTCCGGTGGTGCACCGAGCTCATTTCTAACCTCTTAAAGTTGTTGATCTGGTTAGTTCCTCGTGATGCAAGCACGCGTGAGCTAACCTGTCAAATAACTCGATCAGGTTAGAATGGAGTGGCACCCGATGGACACGCTGCTGGACCTGCTCAACAGCAGGCCACTGGTCAACGGCGAGGAACAGGACGCGCTCGGCGACCCGGCCGGGGGCGGACGCTGGGCGCGGGAGCACGGCGGCGAAGGCAGCCTCGCGGAACTGGCGCTGCTGCGCGAGACGCGGGACATTCTGCGGGACGTAGTGCGCGGAGAACGCTCGCCTGCCATGTTGAGCCCGCTACTCGAAGGGGTCCACCAGATCCCGGAGATCACTTCGGATGGTCTTCAGTGGACGGTCAAGACTCCGCCGCACGCCCGGCTGGCCGTCGAGGTGGTTCTCGCCTGGGCCGCCACCGAGATGCGCATGCCCGGCCGGCTACGCCCCTGCGCCAACGAAGAGTGCCAGTTGTTCCTGCTCGACCGCAGCCGCGCCAACCGTGCCCGCTGGTGCTCGATGGCCGTCTGCGGGAACCGCGAAAAAGCGCGCCGCCACTACGAACGCACCCGCTGACGCGTCCCCCGCGCCGTACGCGGCTGGCGTTCTCGCCAACGACCCTTTGCCCGAGCAAGATCGAGAACGGGGCGCCGAACCTTGGTGATCTCGGACCGGTTCTCGGAGCCCGTTCTCACTCCCAAGCGGGAGCGACCCCCTACTGAGACTTGCACAGTGCGAAGACCAGGGGCATGACGGACCCTCACGATCTCTCCGGGTCCGGCCGATCGGACGCGGACGACGTCGAACGCCGCCCCTGCCCGAAGTGCGACGCACGGCCGGGCTCGCCGTGCCGCGCGTGCTCCGGTGCGGTCGCCTCCGCCTACCACTCCGGCCGGGGGAAGAGGCTGGGGCGGGACGCGGCAGAGCCGACCGCCCCTGCGGACCATCTGACCGCGCACGGCCTGGTCCTGGAGATGCTCGCCGGGCCGCTGCCGTGGGCTCTGGCCGAGCACGCCGAGCGCGGGGCGCATCCCGAGGCCGTCGAGGCGGCGCACGCCGATCTCGCCGCCCTCCAGGCCGGCCCGCTCCAGGGCCCGCGGGCCGAACCCGAGACCGTGCGGTGGGCACGTCCTCCGATCCGAAGGCTACGGGCAGATTACTTGTCACCTGATTCGCCGCCGCTCGTTAACGGCACGTCAAGGAGCACCCCCGAGGACCCCCGTGCACCCCCGCCAGGAGTGGTGCGGGCCGTCCTGCGGCAACCGTGCCCGGGTGGTCCGCCACCACCGGCCCCACCGGGCGGCGACGCAGGGCCGATCGGGCCGCCGCCCGGCCGCCCCTTCGCAGGCCCGGGCACGTACCATGGCGGCATGTCGTTCCTCCGCCGCCGCAGTGCCACCCCCGCCGGGCCCGACTTCGACGTACTGGCCATGGATCCGGGCGACTGGCCCGGCAACCTCGGCGCGGGCCTGCTCCCCGCACCCGACGGCACCTGCCAGGGCGTCTTCCTGCGCTACGACCTGTTCGGCGGCCGCGGCCCCGCCATGATCATCGGGAACCTGCCCGAGGGCTCCCCGGCCCGCGAGGTCCCCGCGGGCGAGCCCCCCTTCGAGGTGGCCCAGCTGCTGCTGGCGCTGGAGAACGACGAGGAGGTCACCGTCGTCGGCACCGAGGACGTGCCGGTGATGCAGGGTGACAACCTGCTGATCGTGCGCCGCGTCAAGCTCTCCGAGAGCCGGATCTCCTGCGTGCAGTTCGACCGCAGCGACAACGTCCTGGTGACCATCGCCGCCTGGGACCGCCCCATCACGGACGACCTGTACACCCTCCTCAAGCCCCTGCCAGCGGAGCTCTTCCAGCAGGACTGACCCGGCAGGCCGGCATACGGGAGGGCCGCTGTGCGCCCGGCGCACAGC
>NZ_JBHYQH010000041.1:25188-60712 GCF_042746715.1 Streptomyces sp. NPDC058741 | reverse complement strand
CCCCAGGTTTTAGCCTGGGGGGCGCGGCTTTTCCGCCATGAGGGACACAGGAACGAGGCACAGATGACCGACCCCGTGACGCTGGACGGCGAGGGCAAGATCGGCGAGTTCGACGAGAAGCGCGCCGAGAACGCCGTCCGCGAACTTCTGATCGCGGTCGGCGAGGACCCGGACCGCGAGGGCCTCCGTGAGACGCCGGCCCGGGTGGCCCGGGCGTACAAGGAGATATTCGCCGGGCTCTGGCAGCAGCCCGAGGACGTCCTGACGACCACGTTCGACCTCGGCCACGACGAGATGGTGCTCGTCAAGGACATCGAGGTGTTCTCGACCTGCGAACACCACCTGGTCCCGTTCCGCGGTGTCGCCCACGTCGGGTACATCCCGTCCACCAACGGCAAGATCACCGGGCTGTCCAAGCTGGCCCGGCTCGTGGACGTCTACGCGCGGCGTCCGCAGGTGCAGGAACGACTCACCACGCAGATCGCGGACTCGCTGATGGAGATACTCGAGCCGCGCGGGGTCATCGTGGTCGTGGAGTGCGAGCACATGTGCATGTCCATGCGCGGCATCCGCAAGCCCGGCGCCAAGACGCTGACGTCGGCGGTGCGGGGGCAGCTGCGGGACATGGCGACGCGGCACGAGGCGATGAGCCTCATCATGGCCCGCTGACGGCTCGCGTCACACCGTGGGCGCCGCGCCCGCGTCGTCGTTCTCGTCGTCCTCCGGGAGCTTGCAGACGTGCTCCAGGAAGAGGGCGGCCGCTATCACGCCGATGCCCGCGACGACCGCGAAGCCGGCGTAGATGGCCTGGTCGCGGCGGGCCGGGATCTCCAGGGACTCCAGGAGGAACACGCCGGTGCCGCCGTACATGCCGGAGACCAGGGCGGCGACCAGGGCGCTGGCGTGGCCGAAGACCACCGCGCGGGCGGCCATCATGGGGTCGACGCCCTTGGCGTCGGGCTGCCGCTCGCGCTGCGCCTTGAGCCGGGCGCGCAGCGAGAGCGCCGTGGCCAGCAGGACCACGGCGATCACCGCCAGGACGATGGGGGCGGCCAGGGGGACGCTGGGGAGCGTGCCGATCGAGTTCCACAGGCGGGCGCCCGCCCAGGACAGGACTCCGGCCACGACGAAGACGCCGGCCAGCAACCTGATGCGCAGCTCTTTCACGGTGTCCCTTCGGAGTCCCCCGGCTCGGCCCGGTGCGGGACCGTCTTGACCTTAACGGCTACTCGGGCAGCCGGAGTTCCAGGTCCTCGCGGGACGTGACGCCGGCACGGGTGACCGTGTCGAGGAGACCGGCGACCGGGCCGCGGCCGGGGAGCTGGGCGTCGGGCTCCAGGTCGTGCCAGGGCGCCAGGACGAAGGCGCGCTCGTGGGCCCGGGGGTGGGGGAGGGTGAGCTCGGGGTCGTCGGAGACGACGTCTGCGTAGGAGACGATGTCGACGTCGAGGGTGCGGGGGCCCCAGCGCTCGTCTCGGACGCGGTGGAAGGCCTCTTCGATCGCCTGGGCGCGCTCCAGGAGCGAGGAGGGCGGGAGGGTCGTCCTGAGGACCACGACCGCGTTGAAGTAGGCGGGCTGGCTGCCGGGGTCGACGCCCCAGGGCTCTGTCTCGTAGACGGGGGAGACGCCCTTGATGCGCAGGCCCGGGGTGTCGCCGAGGGCGTCGACGGCGCCCTGGAGGGTCTCCAGGCGGTTTCCGAGGTTCGAGCCGAGGGCGACGACGGCCCGTTTGGGGTTGGAGAGCGTGGTGTCCGCGGCGTCGACCTTCTCGGTGACGGAGACGGGCACCGGCTGTACGGTCGGGTCGCTGGGACCCTGGATGAAGGGTGCGGTCATGCTCGGCTCCGGGTGATGGTGACGGTCACGTCGTCGAAGGGGACCGTGATCGGGGCGTCCGGCTTGTGGACGCAGACCTCGACCTGCTGGACCCGCTCGTGCTTCAGGCAGACCTGGGCGATGCGCTCGGCCAGTGTCTCGACGAGGTCGACGGGCTCGCCCTCGACGACGGCCACGACCTCCTCCGCCACGATGCCGTAGTGCACGGTCTTCGCCAGGTCGTCGTCGGCCGCGGCCGGCCGGGTGTCCAGGCCGAGGACGAGGTCCACGACAAAGGTCTGGCCCTCCCGGCGTTCCTCGGGGAACACACCGTGGTGCCCGCGGGCCCTCAGGCCGCGCAGCGCGACACGATCCATGCCAATCACTCCTGCAATCGTCGGTCACGGCCGGTCCGTGCCGTGTGCGGGCGCACACCGGCCTCGGTCGAATCTACCCGCGAGCACGGACGGGGCGGCGCCACGGGCCTGCCGGGCCCGGGGCGGGCCCGGCAGGGTTCATCCGGCGTTTCCCCCGGGGAACGCGGTGGCTCACGGGTTGGTAGCCGCTCCTACCCGGGTGTCCGTGATTCCAACCACTTCCTGCCCGTCACCCACTCAGGCGGGGGTGTCGTCGCCCTCGTCCTCGTCGGTCTCGGCCAGGACCGGGGAAGCGTGGTGCGCCCAGAGTTTCCACCCCTGGGGCGTGCGCCGGAACACGTTGGTGGCGACCACGAGCTGTCCGACGAGCGGGCCGAGTTCCTCGTCGCCCTCGGGGGCGGGGCCGCCGCTGAGGATGTTCTCCGTGCACGTGACCAGGGCGGTGTCGCCGGTGACCGAGACGTGCACGTCGGTCAGGAAGAACTGGATGTAGTCCGTGTTCGCCATGATCAGCGCGTAGGAGCGCAGCACCTCGCCGCGGCCGGTGAGCACCGGCCAGCCGGGGTGCACGCAGGAGACCACGCCAGCGTCGGCCGGGTCGTGGTAGGTCTCGTCGACGCCCAGGTCGGAGGGGGTCAGCCAGTGGGACGCGAGTTCTTCGAAGTCGCCCTGCTCCAGCGCTTCGTAGAAGGCCGTGTTGGCGGCCTCGACCTGCTCGACGTCGGTGTGCGGGGCGCTCACCGGGTTCCTTCCGCGCGGGTGCGGGCCCCTTCGACGGCGCGTGCGACGCGTACGGCGTCGGCGCTGGCGCGGACCTCGTGGACCCGGACGGCCCAGGCGCCGGCGTGCGAGGCGAGGGCCGAGACGGCGGCGGTGGCGGCGTCGCGTTCGCGGGCGGGCGGGGGCGGGGCGTCCGGGCCGGCGAGGACGCGGCCGAGGAACCGTTTGCGGGAGGCGGCGACGAGCAGCGGGTGGCCGAGGCCGAGGACCCGGTCGAGGCGCGCGAGGAGGGCCAGGTCGTGCTCGGCGTCCTTGGAGAAGCCCAGGCCGGGGTCGACGATCACGCGGTCGGGGGCGATGCCGCCCTCCAGGACGGCTTCCACACGCGTGTGCAGCTCGTCCACGACCTCGGTGACGACGTCGGCGTAGACGCCCCGGACGGTGCCGCCCTGCAGGAAGCCGCGCCAGTGCATGACGACGAAGGGGGCGCCCGCGTCGGCGACGGCCGGGATCATGCGGGGGTCGGCGAGACCGCCGCTGACGTCGTTGACGAGGGCGGCGCCGGCCGCGAGGGCGCGTTCGGCGACCGAGGCGCGCACGGTGTCGACGGAGACGGTGACGCCCTCGGAGGCCAGGCCGCGCACGACGGGGATGACGCGGCGCAGTTCCTCGGTCTCGTCCACGCGGGTGGCACCCGGGCGGGTGGACTCGCCGCCGACGTCGACCAGGTCGGCCCCCTCGGCGACCAGGTCGAGGCCGTGCTTGACGGCGGCCGTGGTGTCGAAGAAGCGGCCGCCGTCGGAGAAGGAGTCGGGGGTGACGTTCACCACCCCCATGACCGCGCAGCGGTCCCATTCCGGCAGGCCCGCGACGCGCCCGCGTCCGCTCTGGTTGCTCATGTGTTCAGCGTAGGCCCCGCCGGGGGAGACCAGGGGCCGCGGCCCGGTCCGAATGGACGTCGGGTGGTCGTACCGGGGGCGGTGCGGGGGCGGCGGTATCGGGTCCGGGGGTGCGGGGCGGCGGTATCGGGTCCGGGGCGGTGCGGGGCGGCGGTATGGGGTGCGGGGCTGGTGGGGGGACGGCGGTATGGGTTCCGGGTCCGGTGGGGGGACGGCGGTAACGGGTTCCGGGTCCGGCGCCTCCGTATGACGAGTCCGGCCCGCGTCTCCCCGACGTCGGCCGGACTCGGGGCCGCCCCTTCCGGGCGGGGAGGAGCCCGGGCTGCGGGCGTGGCCGGGCCGGGGGAGGGGCGGATCGGGGTGCCGTCGTGCGGCGTGCGCCTGGTTCAGGCCGCCCTGACGCTGTGTTCCGGCGTCCGGGTGTGGGCGCAGGGGCGGCGGTGTTCCGGGCGCCGGCGGCGCAGGAAGCGCGGCAGGGGCAGGGCGAGGTCGACGAAGCCCTCGGCCTGGAGCGCGGCGATGCCGATGCGGGGCAGGTCGGCGGAGGCGCGGTAGACGACGAAGCGGGGCTCCCAGCGCGGCCGGAACTTGGCGTTGAACTTGTACAGCGACTCGATCTGGAACCAGCGTGAGAGGAAGACCAGCAGTCCGCGCCAGGCACGCAGCACCGGTCCGGCGCCGATCTTCTCGCCGCGGGCCAGGGCCGCGCGGAACATGGCGAAGTTGAGGGAGACCCGCTCGATGCCGAACCTGGGGGCGGCCCGGAGGGCGGCGACGATGAGCAGTTCGTTCATGCCGGGGTCGGCGGAGCGGTCGCGGCGCATGAGGTCGAGGGAGGCTCCGTCTGCGCCCCAGGGCACGAAGTGCAGGATCGCCTTCAGGTCGCCGTAGGGGCCCGGCTGGTCGTCCTGCTGGTGGGCGGTGGCGATGAGGCAGTCGCCGTCGGCGGGGTCGCCGACGCGGCCCAGGGCCATGGAGAAGCCGCGTTCGGTGTCGGTGCCGCGCCAGTCGTCGGCGGCGCGCCGGATGCGCTCCAGCTCGGCGTCGCCGAGGTCACGGACACGTCGGACCCGGGTCTCGTAACCGGCGCGCTCGATGCGTTTGACCATCTGGCGCACATTGCGCATCGCGCGGCCGGCGAGGGAGAAGTCCTTGACGTCCACCACCGCCTCGTCGCCCAGTTCGAGGGCGTCGAGCCCGGTCTCGCGGGTCCACACCTCGCCGCCGGTCTCGGAGCAGCCCATGACGGCGGGGGTCCAGGAGTGCGCCCGTGCCTCGTCCATGAAGCGTTCGATGGCGCCGGGCCAGGCCTCGACGTCGCCGATCGGGTCGCCGCTGGCGAGCATCACGCCGGAGACCACGCGGTAGGTGACGGCCGCCTTGCCGCTGGGGGAGAAGACGACGGCCTTGTCGCGGCGCAGGGCGAAGTGCCCCAGGGAGTCGCGGCCGCCGTGCCGCCGCAGCAGGGCGCGCAGCCGGGCCTCGTCCTCCTCGGTGAGCTGTGCGGCGGGGTGTTCGGGGCGGAAGGCGAGGTAGACGGTGGTGACGGCGGTGAGCAGACCGAGGGCGCCGAGGGAGAAGGCGACGGTCCAGGAGGTGCTGCCCTGGTAGGCGACCGGGCCCTCGAAGCCGAACAGGCCGTAGAGGACGTGCGTGATGCGGTCGGCCAGGCTCGGGTCGCCGATCATGTGGTCGCCGTTGACGCTGACGACGAGCAGGCCCAGCAGCAGCGAACCGGCGCTCATGAGGACGAAGTTGGCCAGTGCCCGCCAGCGGCTGCGCGGGTCGGGTAGGGCGTCGAACTGGTCGCGGTGGCGCAGCAGGGGAGCCAGCAGGGCCAGGGAGAGCAGGACGCCGACGAGGGAGTGCCGGTAGGTGAACTGCGCGACGGCACCGGCGGGGAGCAGGGCCACGGCCGCCCGCCAGGCCCGGCGCTTGCCACGCCTGAGTCCGTGGGCGAGCAGCAGCAACAGCACGCCCGCGCTGAGGGACAGGGCGGCCGCGAAAGGGCCGAGCGCGCCGGGCAGCACCTCGGCGAGGGCGTGCATCCGGCTGTGCCGGAAGCGGGGGAAGACGCCCGCGGCGATGTCCAGCAGGCCCACGCCGGCGCAGGCTCTGCCGACGAGGACGGGGACGGACTCGGGGCGTGGCCCGCGCAGCACCCGGCTCACCCGGCCCGAGGGGACCGACCTGCCGCGGCGGACGGGAACCTCACCCGACATTTCCTCATCTGTCCTGACAGACATCGCATCCCGTAGTTCCGCGAGAGATCTTGGATCCGGTGCCGATTCGGGCATCCGGCGACATTACGCCCTCTAGGACGGTGTCTCGGGGGGAGAGGTTCACTCCCCCTGTCAAAGTCGGTTCAAAGGCGGAGGAAAGTCGGGGACAAGCCCGCGCGAAGGCGTGCTCGCGGGGGCCGGCCCGGGCGGAGAGCGCGAGCGGGTGACCACCCATGGGTCTGACGAGCAACAGCGTGCTGGTGTCGGCGGTGCTGTCCGCCGTGCTCCTGTTCGCGGGCACGGTCTGGCTGTGGCCGCGGCTGGCCCGGCGCACCTGGCGTGCCGTGGGCGGGCGCATCGGCCTGCTGCTGGCCACCCAGCTGGCGCTGTTCGCCGCGGTGGGTCTGGCCGCCAACCAGGCCTTCGGGTTCTACGCGAGCTGGGCCGACCTGTTCGGGCAGGAGGGGGAGCAGGGCGTGGTCGTCGACCACACGCGCGGGGGCGGGCCGCTGGAGGTGGTCGCCTCCCGGCGGGTGCCGGGGGCGGGCGGGGCGCGTCCGGAGGCGGGGGGCCGTATTCAGCAGGTCGGCATCGCGGGCCGTACGACGGGTATCGTCACGTCCGCGTACGTCTATCTGCCGCCGGAGTACTACCAGAAGCGGTACCGCACGCGCGGGTTCCCGGCCGCCGTGGTGCTGACCGGTTATCCGGGCACCGCGTCGGCCCTGGTGGAGAAACTCCGTTATCCGCTCACTGCGTTGGAACTGGCCCGGGCGGGACGTGCCCGGCCGATGATCCTCGTCATGCTGCGGCCGACGCTGGCGCCGCCCCGGGACACCGAGTGCGTGGACGTCCCGGGCGGGCCGCGGACCGAGTCGTTCTTCGCGCGCGATCTGCCCGACGCGCTGCGCGCGCACTACCGGATCCCGGCCGGGCCCGGCGGACTCGGCATCATCGGCAACTCCACCGGCGGCTACTGCGCGTTGAAGATCGCCCTGCACCATCCCCGGGTGTACTCGGCGGGGGCCGGACTCTCCGCTCACTACAAGGCGTCGGTCGACGCCACGACGGGTGATCTCTTCCAGGGCGACAAGCAGCTGCGCAATCGCGCCGACCTGTGGTGGTGCCTGGCGAACACGCCCGCTCCCGACATCTCTTTGCTGGTCACCAGCAGCAGGCGGGGAGAGGCCGGCCACGGGGACACGCTGAGGTTCATAGACAGGGTGAAGGCCACCGGGCGCACGCGGATCTCCTCGATCGTCCTGGAAAGCGGCGGGCACAACTTCACCACCTGGCGGCGGGAGATTCCGGCGGCGCTGGAGTGGATGAGCGGGCGGCTGAACATCCGCTGAAAATGATCTTGGGAATTGCCCGAGCGATTGACTCCGCTTCTTCCCGAGTTCTGATGCGGCGTGACGCTCCCGAAATGGCTTTGTTTTTGCGGGGTGGCTCACCACGATTCGCCTACGCGCGGTAAGTTTCTGGCCATGCCACGTGGACGTCATCGCCATTCCCCGCCCCTGCACAGGCTGCTGCCCCCGTCGGCGATCGCAGGCGTCTCCCTCGTCTGCGCCCTGGGGCCCTGGGTGTTCACGGATCCGGCCGTGCTCCGCGGTCTGGCCGCGGCCGCCGCGGCGACGGCGGTCGTCGGCGCGGTCGTGCTGCGCCGCTGGGACATCCAGGCGGGCAAACGCGTCGCCGACCTCACGCGCGCGCGGGCGAGCGACGAGTGGCGCTTCGAGGAGCGGGTCGCCGAACTCGAGTCCGACCTCGAGGAGTCCCGCGAACTGCGCGGAAAGCTGGAGCAGCGGCTGCGGGCCAAGCGCAGCGAACTGGCCGGGCTGCGCAACGAGCACGCCGCGCTGCTGCGCCGGTACGCCACGTCGGAGACCCAGCGCGCCAGCGTCCTTGAGGAGCGCCGGGTGCTCGAGATAGAGGCGACGGCCCCGGTACGGGCGGCCCTGCCTGCGGGGGCCTCCGTCAGTGCCGCCGCCCCGAACGGGCGGGACGAGGCGGCCGCCGGGGTGTTCGGCGCCGGGGCCGCGGGTGCCGGCGCTGCGGGGGCCGGGGCTTCCGCCGTCGAGGCCCTCGCCGTGGAGGAGGGGCCCGCGGTTCCCCCGGTGTTCTCGCCCGAGGGGTCCCGGCTGTTCCTCCGGGCCAAGGCCGCGCTCGCCCGCTTCGACGACGGCGAGACGGTTCCCGACCCGGACGGCGGCGGTGACGGCGACGGCGACGGCGTCCCCAAGGGCGACGACGACGCCGCGCCCGCGCAGGAGCGCGAGCAGGTCCGGTCGGAGCAGAGTGGACAGGCCGCGGCAACCGAGCCGCAGGGGCCGTCCGGCGCGGTCGGCGAGCACGCGGCCGGGGCGGCCGGCTCCGGGACCGGGGGCGCTGCCGCTCGCACCGCGACCTCCGCTGAGCACCCCGCCTCCGCCGCCCCCTCCGCCGACCCCGGCACCCCCGCCGCCGTGCGGGCCGAGGGCGAGCGGCTGCCGGAGCAGGGCCGGGCCGGGCGGGCGGCTTCCGGTCACTTCACCGTGCCGACCGCCGTGGCCGTCGCCCCGCAGCCGCCGACGCGGCGACCGGTGAGCGAGGGCGGATTCGACTTCTTCGGCACCAAGAAGGGCACCTCGCGGGCCGCCCTGGAGGCCGTGCAGAACGAGGACCTCGCCGATGTCGTCGGCCAGGAGGCGCTCGCGCTGCACAAGGCCGAGACCGAGGCCCACTACAAGCCGGCGGACGCCGAGTCCCGCGGCATCGGCCAGGTCATCGACCTGACGGCGCACGACGAGACCGAGCAGATCGACGTACAGGGGCTGCGCAGCCGGGTGTCCTGACCCCGGGCCGTGCGGTCGGGTGTGCTGGCCGGCGTAGCGGGGCGCCGGGCCGTGCGGCCGGGTGTCCTCACCCCGAGGTGGACACGAGCCCCCGACTGCGGTCGGGGGCCTTCGTGCGTCATGCCATCCAGCGGTCCGGTCGCGCGTCCCTGCGTCCCGTGCGGGATCGTTCCGCCTGCGCCGCGAGCAGCTCCCGCGCCTCCCGCGCGTCCCTCAGGCGCGCCGTCACCACCTTGTTCCCGCCCGTGTCCACGTGGACGTCGGCCACCCCCCGAGCGCGCTCCCACGGCCCCTGGGTCATCCGGACGCTCTGCACCTTGGCGTGCGGGACCAGGGCCAGGCTGCGGCTCAGCAGCCCGGAGCGGGCCGCGAACACCGCGTCGGTCACGGCGAGTCCGTAGCCCCGCCACCACACCGGCACGCACCACCGGGCCCGGCGCGGCGACGGCGACAGAGCGCTGTGCGCCGGGACGGTCACGCCCGGCAGCACCCGCGCGACGACGTCCTCGGCGATCTCGCGCGGGGCGACCGGCACCAGCACGGAGTTGGACGAGCCGGCCACGTCCAGCTCCACGCGGACCCACCCGCGCCGCCGCCACAGCAGCGGTTCCACGATCCGCACGGTCTGCACACGCCCCGGCGGCACCGTCTCGTGGGCCCGGTCCAGCAGGCCGTGGTCGATGCGCAGCCCGTCGGGCGACTCGGCCACCGTCCAGTCGTACTCGGCGACGAACCGGCCCACGCTCCTTGCCCCCGCCGCGCCCAGCAGCGGCAGGGCGACGGCCAGGACCGTCCACAGGCTGTGGGTGGCCAGCCACAGCACCGGCGGCACGACGAGCGCCGCGGCCAGCGACCCCCAGGTCGCGCCGGACAGCACCAGCGCCCAGGCGAGCTCCTTCGGCGGCACCCGCAGCAGCCGCCGGGACGGGGCCTCGCCGACCTCGTGCGCGGTCTCGGGCGCGAAGCCGGCGGCCCGGGCGAGCAGCTCGGCCCGCAGCGCCCGGGCCTCACCGGCGCCCAGGAAGGACAGCTCGTCCTTCTTGTCGGTGCCTATGACGTCGAGTCTGAGCTTGGCGACGCCCGCCACCCGGGCGAGCAGCGGCTGGGTGACGTCGACGGCCTGGATCCGCTCCAGCCGGATGTGCGCGGTGCGCCGGAAGACGAGCCCGGTGCGGATGCGCAGCTCGGTCGCCGTCACCGCGAAGTGGGTGAACCACCAGGAGCAGAAGCCGTAGAGCGCGGCGGCCGGGACGATCACGGCCAGGCCGATCAGCAGGGTGGTGGTCGTGAGCCGCGTCAGATGGCGCTGGGCCCCGTCGGGGTCGTGCACGGCCCAGCCGAAGACGACGGCGATCGGTGCCCAGGCGCGCCGCAGCGGGGTGACGGGGTGCAGCCGCCGCTCGACGCCGGTCCCCGGGCCGGTTCCCGGGCCGGTTCCCGGGCCCGTCCCCACGCCGGTCCTCGGGCCGGTCCTCGGGCCGGTCCTCGTGCCGGTTTCCGTGCCGGTCCTCGTGCCGGTTTCCGTGCCCGTCCCCACGCCGGTCCTCGGGCCGGTCCTCGTGCCGGTTTCCGTGCCGGTTTCCGTGCCGGTTTCCGGGCCGGTCCTCGTGCCGGTTTCCGTGCCGGTTTCCGTGCCGGTTTCCGTGCCCGTCTCCGAGCCCGTCTCCGAGCCGGTTCCCGAGCCCGTCTCCGAGCCGGTTCCCGAGCCGGTTCCCGAGCCCGTCTCCGAGCCCGTCTCCGAGCCGGTTCCCGAGCCGGTTCCCGAGCCGACCCCCGAGCCGGTTCCCGAGCCGACCCCCGAGCCGACCCCCGTCCCGCCCTCGGCGCTCTCGGCGGCCTCGGGCGCGGTCACAGGCCCGCCGATCGGGCCTCGCCCAGCTCGGTGAGCCGGTCGCGCAGCCGTTCCGCCTCCGCCGGGTCCAGGCCCGGAATGGTCGCGTCGGTCGCCGCGGCGGCCGTGTGCAGCTGCACGCTGGCCAGCCCGAAGTGCCGCTCCACCGGCCCGGACGTGACCTCGACCAGCTGCATCCGCCCGTACGGCACCACCGTCTCCTCGCGCCACAGCACACCCCGGCTGATCAGCAGGTCGTCAGCGCGCTCGGCGTAGCGCCAGGAGCGCCAGTTGCGCTCGAGCATCACCCAGCCCCAGACCAGCAGCGCCACCGGCAGGACCGCGCAGGCCGCCCAGGCGGGCCCGGCCAGCAGCCACGGGACCAGCCCGGCGGCCAGCGCCGTCAGCCCCAGCCACACCACCAGCAGCAACCGCCGCATTCTCAGCAGCCCGGGCGGCAGAGCGATCCACACCGGCTCGCCCTCCGACACCCGCGCCGCGCCCTGGGCCCGGTCCGGACCCGTCTCCCGCGGACTCCCCGTCTCCATGCGCCCAGCGTACGTAGGAGACACTGTGTCCATGACTCCTACGACGGAGACCCTGGTTGGAATCGGCGGCGCCGCGGAGAGCACCGACATGGTGCTCAACATCGGGCCCCAGCACCCGTCCACGCACGGCGTGCTGCGGCTGAAGCTCGTGCTGGACGGTGAGCGCATCACGCACGCGGAGCCGGTGATCGGCTACATGCACCGCGGCGCGGAGAAGCTGTTCGAGGCGCGCGACTACCGCCAGATCATCATGCTGGCCAACCGCCACGACTGGCTGTCGGCGTTCTCCAACGAGCTCGGCGTGGTCCTCGCCGTGGAGCGGATGCTCGGCATGGAGGTCCCCGAGCGCGCGGTGTGGCTGCGTACCCTGCTCGCCGAGCTGAACCGGGTGCTCAACCACCTGATGTTCCTCGGTTCCTATCCGCTGGAGCTCGGCGGGATCACCCCGATCTTCTACGCCTTCCGGGAGCGCGAGGAGCTCCAGCACGTCATGGAGGAGGTCTCCGGCGGGCGGATGCACTACATGTTCAACCGCGTCGGCGGCCTCAAGGAGGACCTGCCGGCCGGCTGGACCGGCCGCGCACGGACCGCCGTCGCCGACGTGCGCTCCCGGATGGACCGCTTCGACGACCTGGTGCTCGGCAACGAGATCTTCCGGGGCCGCACCCGCGGCGTCGGCGTCCTCAGCCCGCAGGCCGTGCACGCCTACGGCGTCAGCGGGCCGATCGGGCGCGCCTCGGGCGTCGACCTCGACCTGCGCCGCGACGAGCCGTACCTCGCCTACGGGGAGCTGGGCGACGTCCTGAAGGTCGTGACCCGGCAGGAGGGCGACTGCCTCGCCCGCTTCGAGTGCCTGCTGGAGCAGACGCACAACGCCCTCGACCTGGCCGACGCCTGCCTGGACCGCCTCGCCGAACTGCCGCCCGGGCCGGTCAACCAGCGGCTCCCGAAGGTCCTCAAGGCACCCGAGGGCCACACCTACGCCTGGACCGAGAACCCCCTCGGCATCAACGGCTACTACCTGGTCAGCAAGGGCGAGAAGACGCCGTACCGGCTGAAGCTGCGCTCCGCCTCGTACAACAACATCCAGGCGCTGACCGAACTGCTGCCGGGGACGCTGGTCGCGGACATGGTGGCGATCCTGGGGTCGATGTTCTTCGTCGTGGGGGACATCGACAAGTAGGCGCCGGGCAGATCCGCTCGGGGCAGGGCCGTTCGGGGCAGGCGGGGCTCAGTCCCGGAACGGGTCCGGGATCCCGGCGGGCTGCACCAGCCATCCGAAGTCGCCCAGGCCGCCCGGCGCGGTCAGCTCGGCGGCCTCCCCGGCGCTCGCCAGGGCGCGCACGTAGGCGGCGGGGTCGGTGGACGCCAGCGTCAGCGGGGGGCGCGCGCCGGTCACGCCGAGGGCGCGCAGCGCCGTGCGCTGGGGGAGCACCCGCCCGCCGGGCAGCGCGCACGCGTCCAGCGCCACGTGGGCCGTGAGGTCGCAGGAGCCGTCCGGTACGGGCTTGGTCTCGCGGCCGTCCCGGAAGCCGGTGAGCGTCCCGAACGGCGGCCGGGAGTCCGCCGTGTGCGCGTAGTCCACGGCGACGGCCAGCCCCCGGCCGAGCGTCGCGACCGCCGAGGCCCACGCCTCGTCCCTGGGCAG
Organism: Streptomyces sp. NPDC058741; assembly: GCF_042746715.1. Classification (NCBI taxonomy): domain Bacteria; kingdom Bacillati; phylum Actinomycetota; class Actinomycetes; order Kitasatosporales; family Streptomycetaceae; genus Streptomyces; species Streptomyces sp. NPDC058741. The sequence continues at coordinate 47,814 of NZ_JBHYQH010000041.1, read as the reverse complement.
CCCGATCTCCGCCCGCAGCCCCTCCTCGCCGGTCAGCGGCCACCAGCGCTCCAGCCACCCCGCCTCCGCCGGCCCCACCGGTTCCCCGAGCCGCTCCGACCCGTCCCGCCGGACCAGCACCCGCCGCGCCACACCCGCCGGGTCCACCTGCGCGACCTCGACCGGTACGTTGTCCAGCCACTCGTTGGCGAACAGCAGCCCGGTCGTCCCCTCCGGGGGCGCGGCCAGCCACTCGATCCGGTGATCGAGGCCCGCGGGCCGGTCGGCGACCTCGACGGCGTACGCGCGCGTGCGGCCCGCCACCTCGCCGGGCAGCGTCGCGAGCACCCCGCGGACCAGTTCTCCCCGTCCGGCGGCCATGTCGACGAAGTCCAGCACCGGGGGCCGGCCCAGCTCCTCGTCCACCCGGCACAGCAGGCGCGCCACGGCCCGGGCGAACAGCGCGGAGGCGTGCACGGACGTACGGAAGTGCGCGGCCGGCCCACCGCCCCGCCGGTAGAAGCCCCCCGGCGCGTACAGCGCGTCCTGCGCCGCCGCACGCCATCCGCGCCACTGATCGTTCGTCCCCGCTGCCACGGGACCAGGCTAGGGGCTGCCGGACGGACCCGTCGTCGCCCGCGGGGGCGGACGGGAGCGGGACGACCGCCCCTGTACGGCCCGCCGGACGGACCCGTCGCACACAACGACCGCGACTCCACCTTGGGGAGTACGCCCGCCCGCCCCGGATCGGCCCTCCGGTTGACCCCTGCACCTATCCCGCTTCCCTACGCTGGGTTACGTGCAGCGCCTCTATGACTTCCTCCGCAGGCACCCGATGTGGGTCGACGGCACCTGGGCCCTCGTCCTCCTCGGGATGTCGCTGCTGAGCGCGGTGGTGGGCGGCCACCGCTCCCCGGCCGCCGCCGTGCCGATCACGCTGCTGCTGTGCCTGGTCGTCGCGCTGCGCCGCCGGGTGCCGGAGAAGATGCTGCTGCTGGCCGCCGCGGCCGGTGTGGCCCAGCTGATCGCCGACGTCCGGCTGGGGCCCGCCGACTTCGCCATGCTGGTGATCGTCTACACGGTCGCGGCGGAGGGCGCCCGCTGGGCCTCCCGCTTCGCGCTGGGCGCCGGCCTGTGCGCGGCGCCCGTGGCCCATCTGCGCTGGCCGAGCGACCAGACCAACTTCACGGGCAACGTCGCCCTGACGGTCTTCATGACCGTCCCCTTCGCCCTCGCCTGGGTGCTCGGCGACTCCATCCGCACCCGCCGCGCCTACTTCGCGCAGCTGGAGGAGCGGGCCGCCCGGCTGGAGAGGGAGCGCGAGGCCCAGTCCAAGGTCGCCGTCGCCGCCGAACGCGCCCGTATCGCACGCGAGTTGCACGATGTCGTCGCGCACAACGTCTCGGTGATGGTGGTGCAGGCCGACGGCGCCGCCTACGTCCTCGACGCCGCCCCCGACCAGGCGAAGAAGGCCCTGGAGACCATCTCCTCCACCGGCCGCCAGGCCCTCGCCGAGATGCGCCGCCTGCTCGGCGTGCTGCGCACCGGGGAGCACCAGGAGGCCGGCGAGTACGTGCCGCAGCCCGACGTGCAGCAGATCGAGGACCTGGTCGAGCAGTGCCGCGGCTCCGGGCTGCCCGTCGACTTCAAGGTCGAGGGCACGCCGCGCCCCCTGCCCAGCGGCGTCGAACTCACCGCCTACCGCATCGTTCAAGAGGCGCTCACCAACACCCGCAAGCACGGCGGGCCCAACGTCGGCGCCAGTGTGCGCCTGGTCTACTTCGACGACGGCCTCGGCCTGCTCGTCGAGGACGACGGCAAGGGCGCGCCGCACGAGCTGTACGAGGAGGGCGGTTTCGACGGCCAGGGCCACGGGCTGATCGGCATGCGCGAGCGTGTCGGCATGGTCGGCGGCACCCTGGACGCCGGCCCGCGCCCCGGCGGAGGATTCCGCATCAGCGCCCTCCTGCCGCTCAAACCGGCGCACTGACAGCGCCGCACGCCCGTCACTGACACCTGTCACGACCCGAAGACGATCAAGAAAACCAAGAAGATCAAGAAAAGCAAGAAGACCAAGCACACCAAGCAGGTCAAGAGGACACGGAAGAGGCTCCGATGACGATCCGCGTGATGCTCGTCGACGACCAGGTGCTGCTGCGCACCGGGTTCCGGATGGTGCTCGCCGCCCAGCCGGACATGGAGGTCGTCGCGGAGGCCGGCGACGGCGTCGAGGCCCTCCAGGAACTGCGGACCACCGAGGTGGACGTGGTGCTGATGGACGTCCGCATGCCCAAGCTCGACGGCGTGGAGACGACCCGCCGGATCTGCGCGGACACCGACCCGCCGAAGGTGCTCATCCTGACCACCTTCGACCTCGACGAGTACGCCTTCTCCGGGCTGAAGGCGGGTGCCTCCGGCTTCATGCTCAAGGACGTGCCGCCCGGTGAGCTGCTCGCCGCGATCCGCGCCGTGCACAGCGGTGACGCGGTCGTCGCGCCCTCCACCACCCGGCGGTTGCTGGACCGCTTCGCGCCGATGCTGCCGGGCAGCTCGCAGCAGCCCCGGCTCAAGGAACTGGAGCGGCTCACCGAACGGGAGCGCGAGGTCATGGTGCTGGTCGCGCAGGGCCTGTCCAACGGGGAGATCGCGGCGCGGCTCGTGGTGTCGGAGGCGACCGTGAAGACGCACGTGGGCCGCATCCTGAACAAGCTCGGCCTCCGGGACCGGGTGCAGGTCGTGGTGCTGGCCTACGAGACGGGGCTGGTGCGGGCCGGCGGACACGGCTGAGCCCCGCCTCGGCGGCTCCGTGGCTCCTTGGGTCCGTGGCTCCTCCGATCCGTGGGGCCGTGGCCCCGCTAGCGGAGGATGCCTTCCAGGAAGTCGCTGCCCAGCCGGGCCACCACCGTCACGTCCAGCTGGTGCAGGACGTAGCGCCCGCGGCGGCGGGTGGTGATCAGGCCCGCCTTCTTCAGCACGCTCAGGTGCCGGGATATCTCCGGGGCCGTCATGCCGAGCACCTGCACCAGTTCGCCGGTGGTGTGCGCGCTGCGGGCCAGGTTGCGGCACATCCGCATCCGCACCGGGTGGGACAGCGCCGTCAGCCGCAGGGCCAGCTGCTCCAGCGTCTGCGGGGCGGTGAGCTCGGGGGAGCCCACCGGGTAGTGGAGCACCGGCTGCCAGCCGTAGCGGTGCAGCACCATCAGATGCGGCCGGCCCAGGCTCGTCGGGACCAGCACCAGGCCGCCGTCGCCCGTGGCCGTAAGGCCCTCGCCCAGCTTGTCGACCGTGATCAGGCCGGCCGCCTCGTCGAGCGTGACGGCCGGGGAGACCGCGCTCAGCGCCTCGGCCAGGCCCTTGCGGCGGAGGAGGTCCGTCTTGTGCCGCGCGTCCGCCGCGAGCTGGTGGCGCAGCCGGGACCACACCTCCGCGAAGAACGCCTCGTCGCAGTCCTGGAGGAACTGCCGCAGCCAGGCCCGGATCGACGGCGGGTCGGCCAGCAGCCGCTCGCTGAACAGCGACTGCCGGGGACCGCGGGCGGCGGCCAGGTCGAGGACGAGGCGGCGCGTGCGCGCGTCCGTCAGCGCCGTGGGTCCGCGCTGGCCGTACCCGGGGGCGCAGGTGAACTCCAGGGCCGCGTCGACGAACTGCTCGTCGGACAGCTTGTCGAGCTGGTCCAGCTCCTCGGCGAGCGTGGCGCCCGGGAGCGCGCTGCGGCCCGGGATGCCCGCCCAGGGCAGGAACAGGTCCGAGAACGTCGTCCGCCACAGGAAGTCCGCCTCGCACATCCGGTCGGCCAGAGGCGGGTCGAGCCGGGCGGTCACGCCCGTCACCCAGGCCTGCAGGCCCGGGTGGTGTCCCGGCTCGGACAGCGCGTGCAGCGCCATGCCGAGCTCGGCCAGCGGGGAGGGGACGACGGCGACCCTTTCCGGCCGCAGCCCCGCGATGCCGATGTGCACGCCCATGACCTCATGGTGCACCCCGCCACCGACAACGCCTCCGTCGATTGACGGGCCCCGTCAATCGACGGGACATCCCTCCCACACTCGCCGCACGCTGGGGAGACCGGGGCGACCGCGGCGCCTCCGGGCCTCCAACCCCCTGTCTCGAAGAGGCGTCACATGAGCATCACGCAGCAGTTCCTCCTCGACACCTACCGCGCCCGGTCCCTCGGCGCCCCCACCCCGCCCGCGCCGGGCCGGCACGTCTGGCAGCTCGTACGCGAGTGGCGCGACGAGCGTGAGTTCCGGGCGGCCCTCACCGACCACACCCACCACAGGGCCCGCGGCCGGCTCCGGGACGTCTTGGAGCGATGGTCCCGTCCGGGGCGGAGGCGGGCTGCTCGACGCGCCAAGGCACCGGTTGGCCCGAAGGGTTGAGCCGTCCGGGCCGCCAGCCCACCGATTCCCTGGCCCACCAGTCCGACCACCGCACCTCACCTGCCCGGCCGCCGCCCCCCCACCTCACCTGCACGACCACCCTGTCTCACCTGCCCGGCCGCCGCCCCCCCCGTCCCGCAGCCGCCCCACCCGGATACCCCGCGCTACCCGGCGGCCCCGTCCCGCAGCCGTCCGACCGGGCTGCGCGGCGGCCCTGTCCCGCAGCCGCCCCACCCGGATACCCCGCGCTACCCGGCGGCCCCGTCCCGCAGCCGCCCGACCGGGCTGCGCGGCGGCCCCGTCCCGCAGCCGCCCCACCCGGATACCCCGCGCTACCCGGCGGCCCCGTCCCGCAGCCGCCCGACCGCGCTACCCGGCGGCCCCCTCCCGCAGCCGCGCCGCGAAGTCCGCCGCCGCCGTCTTCACGTCCTCCGGCGTCCAGTCCAGGCCGGCCGCCCGTACGTGGACCTCCGTGACCGCCAGGCCGGGGCCGCCGCGGGTCCAGCCGGCGCCGAACAGCACGACGCCCGTCTCCTCGGCCGTCCGGACCGCAGCCTCGGCGGCGGCGTCCGCCCCGTACGGCAGCCAGACCTGGAAGTCGTGGGTGTGCGGCACCTCCGGGTGCACCCGCGCCCACGGCACCCCGGCCGCGGCCAGGCCCTCGCGCAGCGCGGCGGCCACCACGCGCGCGTGCGCGACGTATTCCGGCAGCCGGGGCAGCTCACGCTCCAGGCCCACCAGCGCCGACAGGGCCGTCGGGAACTGCTGGAAGACCAGCCCGCCGTACCGGTGCCGCCAGGCCCTGGCCTCCTCCACCAGCTCCCTCGGACCGGCGAGGGCCGCGCCGCCGAACCCCTCCAGGGACTTGTAGAACGACACGTAGACGCTGTCGGCCAGGGCCGCGATCTCCGCCAGGGGCCGGCCGAGGTGGACGGTGGACTCCCACAGCCGGGCCCCGTCGAAGTGCACCACCGCGTCCCGCTCCCGCGCGGCCTCCACGACCTCGGTGAGCTCCTGCCAGGAGGGCAGCACGAAACCGGCGTCCCGCAGGGGCAGTTCGAGCATCAGTGCGCCGAAGGGCTCCTCGAAGTCGCGCACCTCGGCGGCCGTCGGCGGCCGGGGCTCGTTCGTCAGCCGTACCGGGCGCAGACCGCCGACCTCGGTGAAGGCGTTCCGCTCGTGCACCTCGGGGTGGCCGAGCGCGTGCAGGGCGACGGTCGGGTTGCCGGTGCGGCCCGCCCAGCAGCGCAGCGCCACCTGCTGGGCCATCGTGCCCGTGGGGAAGAACGCGGCGGCCTCGGTGCCGAGCAGTCCGGCGACTTTCGACTCCAGCGCCCCGACGACGCCGTCCCCGTAGACGTCGGACAGTTCGTCCAGGTCGTAGTGGCTCCCGGCCTCCTGGAGCTCCGCCAGGCGCTCCCGGATGGTGCGGTGGAAGCCGAGGCGCGCGAGCACGCGCCGTGCGCTCCGGTGCGCTGCCAGCCGCCGCGCGCGCAGCCCCGTGCCCCGGTCGTCGTCCGCCACCCGCTCATCGCGTTCCGCCGTGTCAGTCATGCCGCGATCCTCCCTCGCGCGCGTGCGGCCCGGCACCCGGATTCCACGCCTCCGGCATGCACACCCTGTGGACGACCGAACGCCTCCGGAACCGATCGCGTTAACATGACGAGAAATCGTCCGGTACCCGGAGCGGACTGGAACGGGAAGGCCGCCGTCGAGTGAACACAACCCCACTGCCAGACCCCAAGGACCGCCCCGCGCGGCTCACCGTCGGCGTCGTCGGCGCCGGGCGCGTAGGCCCCGCACTGGCGGCGTCCCTCCAGCTCGCCGGGCACCACCCGGTCGCCGTCTCCGCGGTCTCCGACGCCTCCCGGCGCCGCGCCGCCCAGCTGCTGCCCGACGTGCCGGTGATGCCGCCCGCCGAGGTCCTGCGGCGGTCCGAGCTGGTGCTGCTGACCGTTCCGGACGACGCCCTGCCCGAGCTGGTCGCGGGCCTCGCCGACACCGGTTCCGTCCGGCCGGGCCAGCTGCTCGTCCACACCTCCGGGCGGTACGGGGCACGGGTGCTCGACCTCGCCCTGCGCGCGGGCGCCCTGCCGCTCGCGCTGCACCCGGCGATGACCTTCACGGGCACGCCCGTGGACGTCCAGCGCCTGGCCGGCTGCTCCTTCGGCGTCACCGCCCCCGAGGAGCTGCGCCTGGCCGCCGAGGCCCTCGTCATCGAGATGGGCGGCGAGCCGGAGTGGATCGCCGAGGAGAACCGCCCGCTCTACCACGCGGCCCTCGCCCTGGGCGCCAACCACCTGGTCACCCTGGTCGCCCAGTCCATGGAGCTGCTGCGCGCCGCCGGGGTCGCGGCCCCCGACCGGATGCTCGGCCCGCTGCTCGGCGCGGCCCTGGACAACGCCCTGCGCTCCGGCGACGCGGCCCTCACCGGCCCCGTCGCGCGCGGCGACGCGGGCACGGTCGCCGCGCACGTCACCGAGCTGCGCCGGCACGCCCCGCAGGCCGTCGCCGGCTACCTGGCGATGGCCCGCGCCACCGCCGACCGGGCCCTGGCGCACGGCCTGCTGAAGCCGGAGCTCGCGGAGGACCTCCTCGGGGTACTCGCGCACGGGACCGACGGCACCGAAGGGGACGCCCGATGACCACCACCCTGCTGCGCACCGCCGGTGAGCTGCACGCACGCGCGCGTACGGGTCGCCGTGCCGTGGTGATGACCATGGGCGCCCTGCACGAGGGCCACGCCACCCTCGTCCGCACCGCCCGTGCCGTCGCCGGCCGCGGTGGCGAGGTCGTCGTCACGGTCTTCGTCAACCCGCTGCAGTTCGGCGCGGGCGAGGACCTCGACCGCTACCCGCGCACGCTGGACGCCGACGTCGAGCTCGCCGGGCGGTCCGGCGCGGACGTCGTGTTCGCCCCGTCCGTCGACGAGGTCTACCCCGGCGGCGAGCCCCAGGTCCGCGTCAGCGCCGGCCCCATGGGCGAGCGCCTGGAGGGCGCCTCCCGCCCCGGCCACTTCGACGGCATGCTCACCGTCGTCGCGAAGCTGCTGCACCTGACCCGCCCCGACGTCGCCCTGTACGGCCAGAAGGACGCCCAGCAGCTCGCGCTGATCCGCCGCATGGTGCGGGACCTGAACTTCGGCGTGGAGATCGTCGGCGTCCCCACCGTCCGCGAGGAGGACGGCCTGGCGCTGTCCAGCCGCAACCGCTACCTCTCGGCTCCCGAGAGGCGCACCGCCCTCGCCCTGTCCCGGGCCCTGTTCGCCGGCCAGGACCGGCACGCCGCGCAGGAGGCGCTGCGCGCCCGGGCCCGCGAGGTGCCCGCCACGCGCGCGCGTGCCGAGGCCCTCAGCGCCATCGGCGAGTCCCGCGCCGCTGCCGACGCGCACGCCGTGGCGACGGCCGTGCCCGGCGGTCCGGCCGCCGTCCGCGCAGCCGCCCGCCAGGTCCTCGACGAGGCCGCCCGCCTCGAACCGCCGCTCGCGCTGGACTACCTGGCCCTGGTCGACCCCTCCGACTTCACGGAGATCGGCGACGACTTCACCGGCGAGGCGGTCCTCGCCGTCGCCGCCCGGGTCGGCACGACCCGGCTGATCGACAACATCCCCCTGACCTTCGGAAACTTCGGAGCCGCCTCGTGAGCACCACAGGCATACGACTGCACGCGCCCGCCCCCGGCTGGTCCATCACGGCGGACGTGGTCGTCGTCGGCTCCGGCGTCGCCGGCCTGACCGCGGCCCTGCGCTGCCAGGCCGCGGGCCTGCGGACCGTCGTCGTGACCAAGGCCCGCCTCGACGACGGCTCCACCCGCTGGGCGCAGGGCGGCATCGCCGCTGCCCTCGGCGAGGGCGACTCCCCCGAGCAGCACCTCGACGACACCCTGGTCGCCGGGGCGGGACTGTGCGACGAGGAGGCCGTCCGCATCCTCGTCACCGAGGGCCCCGACGCCGTACGCCGCCTCATCCGGACCGGCGCGCAGTTCGACGAGTCCACCGAGGGCGGTCTCGAACTCACCCGCGAGGGCGGCCACCACCGCCGCCGCATCGCGCACGCCGGCGGCGACGCCACCGGTGCCGAGATCTCCCGCGCCCTGGTCGAAGCGGTCCGTGCGCGCGGAATGCGCACCATCGAGAACGCCCTCGTCCTGGACCTCCTCACCGACGCCGAGGGCCGCACGGCGGGCGTCACCCTGCACGTCATGGGCGAGGGCCAGCACGACGGCGTCGGAGCCGTCCACGCCCCCGCGGTGGTCCTGGCCACCGGCGGCATGGGCCAGGTCTTCTCCGCGACCACCAACCCGTCGGTCTCCACGGGCGACGGCGTCGCGCTGGCGCTGCGCGCGGGGGCCGAGGTCAGCGACCTGGAATTCGTCCAGTTCCACCCCACCGTGCTGTTCCTCGGCCCCGACGCGGAGGGCCAGCAGCCCCTGGTCTCCGAGGCCGTGCGCGGCGAGGGCGCCCACCTGGTCGACGCCGACGGCGTGCGCTTCATGGTGGGGCAGCACGAACTGGCCGAGCTCGCCCCGCGCGACATCGTCGCCAAGGGCATCACGCGCCGCATGCAGGAGCAGGACGCCGAGCACATGTACCTCGACGCCCGCCACTTCGGCGCCGAGATGTGGGAGCACCGCTTCCCGACCATCCTCGCCGCCTGCCGCGCCCACGGCATCGACCCGGTCACCGAGCCCGTCCCGGTCGCCCCGGCCGCCCACTACGCCTCCGGCGGCGTCCGCACCGACTCCCGCGGCCGCACGACGGTGCCCGGTCTGTACGCGTGCGGCGAGGTCGCCTGCACCGGCGTGCACGGCGCCAACCGCCTGGCCTCCAACTCCCTCCTCGAAGGTCTCGTCTACGCCGAGCGCATCGCGGCCGACATCGCGGAGACCGGCCTCCACGCGCGCGTGCCGCAGCCCCTGCCGCACCCCGAGATCCCCGAGCACCCCCTGCAGACCCCCGAGGCCCGCTTCACGATCCAGCGGATCATGACGAACGGGGCGGGCGTCCTGCGCTCGGCCGGCTCCCTCGCCCAGGCCGCCGACGAGCTCCAGCGCCTGCACACCGACGCCCGGGAGGCCCTCGCCGAGAACGGCAAGACGGCCGAGGCCGGCGTCGACACCTGGGAGGCCACCAACCTCCTGTGCGTGGCCCGCGTCCTGGTCGCCGCCGCCCTGCTGCGCGAGGAGACCCGGGGCTGCCACTGGCGCGAGGACCGCCCCGAGCGCGACGACGAGGCCTGGCGCCGCCACATCGTCGTCCGCCTGAACCCGGACCGCACCCTGGCCGTGCACGCCACGGACACCACACACTTCCCCCCGACCCTCCCTCCCCAGGCCCCCCAGGAGCAGTGACCGACGTGACCACCCCCGACCTTCCCCTCGCCTCCTCCGGAGGCTGCGGCGACGGCTGCGCCTGCGGCGCGGACGACGAGGCGTACCTGGAGTGCGGCCTGGACCCCGCGCTCGCCCAGCTCCTGGCCGACGCCGGCCTCGACCCCGTCGAGGTCGAGGACATCGCCAACGTGGCCCTCCAGGAGGACCTGGCCCACGGCGTGGACGTGACCACGGTCGCGACGATCCCCGAGGACGCGGTCGCCACCGCCGACTTCACCGCCCGCGAGACGGGCGTCGTCGCGGGCCTGCGCATCGCCGAGGCGGTCCTCTCCGTCGTCTGCGAGGAGGAGCTCGAGATCGAGCGCCACGCGGAGGACGGCGACCGCGTCGAGGCGGGCCGCAAGCTCCTGTCGGTCACCACCCGCACCCGCGACCTGCTCACGGCCGAGCGCAGCGCGCTGAACATCCTGTGCCGGCTGTCCGGCATCGCGACCGCCACGCGCGCGTGGGCGGACGTCCTGGAGGGCACGAAGGCCAGGGTCCGCGACACCCGCAAGACCACCCCCGGCCTGCGCAGCCTGGAGAAGTACGCGGTGCGTTGCGGCGGCGGGGTCAACCACCGCATGTCCCTCTCGGACGCGGCCCTGGTCAAGGACAACCACGTGGTGGCCGCGGGCGGTGTCGCCGAGGCCTTCCAGGCGGTCCGCGCACGCTTCCCCGAGGTCCCGATCGAGGTCGAGGTCGACACCCTGCACCAGCTCCGCGAGGTCCTGGACGCCGGCGCCGACCTGATCCTGCTGGACAACTTCACACCGGCCGAGTGCGCGGAGGCCGTCGCGATCGTCGACGGCCGCGCCGCCCTGGAGGCCTCGGGCCGCCTCACCCTCGGCACCGCCAAGGCGTACGCGGACACCGGCGTCGACTACCTCGCCGTCGGTGCCCTCACCCACTCCTCGCCGATCCTGGACATCGGCCTCGACCTGCGGTCGGCGGAGTAGGGGAGCGGGTACGGGTCATGCTGCTGACGATCGACGTGGGAAACACGCACACCGTCCTCGGCCTGTTCGACGGCGACGAGATCGTCGAACACTGGCGCATCTCCACGGACGCCCGCCGCACCGCCGACGAACTGGCCGTCCTGCTCCAGGGCCTGATGGGCATGCACCCGCTCCTCGGCGACGAGCTGGGCGACGGCATCGACGGCATCGCCATCTGCGCGACCGTCCCCTCCGTCCTGCACGAACTGCGCGAGGTGACCCGCCGCTACTACGGCGACGTCCCCGCGATCCTCGTCGAACCGGGGGTCAGGACCGGCGTCCCGATCCTCATGGACAACCCCAAGGAGGTCGGCGCGGACCGCATCATCAACGCGGTCGCGGCGGTGGAGCTCTACGGCGGCCCGGCCATCGTCGTCGACTTCGGCACGGCGACGACGTTCGACGCGGTCAGCACGCGCGGGGAGTACGTCGGCGGGGTCATCGCGCCCGGCATCGAGATCTCGGTGGAGGCCCTCGGCGTCCGGGGAGCCCAGCTCCGCAAGATCGAGGTGGCCCGGCCCCGCAGCGTCATCGGCAAGAACACGGTCGAGGCCATGCAGTCGGGCGTCATCTACGGCTTCGCGGGCCAGGTCGACGGCGTGGTCAACCGGATGGCCAGAGAACTGGCGGACGACCTGGAGGACGTCACCGTCATCGCGACGGGCGGACTGGCTCCGCTGGTCCTCGGCGAGTCGTCGGTGATCGACGAGCACGAGCCGTGGCTGACGCTGATCGGCCTGCGGCTGGTGTACGAGCGGAACGCGTCGCGCATGTGAGGCCCCGAGCAAGCCGAGGCCGCGGCGTCGCGCCCCGGCGCAGCGGGCTCGGCTTCCCATGCGGGGGCCCCTCGACGGCACGACTGCCCGCAGCGAGGCGGCCCCGGCGACCCGCAGCTGGGCGAACCGGCACCCGCGCACGCTCGGAAGGGGACGTGCCGGGGGTGCCCGCCCGCAGCGGTCGGCGCGTCAACACCAGTCACCCGGTAGGCAACTCCATCGCGCCGGTCCGAGCACGGACACCCCCCGGCGCGGCCCCGCACCCACTGCCGGAAAGGCGCGACGCGCACCCCCGCCGAAGCCGCCACAGGCCGCCGCAGGCGCTCCCCCGGCGCGGCCCCGCACCCACTGCCGGAAAGGCGCGACGCGCACCCCCGCCGAAGCTGCCACAGGCCGCCGCAGGCGCTCCCCTCGTCCCCTCGTCCCCCGGCCCGGGGGGGTGGCCCGCCCCCCGGGCCGGGGGACCCTGGGCCCGCCCACCCGGGTGGTCCCCCCCACGCCACACCTGTCACCTATGTCAAATTTGTCCGATTAGCGCGTATCGTCGCCGCATGCCCACGCCATACGGATCCCGCGGCGGCATGGCGTTCGGCGCGGAGGAGCTGCGTGTGCTCCGCCGCGCTCTCGCTCTCGCCCTCCACCCCGCCTCCGCCTCGTCCGAGGACGTCCAGGACTGCCTCCGCCTCGCAGAGTCGCTCGACGAGGCGGTCCGGGAGGGGGTCAGGCTGCGCGCCTTCCTCGTGGCCGACCTCGGCCGGTACCGTACCGCCCTCCCCGGCGCCGCCGCCGGCTACCTGGCACTCCTGGACGAGGCCCTGGGCGCCGGCTACCGCCCCCAGTCGGACGACCTCACCGCCCTGCGCGCCCTCCGCGGCAACCCCACCGCCGCGGCCCTCCTGGACCGCTGCGCGGCGACCCAGGTCGTCGCGCCCCGGGCCCCCCTCGCGACCCGGAGCCCCGCCCGGACCGTCCCGGCGTCCCGGACGGGTGCCGGCACCCGCACCGGCGCCGGCACCCGTACCCGCCTCCTCGCCCTCCCCGGCGGCCTCACCGCCCCCGCCGGCGGCGACGCCGAGGACGCGCCCGGGAAGCAGCCCGGGAAGAAGCCGGCCCACAAGGCCCCGGCCCCGAAGCCCGCGCCCGCGCCCGCCCCGCACCCGGCCCCCGCCCCGCGCGCTCCCAAGGGCACCCCCAAGCCCTCCCGCCCGATCCCCACCCCGGGCGAGGTCTTCCCCCGCCGCAAGCCCACACCCCCGCCCCCGGCGGGCCCCCAGCACCTCACCGCGGTCTGACGTGACTACCCTGGATCCATGGACTACGTCTCCGCGCTCCTGCCCCCGGTCGTCATGGCCGCCCTCTTCATCGCCGTGATCCGGGTCATCGTGAAGACGCAGGGCGGCGCCAACAAGGCCAAGGAGGACGAGGCCGTGGACGCCGCCCTCGCCCGCGTGGACGGCGCCCGCCAGTCCTCCGCGGCCACGCCCGGGACCGAGGCCTGACCGCACCCCCTCCAGCGGCGTACGACTCCGCGGGGCGCGCCCACCGCGACGCCCCCGCCCCCGAGTCGTACGCCCTTTTTGTTCCAGTTCGCCGCTTAAGTGCACGTCCGGCACGCCGTTGCCGGGATCTCCCACTATTGTTCTGAGCTGTGCCTCGCCCATTGGGAGAACTCGAAGACGCGGTCATGTCGCGGGTCTGGAAGTGGAACCGCCCCGTGACCGTTCGAGAAGTCCTGGAAGATCTTCAGAAGGAGCGGTCCATCGCGTACACCACCGTGATGACCGTTTTGGACAATCTCCATCAGAAGGGCTGGGTGCGCCGCGAGGCGGAAGGCCGTGCCTATCGATATGAGGCGGTCTCGACCCGCGCCGCCTACGCCGCCGCCCTGATGAACGACGCCTGGTCGCAGAGCGACAACCCGGCCGCCGCACTCGTCGCCTTCTTCGGCATGATGAGCGAGGAACAGCGCCACGCTCTCCGCGACGCCGTACGCATCGTCCAGGGCCCGGAAACACCGGAACCGACCGAACCGTCGGAATCCGCCGGACGATCCGAACCCCCGCCGCCGGCGGAACCCGCGGAAGGCCCCGCGCAGAACCCCGCCTCCCCTCAGGAGCCCGGCGGGCGATAGCGTCCGTTCATGTCCGCGAAGAGCCCCGAAGCCCCCGCAAAAGCCATCACCGTCCGACGGGCCCGCACGAGCGATGTCCCGGCCGTGCGGCGCCTCCTCGACGCCTACGTCCGCAGCGGCATCCTGCTCGACAAAGCGACGGTGACGCTTTACGAGGACATCCAGGAGTTCTGGGTCGCGGAACGCGACGACAACGCCGAGGTGGTGGGCTGCGGCGCGCTGCACGTGATGTGGGAAGACCTCGCGGAAGTGCGCACTCTCGCCGTGAAGCCGGGTCTGAAGGGCGCGGGGGTCGGACACCAAGTGCTGGAGAAGTTGCTGCAGACCGCCCGCTGGCTCGGTGTTCGCCGGGTTTTCTGTCTGACCTTCGAAGTCGACTTCTTCGGCAAGCACGGCTTCGTGGAGATCGGCGAGACGCCCGTCGACACGGATGTGTACGCGGAGCTGCTGCGTTCCTATGACGAGGGTGTCGCGGAGTTCCTGGGTCTCGAACGAGTGAAACCGAACACCTTGGGCAACAGCCGGATGCTTCTGCATCTGTGATCGCCGAGCGCGGGACAAGACCGCCGCGGACAAGACCGATTCCGCTCCGCACCCCTGCCCCGGTGCCCTATGTCCGAAACGCGCACGTTTCCCGGCGGAGTCCGGGCTGCCGGTCTCTGCCGAGGGTTTGTGTTTTTCCCGCAAAAGCGGTTTGCTTTCCGACGTAGTGCAGTACTGCATATAACAGGGGACGGCGATACGGCGGACGCCGGCACACCCGGGCCCTGAAGATATCGATGAAAGGAAATCCGGTGGCACAGAAGGTTCAGGTCCTTCTTGTCGACGACCTCGACGGCGGCGAGGCGGACGAGACCGTGACGTTCGCGCTGGACGGCAAGACGTACGAGATCGATCTCACCACCGCCAATGCGGACAAGCTCCGCGGTCTTCTCGAGCCTTACGTGAGGGGCGGTCGTCGTACCGGGGGCCGTGCTTCGGGCGGGCGCGGAAAGACGCGCGCGGCTTCGAGCGGCAGCCAGGACACCGCGGCGATCCGCGCCTGGGCGAAGGAGAACGGTTACGAGGTCAACGACCGCGGCCGTGTTCCCGCGACCATCCGCGAGGCCTACGAGAAGGCCAACGGCTGAACAGCGGCACTACCGACCCTGCGCAGGCAAGGCCGGTGGCCGGGCGACCGCGCCCCGCAGCCGGATCCGGTGGCACCACGTGGCCACCGTGTTCACCAGCCGTACGAGATCGGGGGCGTCTCCACCGCCCCCCAGCGCCGACAGCGTCGGCAGCGAGGCCTCGGCCTCGCATCCCGGCTCGGGGGGCCGCAGCCACACGGCGGCCCCCTGGGAACCGAGTCGGCCCAGGGGAAGCGGCCGGCCGGGACCCGAGCCGGACGCGGGACGCGGCGCGCCCCGTCCCTCGGGCGCCGCGTGCGGCGCGACGGGGAACGGGGCGCCCGTGAGGCCACCCGGCCCCGGAGGCCGCCGCGCGTCCGCCCCGGCCGCCCGCAGCGGTGCCGGCAGGACGCCGCCCGGGCCCAAGGCCCTCAGGTCCGGCCGCAGCGGACCCCACTCCAGCCACTCCAGCAGCCCCGGAAGCTCCTCCGCGCTGCCCGGCGCCACCAGCAGCAGCATCCGGTCCTCCCACAGGGCCACCGGAGAGGCCGGCCACAGGTGCCGCAACGCCGCACGGCCCGCCTCGGCCGGTACGTCCAGGACGTCGAAGCGCTCTCCCACCACAAGCCGCACCGGATCGCCGGGCACGGTCGGCCATCCCAGTTCGTTCTCGTACCACCGCCGGATCCGGCCGCTCGTGCCGGGACCCGCGGGGTCGAGTGGCCGGCGGGGGTGCGGGACCACCCCGGGCGGGGACGAGGGCGGGGAGTGAGGGGTGACGAACATGCCAGATGCAACCGTCGGAAGGGCGTGCGGGTTACGCTCGATGCACGCTGCGTGCTGCCGTGAGCGCACAGAGTGGCGAATCGGGGGCGTGTGGGGAGTACGGGGAGGCGCAAGGTTGTTCGCCCGTAGCGGAGGGAACGGGGGCGCTCGGCATGGACTTCCGGTCCCCGCGGGTAAGACATCCCTAGTGGGAGGGGGCGACGCGCGGGAAAGGACGTCTCACGTTCGCCATCGGCGTAGTGGCGACTGGGGTATCTGCCTGGCCTGCGGGAACATCGTCTCGCACCATCGGGTTGGAGCAGATGTCGGCGTTCGGGGTCAGGAGGCCAAGGACGGTGTCGGCAGTTGGAATGAGCGGTCCCCGCTCGCGGGACTAAGCTGCGGAAGGACAGGGAGGGGAAGTTCCCCCCACTGCCTGACCGCTCTGAGGAGCGATTAACGATGTTCGAGAGGTTCACCGACCGCGCGCGGCGGGTTGTCGTCCTGGCTCAGGAAGAAGCCCGGATGCTCAACCACAACTACATCGGCACCGAGCACATCCTCCTGGGCTTGATCCACGAGGGTGAGGGTGTCGCCGCCAAGGCCCTTGAGAGCCTCGGGATTTCGCTCGAGGCGGTCCGCCAGCAGGTGGAGGAGATCATCGGCCAGGGCCAGCAGGCCCCGTCCGGCCACATCCCCTTCACCCCCCGTGCCAAGAAGGTCCTGGAGCTGTCGCTCCGCGAGGCCCTTCAGCTGGGCCACAACTACATCGGCACGGAGCACATCCTGCTCGGCCTGATCCGGGAGGGCGAGGGCGTCGCCGCCCAGGTCCTCGTCAAGCTGGGCGCAGATCTCAACCGGGTGCGGCAGCAGGTCATCCAGCTGCTCTCCGGCTACCAGGGCAAGGAGACCGCCGCCGCCGGCGGTCCTGCCGAGGGCACGCCCTCCACGTCCCTGGTCCTCGACCAGTTCGGCCGGAACCTCACCCAGGCGGCCCGCGAGTCCAAGCTCGACCCGGTCATCGGGCGCGAGAAGGAGATCGAGCGGGTCATGCAGGTGCTGTCCCGCCGCACCAAGAACAACCCGGTGCTGATCGGTGAGCCCGGCGTCGGCAAGACCGCCGTCGTCGAGGGTCTCGCCCAGGCCATCGTCAAGGGTGAGGTGCCCGAGACCCTCAAGGACAAGCACCTCTACACCCTGGACCTCGGCGCCCTGGTCGCCGGCTCCCGCTACCGCGGTGACTTCGAGGAGCGCCTGAAGAAGGTCCTCAAGGAGATCCGCACCCGCGGCGACATCATCCTGTTCATCGACGAGCTGCACACGCTGGTCGGCGCGGGTGCCGCCGAGGGCGCGATCGACGCCGCGAGCATCCTCAAGCCGATGCTGGCCCGCGGTGAGCTGCAGACCATCGGTGCGACGACGCTGGACGAGTACCGCAAGCACCTGGAGAAGGACGCGGCCCTGGAGCGCCGCTTCCAGCCCATCCAGGTCGCGGAGCCGTCCCTGCCGCACACGATCGAGATCCTCAAGGGTCTGCGCGACCGGTACGAGGCCCACCACCGGGTCTCCATCACCGACGAGGCGCTGGTCCAGGCCGCCACCCTGGCCGACCGGTACATCTCGGACCGCTTCCTGCCGGACAAGGCGATCGACCTGATCGACGAGGCCGGCTCGCGGATGCGCATCCGCCGGATGACCGCGCCGCCGGACCTGCGCGAGTTCGACGAGAAGATCGCCGGCGTGCGCCGCGACAAGGAGTCCGCGATCGACTCGCAGGACTTCGAGAAGGCCGCCTCCCTGCGCGACAAGGAGAAGCAGCTCCTGGCCGCCAAGGCCAAGCGCGAGAAGGAGTGGAAGGCCGGCGACATGGACGTCGTGGCCGAGGTCGACGGCGAGCTCATCGCCGAGGTCCTCGCGACGGCCACCGGCATCCCGGTCTTCAAGCTGACCGAGGAGGAGTCCTCGCGTCTGCTGCGCATGGAGGACGAGCTCCACAAGCGCGTCATCGGTCAGAAGGACGCCGTCAAGGCGCTGTCGAAGGCGATCCGCCGTACGCGTGCCGGTCTGAAGGACCCCAAGCGCCCCGGTGGCTCGTTCATCTTCGCCGGCCCGTCCGGTGTCGGTAAGACCGAGCTGTCCAAGGCGCTCGCCGAGTTCCTCTTCGGCGACGAGGACGCGCTGATCTCCCTCGACATGTCGGAGTTCAGCGAGAAGCACACGGTCTCGCGTCTCTTCGGTTCGCCCCCCGGCTACGTGGGCTACGAGGAGGGCGGCCAGCTGACCGAGAAGGTCCGCCGCAAGCCGTTCTCGGTCGTCCTTTTCGACGAGGTCGAGAAGGCCCACCCGGACATCTTCAACTCGCTGCTGCAGATCCTGGAGGACGGTCGCCTGACCGACTCCCAGGGCCGGGTCGTGGACTTCAAGAACACGGTCATCATCATGACGACCAACCTCGGCACCCGGGACATCTCCAAGGGCTTCAACCTGGGCTTCGCCGCCTCGGGTGACACGAAGACCAACTACGAGCGCATGAAGAACAAGGTCCAGGACGAGCTCAAGCAGCACTTCCGGCCCGAGTTCCTCAACCGTGTCGACGACGTGGTCGTCTTCCCGCAGCTCAGCCAGGACGACATCCTCCAGATCGTCGACCTGATGATCGGCAAGGTGGACGAGCGCCTGAAGGACCGGGACATGGGCATCGAGCTCTCCCAGTCCGCCAAGGAACTGCTGTCCAAGAAGGGCTACGACCCCGTGCTGGGCGCGCGTCCGCTGCGTCGCACCATCCAGCGCGAGATCGAGGACTCCCTGTCGGAGAAGATCCTCTTCGGCGAGCTCCGCCCCGGCCACATCGTGGTCGTGGACACGGAGGGCGAGGGCGAGGCCAAGACCTTCACCTTCCGCGGTGAGGAGAAGTCGGCCCTGCCCGACGTCCCGCCGATCGAGCAGGCGGCCGGCGGCACGGGTCCGAACCTGAGCAAGGACGCGTAAGCGTCACGGCCGGACGAGAACCGCGCGAAAGGGGCCGGTGCACAGCACCGGCCCCTTTCGCATGCCCTGGCGCCTTTCGCGCCTAGGACAGCTGCCCGTCGTAGTCGGGCAGCTTGTACGTCTTCTCAGCATGGCCGCCGGAGAGATCGGTGGCGCTGTTGCCGATGTTCGCGATGATCGTGTAGCCCTTCTTCTCGATCGCCACGCGCTGGGCCGTCTTGTAGTCCGCGACGTTCTTGAAGAGGTCGAGGAAGGAGCGGACGTGCAGGCCGGACACCTGATAGCCGACCCGCTTCAGGTTGTACTCGGTGAACGAGGCGACGATGTCCGGACGGGCCGTCACGAAGAACAGGGCGACACCGCGCTCCTGGGCGTATCTGGCGGCCTCCAGGACCGGCTTGTTGGCCGGCTGGGGGTAGCTGAAGCCGAAGTCGGTCTCGAGCGTCGTGTTGTCGATGTCGAAGACGACGGCCTGCTTCTCGCCCGGCCTCGTGGCCGCGATCCGCTGCTTGAGGTAGGGCAGTGCCTGGTCCATCACCGCCTGGACGTCCTTCTGCCAGGTCGCATAGTCCACCTTGGCCGTGGAGGCCGTGGAGGCGGCCGTGGAGGCCCGTGCGGCCGTCGTGGCGTCGGCCGGTGCGGCCAGGGCGACGAGGGCGGCCGTGGAGACGGCGGTCACGGAGGCGCGGCGCAGCCAGGGGCGTCGGGTCTGCATGTCGTGGGGGTCCTCTCACGTCAATGACGCTGCCAACATGTCGTGTGCATGCTCGTGGGCGAGGGTGGCGCGAGGGGAACCGTAGGGTTACCGCACGGTAGGTGCCTAGAGGCGTGCGCCACATTTCCGGAATGGCCCCGGAGGGTGGCCGGTGACATGCCACACAGGCGATATGTCCGTTACTAGGAGGAATAGTGGAAGGGAGGCCTGGATGAAATGGACATTTGCCCCAAGATGCGGGCTATGGAGGCTGTAAGTGCCCTGATTCGTCCGGTATGCAGGGACTGTCAAGAGATGTGGAACACGGAACGAAGGTACTAACCAAGACCGTAGATCATGCTTTTGGGTGTTTGTCGGACTTCGGGTTACCAAGGGACGGCCATGCGGCGAGCGACTGTGCGCCGGGTGGTTTTCTCCGTCCCCGTCTCCGCGAGGTTTCGATGTCCCAGCGCGCCACGTCCCTTTCCTCCCGTACGTCCCAGCTCCGCACCCGTGCGGCCGTGCTGGCCGCCGGTCTCGGTGTCTCGGTCGCCCTGGGGGCCGGGGTCGCGTCCGCCGCCGACACCACGGTCGCGTCCGGTGCCGCCACCGCCGTCCAGGCGCAGGCCGCCGCCAAGAAGGCCGCGCCCTCCTGGGTCAACCCGGTGAAGAGCTACAAGCTGTCCGCCACCTTCGCCCAGAACGGCGGCATGTGGCAGTCCACCCACAGCGGTCAGGACTTCGCGGTGCCGAGTGGCACCAAGGTCGTCGCCGCGCACGGCGGCACCGTGGTCAAGGCCGGCGGCAACGGCGCCGGTGACGGTCCCGCGTACGGCAACGCCGTCGTGATCAAGCACGGCAACGGCACGTACTCGCAGTACGCCCACCTGTCGAAGATCACGGTGAAGATCGGCCAGATCGTCAAGACCGGCCAGGAGATCGCCAAGTCCGGCAACACCGGCAACTCCAGCGGTCCGCACCTGCACTTCGAGATCCGTACGACCCCGAACTACGGCACGGCGATCGATCCCGTGAAGTTCCTGCGCGCCAAGGGCGTCCAGCTCTGACCTGCCCGGCCCGGCCCGCTAGGAGCCCCCGGCTCCCCGGTGGGCCCGGGTCACCAGGTCCATGGCGACCTCGAGGACGGCCTTGTTCTTCTCCTCGGGGTCGCCTTCGAGGTCCTGCAGCAGTGAGATCCCGGCGTGCAGGGTGAAGATCGCGCTGACGCTGCGGACCTGGTCGACCAGGTCCGCGTCCGGGTCGATGATGACGTCGCGCAGGCCGCGGATCCGCTCCTTGACGGAGTCGCCGATCCGCAGGTCCCGTACCGTCGCCTGGTTCTCGTGCATGAAGCGGAACAGCGGTGCCGCCTGGGTGAGCGTGTCGGCGTAGCGGCGGATGATCTCGCGCTTGGTCTCCAGGGTGTGCGGCTGCCGCCGGCCCCAGGCGATCAGGTCCTCGATCGGCTGGGTGAGGTCCTCGAAGATGCTGACGAGGATCTCTTCCTTGGTCTTGAAGTGGTAGTAGAGGGCCGCCTTGGTGACGTCGAGGTGCTCGGCGATCTCACGCAGGGACGTCTTCTCGTAGCCCTGCTCCGCGAAGAGTTCGAGGGCCACGTCCTGGATGCGTCGACGGGTGTCCCCGCGGCGCCGCTGCCTGGTGCCGTCCATGGTGCCGCCCATCCTCCTACGCCGCCCGCTTTCCCTAAAACTTACTTGACGCCCGGCTAGTTCCGCGGCTAGCTTCCGAGTGTAGTCACTAGCCGGTCGGCAAGTAAGTAGCGGTAGCTGGGGGAGTGGGGAAGCGATGGCGGAGGTAACGGACGGATCGGCTGCGATCCGCGCCGACAGCGGGGGCGAACAGCCCCGGAGCGTGCGGGTCGTGCTGCTCGCACTGATGATCGCGATGATGCTCGCGATGCTCGACAACATGATCATCGGTACGGCCATGCCGACGATCGTCGGTGAGCTGGGCGGGCTCGAGCACCTCTCCTGGGTGGTCACCTCCTACACGCTCGCCACCGCGGCCTCCACCCCGCTGTGGGGCAAGCTCGGCGACATGTACGGCCGCAAGGGTACGTTCCTGTCGTCCATCGTGCTCTTCCTGATCGGCTCGGCGCTCAGCGGCATGGCCCAGAACATGGGCGAGCTGATCGGTTTCCGCGCCGTGCAGGGCCTCGGCGCCGGTGGTCTGATGGTGGGCGTGATGGCGATCATCGGCGACCTGATCCCGCCCCGGGAGCGCGGCAAGTACCAGGGCATGATGGCCGGCGTCATGGCGCTGGCGATGATCGGCGGCCCGCTGGTCGGCGGCACGATCACCGACAACTGGGGCTGGCGCTGGGCGTTCTACATCAACCTGCCGCTCGGCGTGGTCGCGCTGGTCGCGGTCAGCGCGGTGCTGCACCTGCCGCGGAAGCGGACGCAGGCGCGGATCGACTATCCGGGCGCCGTGCTGCTGACCGTCGGCATCACCGCGATCGTGCTCGTCACCACCTGGGGCGGCACCGAGTACGCCTGGACCTCCGCGCGGATCATGGAGCTGACCGGCATCGGGGCCGCCGCGCTCGTCGGGTTCGTGTTCTGGCAGACGAAGGCCGCCGAGCCGGTCCTGCCGCTGCACATCTTCCGCAGCCTGAACTTCACGCTGATGTCGGTCATCGGCTTCATCACCGGCTTCGTGATGTTCGGCGCGACCCTGTTCCTGCCCTTCTACCAGCAGGCCGTGCAGGGTGCGTCCGCGACCAACTCCGGGCTGCTGCTCCTGCCGATGCTCGGTGCGATGCTGGTCACGTCGATGGTCGCCGGGCGGGTCACGACGAGCACCGGCAAGTACAAGGTCTTCCCGGTGCTGGGCAGTGCGCTGATGATCGTCGGGCTGTACCTGCTGTCCACGATGGACACGGGCACGTCCCGGTTCACTTCCGGTGTCTTCATGGCCGTCGTCGGGCTCGGCATGGGCTGTCTGATGCAGATCACCATGCTGGTCGCGCAGAACAGCGTGGAGATGAAGGACATGGGCGTCGCGTCCTCCTCCGCCACCCTCTTCCGCACCCTCGGCTCCTCCTTCGGCGTCGCGATCATGGGCGCGCTGTTCAACAGCCGCGTCCAGGACGTGATGACGGAGCGGGCCGGGGCGCTGGGCTCGAAGGTGACCGAGCAGTCGGCCCAGCTCGACCAGGCGAGTCTGGCCAAGCTGCCGGAGGCGGCCCGCGAGGCCTACCAGCACGCGGTCTCCTCCGGCACGCACTCGGCGTTCCTGCTCGGGGCCGTGGTGGCGGTCCTGGCGCTGGCGGCGGCGGTCTTCGTCAAGGAGGTGCCGCTGAAGGGCGCGGGACCGAAGCCCGCGGAGGACGGCCGGACGGACGCCGCCGCGGCGCAGGCGGCGGTGGCGAAGGCGGTCTGACGTCCGGAGGCGGTCTGACGTCCGGAGGCGGCCTG
>NZ_JBHYQH010000041.1:0-25089 GCF_042746715.1 Streptomyces sp. NPDC058741 | reverse complement strand
GTGGAAGGTGGTAGGTCCGGCAGGTACGGCGGAATGTGCGGCCTGTGGAAGGTGGTAGGTCCGGCAGGTACGGCGGAATGTGCGGCCTGTGGAAGGTGGTAGGTCCGGCAGGTACGGCGGAATGTGCGGCCTGTGGAAGGCGGCACGTCCGGCAGGTACGCCGGAACGCGTCCGGCCAGGTCCCGTGTGAGGCCCTCGGGGTACCCTTTGACCGGCGGTTTCTAGGGATCGTCGCAACACATGATCGGTTGTGTCAGACGGCGAGCAGTTTATGCAGACGCTCGGCTGGGGTTTCCCAGCCGAGCGTTTTGCGTGGTCGGCCGTTGAGCTGGGCGGCGATCGCGCGGACCGTCGCCTTCTCCAGGAGCCGGTCGGCTATGTAGATCCGGTCGGCTTCCCGCAGGTACCGGGACGCACCAGAAGGCGGCAGAACCGGTCTGGCCGGTGCTGCCGCCTTCTGCCGGCCGGAGGGGTTCCGGCCGTTGCGCCATCGCTTTCCCGTACGGAGGTTGATGCCAACGGCCTTGGCCGCCTCCGCGTAACTCACGCCTTGCTGCACGAGCCGGAAGTATTCCTCCCGCTCACGGGTCAGCTTCCTGCGGCCCTGAGCCACCGTCCGGGTCCGCCGGATCTCGAACATCGCACCCCTTGAACTGGAGTGTTGCGACGATCGCTAGAACCCAAGGACCCCAAGGACGTGGGGGCCTTCGCCGTGCCGTGCCGGGCGCCGCGACCGGAGCCTCTGTCAGACCCCCGGCCACGTGAGCGGGCCTACGTTCCCGGCGCCGGCAGCATCGGGTAGCTGCCCGTGTTCGTCGGCGCGTGCTCCGGCAGCCACAGCACCGCCACCGCGCCCTCGGCCGGTACGTCCTCGGGCGCGCCCGGCGTGCGGACGTTGCGGAAGGTGAGCCGGGCGCCCAGCACCCGGGCCTGCCCGGCCGCGATGGTCAGGCCGAGGCCGTGACCGTGGCCGGCCCGGTCCTTGCTGCCGGTGCGGAAGCGGCTCGGTCCCTCGGCGAGCAGGTCCTCGGGGAAGCCCGGCCCGTGGTCGCGGACCCGGATGACCCGGCCCTCGACGGTGACCTGGATGGGCGGCCGGGCGTGCCGGGCGGCGTTGGCCAGCAGGTTGAACAGCACGCGCTCCAGGCGCCGGGGGTCGGTCGTGACCTCCGACTCGTGCACGATCCGCACCTCGATGTCCGGATCCTTGGCCGCCACCCGCCGGGTGACGAACGCGCCCAGCATGATGTCCTGCAGCTCCGCCCGCTCCGAGGCGCCGTCCAGCCGGGCCACCTCCAGCACGTCCTCGACGAGCGTGCGCATGGCCTTGGCCCGGTCCAGCACCAGCTCGGTGGGGCGGCCGGGCGGCAGCAGTTCGGCGGCGGTCAGCAGCCCGGTCACCGGGGTGCGCAGCTCGTGCGCGATGTCGGCCGTGACCCGCCGCTCGGCCTCGATGCGCTGCCGCAGCGCGTCCGCCATGGCGTCGACCGCGCTGGCCAGGTCGTCGGTCTCGTCGCGCACGACCCCGCCCATGGCGTCCCGGACCCGGACGTCCGTCTCGCCGCCCGCGAGCTGGTTGGCGGCGACGGCGGCCTTGCGCAGCCGCCGCGAGAGGTGCCCGCCGATGAGCACGCCGAGCGCGCTGCCGCCCAGGACCACCGCGATGGACCCGATGAGCAGGGCCTGGTCGAGGTCCTGCAGGATGTCCGAGCTGCGATCGGTGAAGCCGGAGTGCTGGGACATCACGTGACCGTTCTTCAGCGGCACGGCGGCCCATATGTCCGGCGCCCCGTTCGCCTGGTCGGTCACGTAGGTCGCCCGCTGCCCGGCCTCGACCCGGTCCCGCAGCTCCTCCGGCAGGTCCGGGTCGTCGATCTCGGTGTTCGGGAAGTTCATCCGCCCGGACAGCTCGAAGTTGCGCTGGGCGATCATGATCCGCTCGTCGGCGAGGTCGCGCGCGTTGTCCAGCATCGACACCCGGGCGGCGTTGTGCACGACCAGGCTCAGGGCGATCGCCACCAGCGCCCCGACCAGCGCGATCGCCGCGCTCAGCTTCCATCTCAGCCCCGTGCGGATCCCCGCGCGCTCCAGACCGGCGGCGACCAGGCGCCGGAAGTGCCCCTTCATCCCCGGCTCAGGCCTTCAGCTTGTAACCGAAACCGCGGACCGTCTCGATCCGGTCCTGCCCGATCTTCTGCCGCAGCCGCTGCACGTGCACGTCCACGACCCGGGTGTCGCCGCCCCAGCCGTAGTCCCACACCCGCTCCAGCAGCTTGTCGCGGGAGAGCACCGTGCCCGGAGCCGAGGAGAACTCCAGCAGCAGCCGCATCTCGGTCGGCGTCAGCGCCACCGGCTGCCCGGCCCGGCGGACCTCCATGCCCTCGGTGTCCACCTCCAGGTCCCCGAAGGTCAGCACCGCCCCGGCGGCCGGATCGGCGGGCTCCTCGGCCCGGCCGCCGCCCGCGTGCCCGAAGCGGCGCAGCACCGCGCGGATCCGGGCGACCAGCACGGCCCCGTCGAACGGCTTGGTGACGTAGTCGTCGGCGCCCGCCTCCAGACCCAGCACGACGTCGATGGAGTCGGCCCGCGCCGACAGCATGATCACCGGCACGGTCGACTCGTCCCGGATGCGGCGGCACAGGCTGACCCCGTCGAGGCCGGGGACCATGACGTCCAGCAGGGCGATGTCGGGGCGGTCGGCCCGGAACGCCTCCAGGCCGGACAGTCCGTCGGGCATGGCGGTGACCACGAAGCCGTCCCGCTCCAGGGCGAGCTGCGTGGCCTCGCGGATGACGTCGTCGTCCTCGACGAACAGGACGTGGGTCTGGTCTGCCATCCCGGTGCTCTCAGTCCTCTGTGGTTCGTGGGGTGCGTTCTTCCTGCTGGGACGCACGGGGCGTGCGCCGCGTTCACGGGGGCATCGTTCCGGGCGCCCCGATCGGTCCACGGCCCGCCGCGCGCGTCAGCTCGCCGGCCCCGGCGGCGCGCTGTCGCCGACGACCTTCCCGTAGTCGTTGTGCGTGCGGTACTTCTCGGTGAACCGGCCGGACGCCCAGCGGAACGTGATCACTTTCTCCCCGGAGGGGCTCGACACCGGGTCGCCCTTGTCGTACACCTGCTTGGTCACCACCAGGTCGCCGCGGTCGATCTCCGCGTAGACCGGGGGCTCCTCGGCCTTGAACACATTCTTGTACGCGCCGTCCTGCTCGCGGTACACGTAACTGCCGACGCCCACCGCGTCACCGCAGGTCAGCACGTTCACGACGATGTCGTCGGCCGAGTTGCCGGTGACGTTGCCGTAGGAGACGTCGACCGGGTACTCGTCGGCGACACACGGCTTCAGATCGCGTTTCACCTCCGGCGCGACCTGCGGGTCGTCCTTGACGAGCCTGACCGCGTCGACCGTGTCGGGCGTCCTCGACGGCGCGGCCGGGGGCGTGGCGGCGGCGCCCGCGACCGAGTCGGCGTGCGCCGGACCCTCGTCCCGGGCGCCGGTGCCGCCGGAGGCGCACGAGGAGGCGAAAAGGGCGAGGGCGGCGAACACGGCCAGTGCCGTGATCACCGCCTGGTTACAGCCCGGGGTCCGGGAAGGACCCTCACCGGTCAGGCCGCGCACCGCTCCCGCTCCTCACGCTCCAGCGCACGTGCGTCGAGGTCGCGGGACTCCAGCTCCTCGCGGAGCCGGGCGAGCGCCCGGTGCAGCGTGCTCTTGACCGTTCCGGCCGACATGCCGAGGGCGGCGGCCGTCTCCTCCGTGGACATCTGCTCCCAGTGTCGCAGGACCACGACACTGCGCTGCTTCGGGGCGAGCACCTTCAGCACGTCCATCAGCAGGGCGCGGTCGGCGTGCTGCTCGGTGGCGTCGTCGACCGAGCAGTCGGGCAGCTGCTCGGCCGGGACCTCCTCCAGCTTGCGGGCCCGCCACCACTCCGTGCGCGTGTTGATCATCACCCGGCGCAGGTAGGCGTCCGCGAACCGCTTGTCCTCGATGGTCTCCCAGCGGCCGTACGTCCGCACCAGCGCCGTCTGCAGCAGGTCCTGCGCGTCCGTCGGGTCCGGCACCAGCCGGCGGGCACTGCGCAGCAGCGCGTCCTGCCGGGTCCGGACGTACTCCTCGAACTCGAGCACCTCGCCCTGCGCCATGGTGGACCGCCTCCCGTTTCCCCGTCCGGGCCGGCTCCCCGCCGCCCGTGCACTGCCTGTGTTCCTCGGTCGTCCCGGGTGGCCCGGGAACGCAACCGAAGGTACGGAGGCCTTGTCACGGCGCTGTCCGAAGCAGCCTGCGGCCAGCGCTCGGCTGTCCGTCGGTTGTGTAACGGACGGGGGAACGGGGTGAAGCGATGGGGTGTTTGGGCATGCTTTGTAGTTATTTGTCCATCCGGCGTCACGGTGACGGCGGGCCGCCGCCTGTGACCTGCCGGTGCGTCAGGTCAGCGGGAGCCGGTACAGCCCGCCCGCCATCGGCTCCACCAGACCGTCGGCGACCAGGCCGTCCAGCGCCCGGGCCCGCTGCACCGGCTCGTGCCACACCCGGTCCAGCGCCGCCTGCGGCACCGGGGCGTGAGCCTCGCGCAGCACGGCGAGCAGCCGCCCGCGCACCTGCCGGTCGGTGCCGGCGTACGTCTGGCCCCGGCGCGGCGGACCGTCGTGCTCCGGCTTGCCCGCCAGCCGCCACGCGCACTGCGCGGCGATCGGACAGCGCTGGCACGACTCGCTCTTCGCCGTGCACACCAGCGCGCCCAGCTCCATGGAGGCGGCGGCCCAGCGGGCGGCGGTCGCCTCGTCCTCGGGCAGCAGCGCACGGGCCAGCCTGCGCTCGGCGGCGGTGGTGGCGTTCGGCGGGTACTGCACACCGGTGACCGCCCGGGCGAAGACCCGGCGCACGTTGGTGTCCAGCACCGGGTGGCGCTGTCCGTAGGCGAAGGAGGCGACGGCGGCGGCCGTGTACTCGCCGATGCCGGGCAGCGCCAGCAGCTGGGCGTGGTCGGCCGGTACGTCACCGCCGTGCCGTTCCGTTATCGCGACGGCGGCGCCGTGCAGCCGCAGCGCCCGGCGCGGGTAGCCGAGCCGGCCCCAGGCGCGGACGGCCTCGCCGGGCGCCTCCTCGGCCAGGTCGGCGGGGCGCGGCCAGCGCTCCAGCCAGTGCTCGTAGACGGGCAGCACACGGCTTACCGGCGTCTGCTGCAGCATGAACTCACTGACCATCACCCCCCACGCCCCGGCCTCGGGGCGCCGCCAGGGCAGGTCGCGGGCGTGCTCGTCGAACCAGTCGATGACGGGGGCGTGCAGGCTCTCGCCCGGGGGCGGGCCGGAGGGGGAGTCGGTGGGCGTGGGGACGGGCTGCGAGGGTTTCGTGGGAGCAGTCATGGCCTCTCGATGGTGCCACGCAGAGCCACCGTTTCGGGCACACCGCCACCCACTGCGGCGGACAGGCCCGACGATCGGCAGCGGTGGCGGCCCGCCGAGCAGCCGGAACGTCCGGGCGCGGCGCCGCTGCCTTGGGTGCCCTGCGCTGGCCGTGGTGGCCGGTCCGGTCGGGCGGTCGCCCATCAGGGCTTCCGTGCCGCGGCTGTGGTCGGGTCGCCGGTGGCTTGGGCCGGTGCCGGGGCGCGGCGCCGCTGCCTTGGGTGCCCTGCGCTGGCCGTGGTGGCCGGTCCGGGGTCGGACGGTCGCCGCTCACGGCGTCCACGCCAGGGCCGTCCTCGCGCCGCCCTCGCCGGTCCCGGTTGACGCATGGCCGGCCCGCCCGCCGCACGGGCCCCGGCCCCCCCTCCCGGAGCGGACTGCCGCTGCCGCCGGACGCCTCATGAACTCCTGCTCTCCGTAAGCCACTTCAGACCCGTTCCGATGCGGGACGCGGCATCCGGCGGCCCGGTGAAGGCCGAGAGGAACGAAAGGGCACGGAGCAGGAGGAGTTCGCACGGTGACCAAATGCCGCGCTGAACGGGCGGTCCAGCACCGCCCGCAGTACGCCTTCCCCCCTTGCGCAGGCCGCCTCACGCGGCGCGTGCGCCCCTGCCCGGCGGCGCGGGGTGCGGCACTCACCTCGGGTCACGCCTCACCGGCGCGTGCGCGGGTCCACCCGGGGGCTCACGTGTTCCGTCCTCCTCATACGGCCAGGCGCTCACAGGGCGGCGGACCCCCGGCGTGGACACCCCCGTGCGGCAGGGGACTTGAGCAGCGTGCCCACCACGTGGTGGCGAACAGCGAGGCCGGGGCCGGCGAGCGATCCGGCCCCGCTTCGATACCGACGGTCACGGAAGGTAGTCGGTGCGTCGATATCGTCACACTGCGCGATCGCCGGATACGGCACCCGGCGAAAGACAAGTGTGAAGTGGTCTTTCTCCAAAATGATGATCCGGAAAAGTTGTGTCCTGAGCGGCGGGTGGGACGGGCGAACGCACCGATCTCTCGTAAGGTTTGCGCCGTGGGATCTCTGCGCAATCCGGTCGGGCCGCTTCCCTCCTCCATCTACTGGCGTCGGAGGGTCGTACTGGTGTCTGTGGTCGCCGTGTTGGCGCTCCTGATCACCTGGATCGTCACCATGGGCGGCGGGGGCGGCAAGGGCGGCGGCAACGGCGCCGACGGCAAGAATCCCGCGCCCTCGATCACACCGGGACCGTCGGGTTCGGGACCGGCCATCAGCCAAGCCCCCGGCGGGCGCGACGAGTCGGGCGGTGCGGACTCGGGCGGCTCGTCGTCGGGCTCCGGGGGTGGTTCGGGGGACGGCTCCGGTGACGGCTCGGGCGGCGGCACCGGTGACGGTTCCGGCGACGGCTCCGCAGGGTCGGGCGGGTCGGAGGGCGGCGACGGCTCCGGAGGCGGCACCACGGGCGTCGGCGTCGGCGCCGGCGACACCCTGCCGGCCGGTTCCACCCTGCCCAACTGCACCGCGAGCGTGGTGAAGTTCAGCCTGCGCAGCCGCTACAACTCCTACGACCCCGAGCAGACCCCCACGTTCCTGCTGACCGCGCGGAACATCTCCGGCAGCGACTGCAAGCTCGACCTCGGGCCGGAGAACGCGGTGTTCACCATCACCCCGTCGAGCAGCGACGACGACTACTGGTCCAGCAAGGACTGCCCCAAGCCCGACGCGCCCCGGCTGTACCGGGTGCCCGCGGGCGACGGCATCACCTACACGCTGAAGTGGGACCGCAAGCCCAGCGCCCCCGAGTGCGCCACGCCCCCGGCGGGCAAGGCCGGCACGGGAACCTACCTCGTGGAGGTCAAGGCTCCGGGCTTCGCCAAGGTGCAGACGTCGTTCGTGCTGTCGGCGGACTGACGGCCCGGCCGCGAGGACACGCGAGGGCGGTACCCGGCGACAGGTACCGCCCTCGGCCGTTGGAGCCCGCTCGTGGGCTAGACGTACCGCTCCAGGATCGACGACTCCGCCAGCCGCGACAGCCCCTCGCGCACGCTGCGCGCCCGGGCCTCGCCGACGCCGTCCACCGTCTGGAGGTCGTCGACGCTCGCGGCGAGCAGCTTCTGCAGCCCGCCGAAGTGCTCCACCAGGCGGTCGATGATCGCGCCGGGCAGCCGGGGCACCTTGGCCAGGAGGCGGAAACCGCGCGGCGAGACAGCCGAGTCCAGCGTCTCGGGCGAGCCCGTGTAGCCCAGCGCCCGGGCCACCGTGGGCAGTTCGAGCAGCTCGGCGTGGGTCAGGGCGTCGAGCTCGGACAGTGCCTCGTCGACCGTGCGGGAACGCTTGGCCGTGGGCTCGGGGACGTAGTCCCGGACGACCAGCTCGCGCTCGGGCTCCACACCGGCGATCAGTTCGTCGAGCTGGAGGGCGAGGAGACGTCCGTCCGTGCCCAGCTCCACGACGTACTCGGCGATCTCCGTGGCGATGCGGCGCACCATCTCCAGGCGCTGGGCGACGGCCGAGACGTCCCGGACGGTCACCAGGTCCTCGATCTCCAGCGCCGACAGCGTGCCCGCGACCTCGTCGAGGCGGAGCTTGTAGCGCTCCAGGGTCGCCAGGGCCTGGTTGGCGCGGGACAGGATCGCCGCGGAGTCCTCCAGGACGCGGCGCTGGCCGTCGACGTACAGGGCGATCAGCCGCATGGACTGGGACACCGAGACGACAGGGAAGCCGACCTGCTTGCTGACGCGGTCCGCCGTGCGGTGCCGGGTGCCCGTCTCCTCCGTGGCGATCGTCGGGTCCGGGACCAGCTGCACGCCCGCGCGCAGGATCTTCGACAGGTCCGAGGACAGCACGATGCCGCCGTCCAGCTTGCACAGCTCGCGCAGCCGGGTCGCGGTGAACTCCACGTCCAGCACGAAACCGCCGCTGCACAGCGCCTCGACGGTCTTGTCGGACCCGAGCACGATGAGCCCGCCGGTGTTGCCGCGGAGCACCCGCTCCAGGCCGTCACGCAGGGCGGTGCCCGGTGCCACGGCGCTCAGAGAGGCGCGCACACGGCCATCGGTACCGGCACTCCCACCGGACTTTCCGGGAGCTGCTGCCCGGTCGTTGGCTGCCACTGCACTCCTCCGGTCGCAGGTTCTGGGCGCCCCCGTGTCGCGCGCTGGGTTCGCACGGACGGGCGAGACCAGGGCAAAGTCTACCGGCGACCCTCCTCTTCCTGGGGGGACTCTCTGCGACGGGAGCGGGGAAGGACCCGCAGGGCGTCCCCTATGTCCGCGACTTCCAGGACCTTCATGCCTTGCGGGATCTTGCCGGGATCGCCCGGTACCAGCGCGTGTGTGAAGCCCAGACGGTGGGCTTCGGTCAGGCGGCGCTGTACGCCCGTGACGCGTCTCACCTCTCCGGCGAGGCCCACTTCGCCGATGGCGACGAGGTTCTTGGGGAGAGGTGTGTCACTCGCGGCGCTGGCGAGCGCGAGGGCGACGGCCAGGTCGGCGGCCGGCTCCGAGAGCCTCACGCCGCCGACCGTCGCGGAGTAGATGTCCCGTTTGCCCAAGGCGCTGATCCGGCCGCGCTGTTCCAGCACCGCCAGCATCATCGAGACACGGGAGGTCTCCAGGCCCGAGGTCGTGCGGCGCGGGGAGGGGATCTGCGAGTCGACGGTGAGCGCCTGCACCTCGGCGACCAGCGGCCGGCGGCCCTCCAGGGTGACGGTCAGGCAGGTGCCCGGGACCGGTTCGGCCCGGCGTGTCAGGAAAAGTCCGCTCGGGTCTGCGAGGCCCGTGATGCCCTCGTCGTGCAGCTCGAAGCAGCCGACCTCGTCGGTGGTGCCGTAGCGGTTCTTGACGCCTCGTACGAGGCGGAGGCGGGCGTGCCGGTCGCCCTCGAAGTGCAGGACGACGTCGACCAGGTGCTCCAGCAGGCGGGGGCCCGCGATCGCGCCGTCCTTCGTGACGTGGCCCACCAGCAGCGTGGACATGCCGCGTTCCTTGGAGGCGCGGATCAGGGCGCCCGCGACCTCGCGGACCTGGGCCATGCCGCCGGGCGCCCCGTCGATCTCGGGGGAGGCCACCGTCTGCACCGAGTCCATGACGAGCAGCGACGGCTTGACCGCGTCCAAGTGGCCGAGGACCGCCGCCAGATCCGTCTCGGCCGCCAGGTACAGGTGGTCGTCGATGGCGCCGATGCGGTCGGCGCGCAGCCGGACCTGGCTCGCCGACTCCTCGCCCGTGACGTACAGCGTGCGGTGCTCGTCGCTCGCCGACTTGGCCGCCACGTCCAGCAGGAGGGTCGACTTGCCGACGCCCGGCTCGCCCGCGACCAGCACCACCGCCCCGGGGACCAGTCCGCCGCCGAGCACGCGGTCCAGCTCGGGCACGCCGGTGGGGCGGGCGGTGGCCTGGCGGCCGTCCACCTGGCCGATGGGCAGGGCGGAGGTGGTGACCCGCCCGGGCGTCGTCGTACGGACCGCGGGCGTGCCGTACTCCTCGACCGTCCCCCAGGCCTGGCACTCGGGGCAGCGGCCGAGCCACTTCGCCGTCTGCCAGCCGCACTCCGTGCAGCGGTAGGACGGGCGGTCCTTGGTGGATTTCGTACGAGCAGCCATGGACGAAACCGTAGCCGCCGCCACTGACAACGCCGGCACCGGTCGGCGCCCCCGCCCGCCGGGTGGGGCCCGCCGCCCCGCCCCTGCGGCGGAACCGGAGGCCCGTCCCCGTTTGAGGGATCGTTTCACCCGTACGGATTAAATGTGCTCAAGCCGACAGAAGCCGCCCCTCCCGGCCCCCTACGGTCGCCGAATGATGAGCAGTACTCCGGAGACCCTGACCCGCTCGACCCGCACGGCCGGCGCACACCGGGCGCACCGGGAAGCGCGTGATCGCGGGGCCGCGCGCACGCTGGCGCAGCGGCCGCCCGCGCGGTACGAGCCCTACCTGGACGGCCTGTTCACCTACTGCCTGTCGGTGCTCTGCGACCACGACGGCGCGACCGCCGCCCTGAGCGACGTCCTCGCGCTCGCCGAACGCCGCGGCCGCCACGTTCCCGCCGCTCCCGCCGACCGCAGGGCCTGGCTGTACGCGCTGGCCCGCTGGGCGTGCCTGCGCAAGCTGGCCGACGCCCAGCAGAAACGTCAGAGCAGCCACGCGGCGGGCCGGGTCGCCCGGGAGCGCCACGACCGCCCGGCCGCCCCGGGCGTCTCCGAGGAGGTCCGCGAGCGCCGCCGCCGCGAACTCGCCCTGCTCGCCTGGCCGGAGGCCGCCGGCACCACCCCGGAGCAGCGCGAGGCGCTCGAACTGGCGGTGCGCCACCACCTCACCGCGCAGGAGGTCGCCGCCGTCCTCGGCCGGCACGTGGCGGCCACCCGCGACCTGCTCGCCTCCGCGGCCTGCGAGGTGGAACGCACGCGTGCCGCCCTCGCCGTCGTCGAGACCGGGGCGTGCCCGAGCGTGGCGCACCTCGTCGGTGACGACCGGCTGGTGCTCGGCACGGCCCTGCGCGGCGAACTGGTCCGGCACGTCGACGACTGCCCGCGCTGCCGCCGCACGGCCGAGCGCGCCATCCCCGGCCGCTGGCCCGGCACCAGCGTCACCCCGGCGGAACTGCCCGTCCTGCCCGCCCCCCGCGCGGCCCTGGACGTCGCCATGAGCCACCACCCGCGCGCGCGGAGCGCCGCACCCCGCTTCGACCGGCGCGGCTTCCCGATGGACCCCAAGGACCACGCCGCCCGCCGGGACCGCCTGCGCGCGCGTGCCGTCACCACCACGGTCGTCGCCACCGTCGTCGCCGCGCCCGTGCTGGCCCTGTGGGCTGCCTACCGGGGCACTCCGGTCGGCGAGGGCCAGGACGGCCGCTCCGCCTCCGCCCACGAGGCCGGCGACCCGCCGGGCCCGGACGGCGCGGCGGGCGGCGGCTACGAGAACACCGGCAACGCCGGCACCCGGCCGGCCCCCCGCTTCGGCGAGGACGGCAAGGCCGACGTCTCGGTGGAGGTCATCGGCGTCGCCGGCGCCGGCCGCGAGCCCGCCCTGGACGTCACGGCGCACACCAGCGGTGACACCACCCTGGTCACCCTCACCGCCTCCGGCGGCGCCCCGGTCCGCTGGTCCGCCTCCACGGGAGCCGCCTGGCTCTACCTCAGCCGGTCCTCCGGCACGCTCCGCCCCGGCGAGTCGACGACGCTCAAGGTGTACGTCGACCACCTGCGCGAGCCCTCCGGCCCCTGGCGCGCGCAGGTGGCACTGGCTCCGGTCGGCGCCGTCGTGCACATCGGGGGCTACGGCACCGCGGCCACCCCCTCCGCGCCCGGACCCGGACCGCGTCCCAGCGGCCCGAGCGACCCGCCCCCCACCCGGCCCGACCCGACGCCCACGACCTCCGCCCCGGACCCGGACCCGGACCCGACACCGACGACCCCGCCGCCGTCCCCCGACCCGGACCCCACGCCCACACCGGCGGACCCGGCCCCGACCGAGCCGACGGGCTCGACGTCCCCGCTCTCGGACAGCGGCGACCCGAGCCCGTCCGCGTCGTAGCCGGGCCGGGCGAGGCGGGTCGGCGGATCAGGCCGCGGGGCCGGCCGGATCCGCCGGATGCGGGGCCACCAGCGGCAGCAGGGAGGCCAGCCGCTGCTCGCACAGCTCGACCAGCCGGTCGTAGCCGGCCGTGCCCATCAGCTCGATCAGCTCGGGCCGGTAGGAGACGTACACCGGCTCGCCCGCGCCGTGCGCCGAGGTGGCCGACGTGCACCACCAGTGCAGGTCGTGCCCGCCCGGGCCCCAGCCGCGCCGGTCGTACTCGCCGATCGACACCTGAAGGACGCGGGTGTCGTCGGGCCGGTCGATCCACTCGTACGTCCGCCGCACCGGAAGCTGCCAGCACACGTCCGGCTTGGTCTCCAGCGGCTCCCGGCCCTCCTTCAGGGCGAGGATGTGCAGGGAGCAGCCCGCGCCGCCCGGGAAGCCCGGCCGGTTCTGGAAGACGCAGGAGCCCTCGAAGGGCCGCGTCTGGCGCTCGCCGTCCTCGTCGTGTGAGACCCAGCCGTTCCTGGTGCCCTCGGCGTGGTGCTGCCAGATGTCCGGCGTCAGCCGCGCCACGTGCTCGGCGACGCGCTTCTCGTCGTCCTCGTCGGAGAAGTGGGCACCCAGACTGCAGCACCCGTCGGCCGCACGGCCGGACTGGATGCCCTGGCAGCCGCTGCCGAAGATGCAGTTCCAGCGAGAGGTCAGCCATGTCAGATCGCAGCGGAACACCTGTTCCTCGTCCGCCGGATCGGGGAACTCCACCCACGCGCGGGCGAAGTCGAGGCCCTTCTCGTCGGACACCGCGGCACCCGGTGATTTGTCGCGCTTGGCCTTTTTCGTCTTTGGCACGCGTCCAGGGTACGGGCCTGGTGCCCCCTCCGAGGACGGCGGACGCCCGGCCTGGCAGTAGCGTGCCGTACATGAGACTCGGTGTCCTCGACGTGGGATCGAACACGGTGCATCTGCTCGTGGTGGACGCGCATCCCGGCGCGTGCCCGCTGCCCGCGCACTCGCACAAGGCGGAACTGCGCCTCGCCCAGCTCCTCGACGACGACGGCGCGATCGGCCCCCACGGCGTCGACCGGCTGGTCTCGGTCGTCCACGAGGCGCTCCAGGCCGCCGAGGACAAGGGGGTGGAGGAGGTCCTGCCGTTCGCGACCTCCGCCGTGCGCGAGGCCCGCAACGCCGACGACGTCCTCGCGCGCGTGCGCAGCGAGACCGGCGTCGAGCTGCAGGTCCTCACCGGCGAGGAGGAGGCCCGGCTGACCTTCCTCGCCGCCCGCCGCTGGTACGGCTGGTCGGCCGGGAAGCTGCTGGTCCTGGACATCGGCGGCGGTTCCCTGGAGATCGCCTACGGCATGGACGAGGAGCCCGACGCGGCCGCCTCCCTGCCCCTGGGCGCGGGGCGCCTCACCGCCGGCTGGCTCCCCGGCGACCCGCCGGACGCCGACGACGTCCGCGCCCTGCGCCGCCACGTCCGCACCGAGATCGCCCGCACGGTCGGCGAGTTCAGCCGCCTGGGCGTCCCCGACCACGTCGTCGCCACCTCCAAGACGTTCAAGCAGCTCGCCCGCATCGCCGGTGCCGCCCGCTCCGCCGAGGGCCTCTACGTCCAGCGCGAGCTCAAGCGTGAGTCCCTGGAGGGCTGGATGCCGAGGCTGTCCGGCATGACGGAGAGGGAACGGGCGGAACTGCCCGGGGTCTCCGAGGGCAGGGCGGGCCAGCTGCTCGCGGGTGCCCTCGTCGCCGAGGCCGCCATGGACCTCTTCGGCGTGGAGCGCCTGGAGATCTGCCCGTGGGCGCTGAGGGAGGGCGTGATCCTGCGCAGACTGGATCACATGGAGACGGCGTAGGGGTCCTTTCCCGCAGGGCGGGGCGAGGCCGCGACGCCACGTGGCAATCACCACAACCGCGAACGGACGCCCCACGACCTCCCCGTCCCACCCCGTAACCTGTCCTGCATGGCAGAGCCAGCCGTGAGGATCCCGGACGCGAAGGTCGCCCTGTCGACGGCCTCGGTCTACCCGGAGTCGACGGCCACGGCCTTCGAGATCGCCGCGCGCCTCGGCTACGACGGGGTCGAGGTCATGGTCTGGACCGACCCGGTCAGCCAGGACCTCGAAGCCCTGCGCAGACTCAGCGACTACCACCAGATCCCGATCCTGGCCGTGCACGCCCCCTGCCTGCTCATCACGCAGCGCGTCTGGTCCACCGACCCCTGGACCAAGCTCCGGCGGGCCCGCGCGGCGGCGGAGAAGCTCGACGCGAGCACGGTCGTGGTGCACCCGCCGTTCCGCTGGCAGCGCCAGTACGCGCGGGACTTCGTCGCCGGCATCTGGCGGATGGCGAACGAGACGGATGTGCGGTTCGCCGTCGAGAACATGTACCCGTGGCGCTACCGTGACCGCGAGATGCTCGCGTACGCCCCCGACTGGGACGTCACCAAGGACGACTACCGGCACTTCACGATCGACCTCAGCCACACCGCGACGGCCCGTTCCGACGCGCTGGACATGGTCGACCGCATGGGAGACCGCCTCGGCCACGTCCACCTCGCCGACGGCCGCGGTTCGGCCAAGGACGAGCACCTGGTCCCCGGCCGTGGCACGCAGCCCTGCGCCGAGGTGCTGGAGCGGCTCGCCGTGACCGGCTTCGACGGGCACGTCGTCATCGAGGTCAACACCCGCCGGGCCATGTCGAGCGCCGAGCGGGAGGCCGACCTCGCCGAGGCCCTGGCCTTCACCCGCCTCCACCTGGCGTCGGCGGCGAAGGTCCCGCGGCCGTGAGCGCCCCGCCCCCGGGCGGCCCCTCGACCGGCACGGGCGACGACATCCCCGCCGACCCGGGCGACGGCACCGGGCCCGGCCCCGCCGCCCGCCGCCGTGGACGCCCCCCGCGCACCGAGTCGGCGGGCACCCGCGAGCGGATCCTCACCGCCGCCCGCGACGAGTTCTCCGAGCGCGGCTACGAGAAGACCTCCGTCCGCGGCATCGCCAAGGCGGCCGGGGTCGACCCGGCCCTCGTGCACCACTACTTCGGCACGAAGGAGCAGGTCTTCGAGGCCGCGATCACCCAGTCCTTCGGCCCCGCCCTGCAGGCGCCGAAGACCGTGGAGGAGGGCCCGATCGAGTGCGTGGGGGAGCGCCTGACCCGCTTCTTCTTCGGGATCTGGGAGAACCCGGCGACCCGCGCGCCCCTGCTCGCCATCGTCCGCTCCGCCCTCACCAACGACACCGCCGCGGCCGTCTTCCGCCGGATCGTCGCCTCGCAGCTGCTGCGCCGCATCACCGCGCGGCTGGAGCTGCCGGACGCGGAGCTGCGGGCCGAGCTGGCCGTCGCCCAGCTCGTCGGCACGGCCCTGCTGCGCTACGTCGTGAAGGTCGAGCCGCTGGCCTCGGCGGACCCCGAGCGGGTCATCGCCCGCCTCGCACCGATCGTGCAGGGTCACCTCACGGGGCCGTGACGCCCTTCACCGCCGCAGCCGACGAGACACGCGTCCCGTATTCCGGACACTCCGTCCCGCCCACTGGATGACCGGCGTACGCTCGGTAGCAGTCAGAAGTCTCCGAATCCTCTGACGCCGCCTGTAGAAGGAGCGAGCGACGATGCCCGAGCTGAGGTCCCGCACAGTCACCCACGGCCGCAACATGGCGGGCGCCCGCGCCCTGATGCGCGCCTCCGGTGTACCCGGCGCGGACATCGGCCGCAAGCCGATCATCGCGATCGCCAACAGCTTCACGGAGTTCGTCCCCGGCCACACGCACCTGGCCCCGGTCGGCCGGATCGTCAGCGAGGCCGTCAGGGAGGCCGGCGGCATCCCGCGCGAGTTCAACACCATCGCCGTGGACGACGGCATCGCCATGGGCCACGGCGGCATGCTCTACTCCCTGCCCTCCCGCGACCTCATCGCGGACAGCGTGGAGTACATGGTCGAGGCCCACTGCGCCGACGCCCTGATCTGCATCTCCAACTGCGACAAGATCACCCCCGGCATGCTCAACGCGGCCCTGCGCCTGAACATCCCGACGGTGTTCGTCTCGGGCGGCCCGATGGAGTCCGGCCGCGCCACCCTCGTCGACGGCACGGTCCGCACGCTGGACCTGGTCGACGCGATCTCCGACGCGGTGAACGACAAGATCTCCGACGAGGACATCCTCCGCATCGAGGAGAACGCCTGCCCGACCTGCGGCTCCTGTTCCGGCATGTTCACCGCCAACTCGATGAACTGCCTGACCGAGGCCATCGGCCTGTCCCTGCCGGGCAACGGCTCGGTCCTCGCCACGCACACCGCCCGCAGGCAGCTGTACGTCACCGCGGCGAAGACCGTCATGGACATCACCCGCCGCTACTACGAGCAGGACGACGAGACGGTCCTGCCGCGCGGCGTGGCGTCCTTCGCGGCGTTCGAGAACGCCATGGCCCTCGACATCGCCATGGGCGGCTCCACCAACACGATCCTGCACCTGCTGGCCGCCGCCCAGGAGGCGGGCGTCCCCTTCGGCCTGGAGGAGATCAACGACGTCTCCCGCCGCGTGCCCTGCCTGGCCAAGGTCGCCCCGAACGTCGCCAGGGACCGCACGTACTACATGGAGGACGTGCACCGCGCCGGCGGTATCCCCGCCCTGCTCGGCGAGCTGCACCGCGCGGGCCTGCTCAACGAGGACGTGCACTCCGTCCACAGCCCCTCCCTCGGCGACTGGCTGAAGACCTGGGACGTGCGCGGCGGCTCCCCGTCCGCCGAGGCCGTCGAGCTGTGGCACGCGGCCCCCGGCTGCGTCCGCTCCGCCGAGGCCTTCTCCCAGTCCGAGCGCTGGGAGACCCTGGACCAGGACGCCGAGGGCGGCTGCATCCGCTCCGTCGAGCACGCCTACTCCAAGGACGGCGGCCTCGCGGTCCTCAAGGGCAACCTCGCCGTGGACGGCTGCGTCGTGAAGACGGCCGGCGTCGACGAGTCCATCTGGACCTTCGAGGGCCCGGCGGTCGTCTGCGAGTCGCAGGAGGAGGCCGTCCAGAAGATCCTCACCCAGCAGGTCAAGGACGGCGACGTCGTCGTCATCCGCTACGAGGGCCCCAAGGGCGGCCCCGGCATGCAGGAGATGCTCTACCCGACCTCGTACCTGAAGGGCCGCGGCCTCGGGAAGACCTGCGCGCTGGTCACCGACGGCCGTTTCTCCGGCGGCACCTCCGGCCTGTCCATCGGCCACGCCTCGCCCGAGGCGGCGGCGGGCGGCACGATCGCCCTCGTCGAGGACGGCGACCGCATCCGCATCGACATCCCGAACCGCTCGATCGACCTGCTGGTCGACGACGCCGAGCTGGCCCGCCGCGAGCAGGCCCTGAACGGCGTGTACGCCCCGAAGAACCGCGACCGCAAGGTCTCGGCCGCCCTGCGCGCCTACGCGGCGATGGCGACCAGCGCGGACAAGGGCGCGGTGCGCGACGTCACGAAGCTCGGCTGAGTCCTGTCCCGCGACGAGGGCCGCCTCCCCACAGCCGGAGGGCGGCCCTCCCGCACGTCCTACCAGGCCGCCGGGTCCCGCCCGTTGACGGCGAAGACGGATCCGTCCGGCGCGGTGGCGTAGAGCCGGTCCCCGGTGAGCAGCGGCTCGGTCAGCGCCGCGGGCACCCGGTCGGACCGCTCGCCCAGCCGGGGGGAGGTCTGCCCGGCGAGCTTCCCGCGCCGGGCGTCGACGGCGAGCAGCCGCCCGTCCGGGGTGGTGACGTACACGTACCGGTCGCCGGCGACGGGCGTGGAGCCCCGGACGACGCCGGTCTCCAGGTTCCACAGCTGCTCGCGGGCCTCCAGGTCGACGGCGACCAGGGAGCCGCCGGTGGCCATGAGGAAGGCCACGTTCCCGCGCACGGCGCCGTGAGCCTGCTGGAGCGGGACGGCGAGCGGCACCCGTCGCGTCGCCCCGCTGTCCGGGCTGTAGCGGACCAGCGCCTTGGCGTCCCCGCGCGTGGGGTCGACGGACAGCAGGAACACCGACCCGGCCGCCGCGGCGAACGGCTCCAGCGCTCCCTCCAGCCGGGCGTCCCACCGCACGTCCCCCGTTCCCGGGTCGACCGCGGTGACGCGTGTGCCCGATCCGTTCGCCGAGGGGCTCGCGGCGTACGCCAGCGGGTCACCGGCGTAGGAGACGAAGTACGGCATCTCGTGGCCGGGGATCCGGTGGCTCCACATCTGGTCCCCGGAGGCGCTGTCGAGGCCGGTGACCGTCCCGTCCGTGCCGGTGAGCAGGAGCATGCCCCCGGCCGACGCCACGCCGTTGTACGCGGGCACGTCCCGCAGCCAGCTCACCTTGCCCGAGCCGGGATCGAGCGCCTCCAGGTGAGGCCCCTGGCCGATCGCGGGCTGGACGAGCCCACCGGTCAGCACCGGAGGCCCGCTTCTGGGGCCCTCGTCGACGGGATGCCGCCACACCACGTCCCCGTCGGCGGGATCGAGGGCGAAGACCAGCCCGGACACGGCACAGAGCAGCCGGCCCGCCCCGTGGGAGCACCGGGGTGTCCCCTTCCCGGGCACCGGTGTCGCCTCCCACCCGCTAAACGCGGCGGCGGTCGTCCGCGGAGCGGTGCCGCGCGGGCCACCGCCGTCGCCGCCGCTCGACGGGAGCGCCAGCAGAGCCCCGACGACGGCCAGGCCGAGCGCCCCGGCTCCCAGCGCCGCCCGCCTGCCGAGGCGCCTGCCCCGCCCGGGTCCCGCCGCCTCCTCACGAGCGGGCTCCTCGGAAGCGGGCTCCTCGGCGGAGGGCCGCCGCACCGGCACGTCGTCCGCCCGCTGAGCCGGTATGAAGGCCTGCGTGTCGTACGACGCCGCGACCGAGCGCAGCTCCCGCATCAACTCGTCCGGCGTGGGACGCTCTTCGGGCTCCTTGGCGAGGCAGCGCAGCACCAGCGGGGCGATCTCGTCCGGCACCCCGGACAGGTCGGGCTCGTCGTGCACGACCTGGTAGGCGACGACGTACGGGCTGTCCGAGTCGAACGGCCCGCGTCCCGTGGCCGCGTGCACCATCACCGACCCGAGCGCGAAGACGTCCGCGGCCGGCCCCACGTCCCGCGGCCGCCGGAACTGCTCGGGTGCCATGAAGGGCGGCGTGCCGATCAACTTGCCCGTCTCGGTGCGCAGTTCGCTGTCCGACGGCCGGGAGATGCCGAAGTCGATGACCTTCGGTCCGTCCTCGGCCAGCAGCACGTTGCTCGGCTTCAGATCCCGGTGGACGACACCGGCCCGGTGGATGTCGCGCAGCGCCTCCGCCAGCCCCGCCATGAGACGACGCAACTGGGCTGTCGCCATGGGCCCGTTCCGCTTCACCTCCTCGGCGAGGGTCGGGCCCGGGATGAACAAGGTGGCCATCCACGGCCGCCCGGCCTCCGGGTCGGCGTCGACCACGGGGGCGGTGAAGGCACCGCTCACCCGGCGCGCCGCCGCCACCTCCTGCCGGAAACGCCCCCTGAAGTCGGGGTCGCCGGCGAACTGGGCGTGCACCACCTTCACCGCGAGCCTCATACCGGAGGCGCTCCGGGCGAGGTGCACCACACCCATGCCGCCGGACCCCAGACAGGACTCCAGCCGGTAGTGACCGACGCTGTCGGGAAGTTCCGCTTCCGGTCCCGCTCCAGCGTCTCGCTGTGGCGCCATGGGACCACCCCCGTGCTGTTCGTCCGCGTGCGCGACGCACGGAGCCTAGTCGATGACTCGTACGAGGCAGAGGCGGCTTGCTAGCCTCCCAGTGCGCGTCACGCACAGGTGTTTCATGCCGTGATGCGGGGGAATCAACGGGGCCCCATGGCAGTCATGGGGCGCAACGGGGGAGGTTTTCCCATGTCCGTGGATCACGTGGAAGGGCTCGAAGGCGGGGACGAGGCCGTGGCCGGCGCGGACGCCGCCACCATGGCGGCGTCGGCCCTGACGTACTACCCGGTCGCGCCGGGCGTCCGGCTGAACGTCCGCAGCGGCCCCGGCACCGGCTACGCCGTCGTCCGGGTCCTGCCCGAGGGTGCCCAGGTCGCCATCTACTGCCAGACGCCGGGCACGACGGTCTCGGGCCCGTACGGCACGACGAACATCTGGGACAACATCGCCGACGGCGAGTACGTCTCGGACGCCTACGTCAGAACGGGCAGCGACGGCTACGTCCGTCCCCGCTGCGGCTGACGCCGACGGAGCCCGCGGCACGCCCGGCGCCATAATCGACTCGTGAGAGACGAACCCGGCGCCCCGGTCGCCCCCGCGGGCTCCCCGGCCGGCGCCACCGGCCCCCGCCCGGAGCCGCTGCGCTTCTTCGGCACCACCTGGCTCCACCACGACCGCGGCTACACGCCCCGCCGCATCGCGGTCTCCGCCGGCTCCCTCGCCGCCGCCGCCGTCTCCTGCCTGGTCCTCCGCATCGCCTACCAGGGCCTCCGACTCGCCGCCGTCGGCTCCTTCGTCACGCTGCTCATGGTCGTGATGTTCGCGATCTGCAGCGCCCTGGCCTTCCGCCACACCTGGGACGGCTTCACCCGCCGCCCCGACCCCGACCGCCAGGCCTCTCTCCGCGGCCTCCTGGCCGTCGGCTTCGTCGGCTCGCTCCTCGCCTACTTCTTCCGCTCCCTCACCGAGGCCCCCGGCGAGAAACTGCACCGCGAGGAGTACGACACCGCCCGCGCGCAGTACGAGAACCGCACGACCCGACGCTCGGGCAACCCCTCGAAGAAGCGCCGCGCCTGACGGGCAGCCCTCACCGCGTCCCCACCGCTCCCGGTCCGGGGCCCGGCCACGACGGCCGCATGACCGCACGGGCCCGCGACCGGGCCGCCACTCGGCACGCGCCCCACCGCGCCCTCCCGTCCGCGCGGCGGGAACCGGGGCCGGAACGGCCCCTCCACGCAAGGCGACGCGCCCGTCCTCGCCGTGCCACCCGTCGACGCCACGCCGACCCGGTTCCACCACACACCGCACACCACACACACCGCACACACCCCACACCGCATC
Organism: Streptomyces sp. NPDC058741; assembly: GCF_042746715.1. Lineage (NCBI taxonomy): Bacteria > Bacillati > Actinomycetota > Actinomycetes > Kitasatosporales > Streptomycetaceae > Streptomyces > Streptomyces sp. NPDC058741. The sequence goes on along the minus strand of NZ_JBHYQH010000041.1, from coordinate 4,223 downwards.
CTCCCGGGCGTCCCCTGGTTCTGATACATCCCCCCACCTGCTTGACGCCCCCCACCACCGGGAGCATTATTCATCACATGATGAATAATGCTCCCGGCTCACCACGCCCCGGCCCGGCCGAAGAGTCCGCCAAAGCCGCCGAAGGCCCCGCCGTCCACGCCGACCACCTCACCGTCGTCCGCGGCACCCGCACCGTCCTGCGCGACCTCGCCTTCACCGTCCCCCGCGGTCAGATCACCGGCCTCCTCGGCCCCTCCGGCTGCGGCAAGTCCACCCTCATGCGCGCCGTCGTCGGCACCCAGGCCAAGGTCACCGGCACCCTCGACGTCCTCGGCCGGCCCGCCGGCCACCCCACCCTGCGCACCCGCATCGGCTACGTCACCCAGGCCCCGTCCGTCTACGACGACCTGACGGTCCGCCAGAACCTCGACTACTTCGCCGCGATCCTCGACCCCGGCCGGCACGCCTCCGACCGCCGACACGAGAACGTCACCCGGGCCATCGCCGACGTCGACCTCACCACCCACACCGACGCCCTGGCCGGCACCCTCTCCGGCGGCCAGCGCGGCCGCGTCTCCCTGGCCGTCGCCCTCCTCGGCACCCCCGAGCTCCTGGTCCTCGACGAACCGACCGTCGGCCTCGACCCCGTCCTGCGCCGCGACCTCTGGAACCTCTTCCACGCCATCGCCGCCGAGCGCGGCGCCACCCTCCTCGTCTCCTCCCACGTCATGGACGAGGCCGAGCGCTGCCACCGCCTCCTCCTCATGCGCGAGGGCGAGCTCCTCGCCGACGAGAGCCCCGACGCCCTGCGCACCCGCACCGGCACCCCCACCGTCGAGGAGGCCTTCCTGCGCCTGGTCGACGAGGCGAAGGCCGCAGCCCGCACGAAGGAGACGACGCGATGACCACCACCACCCTCCCGCCCGCCAAGCCCCGGGCCCTGAGCCCCTCCCGCACCACCGCCACCGCCGCCCGGGTCCTGCGCCAGCTCCTCCACGACCCGCGCACCATCGCGCTGATGTTCCTCGTCCCCTGCCTGATGCTGTTCCTGCTGCGCTACGTCTACGACGGCAGCCCCCGCACCTTCGACGACATCGGCGCGTCCCTCCTCGGCATCTTCCCGATGATCACCATGTTCCTGGTGACCTCCATCGCCACCCTGCGCGAACGCACCTCGGGCACCCTCGAACGCCTCCTCGCCATGCCCCTCGGCAAAGGCGACCTGATCGCCGGCTACGCCCTCGCCTTCGGCACCTTCGCGATCATCCAGTCCGCCCTGGCCACCGGCCTCGCGCTCTGGTTCCTCGGCCTCGACGTCACCGGCAGCCCCTGGCTGCTGCTGCTCGTGGCCCTGCTCGACGCCCTCCTCGGCACAGCCCTCGGCCTGTTCGTCTCGGCCTTCGCGGCCTCGGAGTTCCAGGCGGTGCAGTTCATGCCGGCGGTGATCTTCCCCCAGCTCCTCCTGTGCGGCCTGTTCACCTCACGCGACAACATGCACCCGGTCCTGGAGGGCATCTCCGACGTCCTGCCCATGTCCTACGCGGTGGACGGCATGAACGAAGTCCTGCGCCACTCCGACATGACGGCCGTCTTCGTCCGCGACGTCCTGATCGTCGCCGGCTGCGCCCTCCTGGTCCTCGCCCTCGGAGCGGCGACCCTGCGGCGCCGCACGACGTAACCCGCGCGGCCCGCCGATGCCCCGCGACCCGCACATCCCGCCCACCGGACACCCACCCCGCCGCACCACCGCGGAGTGCGAGGATGAACCCGGACGACGCAACCCCCGGAGGACACCCCAGCCATGCCCCAGAAAGTCGCGGTCCTCGGCACCGGCAAGATCGGCGAAGCCCTGCTCAGCGGAATGATCCGCGCCGGCTGGTCCCCGGCCGACCTCCTGGTCACCGCCCGCCGCCGGGAACGAGCCGAGGAGCTCCGCACCCGCCACGGCGTCACCCCGGTCACCAACCCCGAGGCCGCCAAGTCCGCCGACACCCTGATCCTCACGGTCAAGCCGCAGGACATGGGCACCCTCCTCGACGAACTGTCCCCCCACATCCCCGCCGACCGCCTGGTCATCAGCGGCGCCGCCGGCATCCCCACGGCCTACTTCGAGGAGCGCCTGGCCCCCGGCACCCCGGTCGTCCGCGTCATGACGAACACCCCAGCCCTCGTCGACGAGGCGATGTCCGTCATCTCCGCCGGCACCCACGCCACCGCGGCCCACCTCGCCCACACCGAGGAGATCTTCGGCGCCGTCGGCAAGACCCTGCGCGTCCCCGAGTCCCAGCAGGACGCCTGCACCGCCCTCTCCGGCTCCGGCCCGGCCTACTTCTTCTACCTGGTCGAAGCCATGACCGACGCCGGCATCCTCCTCGGCCTGCCCCGCGACAAGGCCCACGACCTCATCGTCCAGTCCGCCATCGGCGCCGCGACGATGCTCCGCGACAGCGGCGAACACCCGGTCAAGCTCCGCGAGAACGTCACCTCCCCGGCCGGCACGACGATCAACGCCATCCGCGAACTCGAGAACCACGGCGTACGAGCCGCCCTCATCGCCGCCCTCGAAGCCGCCCGCGACCGCAGCCGCGCCCTGGCCTCCGGCAACAACAGCTGAGCGCCGAAGGGGGCGTGCCGATCACCCGCCCCCAGCCCGTCTCACCTCACACCGTCACCACAGCCCGCGCACCGGCCGTCGCCGCCACCGCCGGCAGCAGCCCGATCGCGCGATACGCGCCGTCCACCGTCGGCCGGGCCATCCGCCGGGCCCGCTCCGCACCGTCCCGCAGCACCGCCTCCACCGCACCGGGATCCGCGCACAGCTCCCTGTGCCGCGCCTGAAGAGGCCGCAGCACCTCGACGACGGCCTCCGCGGTGTCCTTCTTCAGATCCCCGTACGACCGGTACGCCCCGGCCAGCTCCTCGGGACTCCCACCGGTGCACGCGGCCAGGACCTCCAGCAGATTGGCGAGCCCCGGCCGGCCCTCCCGGTCGTACACGACCTCGCGTCCGCTGTCGGTCACCGCACGCATGACCTTCTTCCGCACCACGTCCGGCTCGTCCAGCAGATAGACGATCCCCGGCCCGGTGTCGTCGCTCTTGCCCATCTTCGACGCCGGATCCTGCAGGTTCATCACCCGCGCCGCCACCCCGGGCCGCGTGGCCCGGGGCACCACGAACGTGTGGCCGTAACGCTGGTTGAACCGCACGGCCAGATCCCGCGCGAGCTCCACGTGCTGCCGCTGATCGTCCCCGACCGGCACCTCGTCGGTCCCGTACGCCAGGATGTCCGCAGCCGTCAGCACGGGATACGTCAGCAGCGACAGCAGCACGCTCCCGCCCCGCCGCCGCTCTCGCGCGGCCTTCTCCTTGTACTGGATCATCCGCCGCGTCTCCCCGTCGGTGGCCACGCACTCCAGCACGTACGACAGCCGCGCGTATCGTCCACGTGGCTCTGCACGAACACCGTGCACCGCTCCGGATCCAGCCCCGACGCCAGCAGCAGGGTCGCCGCCTGCCGGCTGAGCCGGCGCACCCGCGCCGGATCGTGGTCGACGGTCAGCGCGTGCAGATCGACGACACAGAACAAGGCGTCGGACCGGTGCTGATCCACGGCGGCCCACCGCCGCATGGCCCCCAGATAGTTCCCCAGCGTCAGATGCCCCGTCGGCTTGACCCCGCTGAAGACTCGCGTCATCTGTCTCCTCCACCTTCCGGTCGGGACCGCCGCCCCAGCGGCCGCCCCTCGGTGGTTCCGGAGGGAGAAACACGAACGGCCGCCGAAGCGGCGGCCGTTGAGCGCATACGTAAGCACGGCCGCCGTCAGGCGGCCCGCCAGGACTGGGTGCACGTATGCGTCGTCACGTCTCCCACGGTACGCCTCCACCAGCCCGTTCGCCCCTGAGTTGACACGCCGAAGGGCCATCCGTACTGTTCTCCGAGTTGTCCGACGTGAGCGCCGACCCCGGTCGGTCCCCGGACGGCCACCCCGCAAGTACTCACCACCCTGCGACGCGCAGTACTTCTGTCGTCGTTTTCTTGGCGCGTGTATTTACGGAATGAGGAATCCCCGTTCGAAAGGACGCGGCCCCCGATTAGGTCGGGAGCCGGGGAATCCGTTAGAGTCTCACTCGTCGGAACGGCCCACCAGCCGCGAGGACAAGCCCCTCTGACTGGGAATCAGGACCGAAAGGGTCTGATAGAGTCGGAACCGCCGGAAAGGGAAA
>NZ_JBHYQH010000040.1:0-63044 GCF_042746715.1 Streptomyces sp. NPDC058741 | reverse complement strand
GTACTCGCATGGTCACTATGGCGAAGAAGAAGCCAAGCACGAGCCCGCATCAGTCATTACCAACGCAGAGGGCATCACGGAGTGTCGTTGCAGTATTAGTACTGCAACGACACTCCGTGACGTGGAGTGTCGTTGCAGTACTTAGTCGACCCTTGCGGACAGCCGCTCTGAAGTGAGCCCAGCCGCTTGCCGGGAACACGAGCGCTGGACCGTGGGGGACCTTGCTGTCCCGCACCGGGACGACGTCGGGGAAGTCCTCGCAGACCCCGATGCACTCGCCACCGTCCGAGTTGCTGTAGGAACTCCTGCGCCACGTGCCGGGCGTCGGCACGGCCGTCCGGGACACCGTGCGCGACAGGGTCGGCCGGGTCATGGGTCACCAGGGCCCCTGCCTCCAGGTGCGCCCGCTGGGCGGCGGACGCGAGTGGGACGCCGACCCCCGCGACGTCCGGCCGCTGAGCCAGGACGAGCTGCTGAGCCCCCTGCTCGTGGAGGTCAACGCCCGCAGCCGTAAGGGGAGGGTCACTGGATGAACTCGCCCGCCCGGCAAGCCGAACGCGGCACCCCGCTGCCCGGGGTGCCGCGTTCAGCTCGGTACTTCGGGACCTCCGGGGCCCGGCGATACGCTCACCGGAACCCGCGGAGTGATCACGGCGAAGCCGATCGTGGCCCACGCCGTGCGTGCGCCGGCAAGGCCGGTGCCGGGAGTGACCGCGGCGTGCTGGCACTCCGCGCCGCCGGCTGCGCCGCGGACGGCAGGGCCCGTGGAGTGCGAAGCGATGGGTCCCCCTCAGGACCTTGCTCCCGGGGAATCCACACGGCTGACCGTGGAGGTCGGTGTGGGCGCCGCCGCAGGCCCGGTCGCGGCGGCGGCCTCCTGGGGCTTCCGGCCACGGCTCCCCGGTCTGGAGGACGGTTGGCTGGTCGGGGTGTTCGTGCCCCGCCGCGACGGGTTCCGGACGGCCGGAGGGTCGAGCTACCGGTGGTGGACCAGCAAGACCGCCAAGGTACGCAACGGGAGTTCGAAGCCGTGGTGATCGGTGAGCCCCAGCGGGCCTTCTACGGGCCCCAGTTCCGTGACACCGCGCTCTCGAAGGGATCTTGTCGACTGCATCCCGCCTGCCCGCAATGGTGTCCGGGCGGGACCGGAGGGGAAGCGCGGTCAGCCACCCGAGGCCAGCAGGTCCACCAAGGTGCGGACGCCGAAGCCCGTACCACCCGCCACCCACTCGCCGTCGTCCGCGTCACACAGCGCCGTGCCCTGGATGTCGAGGTGTGCCCACGGCGTGCCGCGCGGGACGAACTCGCGCAGGAACAGGCCGGCCAGGAGACACGTGCCGTGACGGTTGCCCACGGTGTAGTTGACCAGGTCGGCGACCTGGGACGTCAGTTGGCCGCGGTAGGCGTCGGGCAGCGGTAGCGGCCACAGAGGCTCGCCCGTCCGGTCGCCCGCCGACAGCAGGCGGTCCACGAGCGCCGGGTCGTTCCCCATCACCGCGGCGATCCTGCGGCCGAGCGCAATGGCCGCGGCGTCCGTCAGGGTGGCGATGTCGACGATCGCGTCCGGACAGGACTCCCCGGCCAACACCAGGACATCGGCCATGATCAGTCGACCCTCCGCGTCGGCATGACAGATCTCCACCGTGGTGCCGTCACGCATCGTCAGGACGTCCCCGATCCGGACGGGATCCGCGTTCGGCATGTTCTCGGTGAGCGGCAGCCACGCGTCCACCGCCACCGGACACCCCAGGGCGGGCAGCACCGACATCGCGCCCAGTACGGCGGCTGCGCCGGCCATGTCCGCCTTCATGCCCATGAGGTGCGCGTTGGCCTTGAGGGACAGTCCGCCGGCGTCGAAGGTGACCCCTTTGCCGATCAGAGCGACCCGTCGGCTCCAGCTCGCGGGCCGGTAGCGCAGCCGCACGAGCCTGGGCGGCTGCAACGAGCCCCTGCTGACCCCGAGCAGTCCGCCCAGACGCTCCACCGCCATCCGGTCGGTGTCCCAGGCCTCGTACGCCAGCTCCGCTTCCACGGCGACCCCGCGGGCCCGCTCGGCGAAGCCTTCCGGGGTGATCACCTCGCCCGGCTCGTTGACCAGGTCCCGGGCCAGCCGGACGGCCCCGCCGAGTCGGCGGCCCTCGGCCAGAGCACGCCGGGCCTCCGCCGTGTCCCGCGTCAGCAGGCTGATCCGCTGCGTGGCCGATGTGGTGGCACGGCCACGGTACCGAGCGAACTGATAGCCGCCGAGCAGGTAACCCTCCACCAACGGGCGGAGATCGGGACCAGGCGTCTGCACCGCGAGTCGCCGGTACGACGCGACGGCGCGGGCCACCCGCGCGGCAGCCGTCCGGATCGCCGCCCGGTCCAGGTCCGCGCGCCGGCCGAAGCCGAGCAGCACACGGACCGGTTCACCGGGCAACTGCAGCACATCACCCACGGCTCCGGTGAAACCGGTGGCGGCCAGGAAGGCCGTGGGCAGATACGGCGGAAGCTCCCCGGCCCAGACGGGGACCACCACGGCATCGGGCCGGTCCGTCGCTTCCGGGCACAGTCGCCACTCGACGCTCATGACCGCCGAGCGGCCCGCCGGGCCGCTCCCCAGGCATCGAGGCCGGCCAGGTACTCCTGAGCCAGACCCGCCGCCCCGACCGTCCCCGCCGTCTCGGCCCAGCCCCGGGCCGCGGAGATGGCGTACGGGTCGAGTCGCAGAGCCTGGAGGAAGCAGTCCTCGGCGAGCACCGGCTGCCCATCGCGACGGAAACACTCGGCTGCCGACGCGTAGCCCAGCGCGGTGGACACCGGGCCGAGCCGGGCCGTGCGCAGAGCGCTGTCCGCGGCCTCCCCCGGCCGGCCCTGGGCCAGCAGGCTCTCCGCTCGCTCGATATGTGTCTTCGGCTCGTACGGGTCCAGCGACAGTGCCTCCGCCACAAGCCGGTGCCCTCGCTCGTCCTCGCCGAAGGCGTAAGCCTCCTTGGAGCGGCTTTCCAGGCAGGCGCGCAGGTTCTCGCACTTGAGGAACTCCTGGTACTCGCCCTCGGCCGGTACGGCTCTGGCCAGCTCCTCGGCCCTGTCCATGTCTCGGGCCAGCCAGGAGCGATCCCGCTTCAGGAACGGCACGTAGCTGGCACTGCGGTGAAAGCGGCTCTCCATCATCATTGTCTCGAACGTCGTCCAGCCGGGTTCGGCCAGCAGCTCGTCCAGGGCCCGCGCCCCCCGCTCCCGCCACGCGGCCGCCTCCTCACAGGACCTGGTCTCACGCGCGTGGAACACGACCATGAAGACCGCTATGACGAAGCGCAGATGGGTCGGACAGTCCGGACGCCCGGCGATGACGGCGGATTCCTCCGGAGCGGCGACGCGGCCACTGCCCATCGAGCCGACGTAGCGGACGGTGCCGCGCCAGTGGTGCAACCGCAGCTCGGCCGCCGTGCTCAGCCGCGCGATCGGTACGGCGGGTATCAGCTCCAGCACCTTCTTGATGAATCCGAGCCGGTAGAGGACCACGGCGACCTGGTGCCGGCGTGCGGTGTCGAAGTCGGAGAACTCGGCGACCCAGGCGCACAGCTGGTCCCAGGCCGGGGTGCGCAGCCGGCGCGGAAGATCCGCGGGATGGTCGACGGCGAACTCCGTCAGCCCGGACTCCCGGATCAGGTTGTTCCGGAAGGCCGGCGGCATGAGCCGCTGCCAGTTCGTCTCGGGCCGGCCGCCGCGCTTGGCGAACTCGTAGGCGAAGCTCGGCAGCCTGGCGTACAGGCCCGGCGATTCCGACTCACCGAGGTTGAAGTAGGCGCCGTACATCCGGTAATGCCAGTTGCCGTGGTGCGGCCGTTCGGCGCCGCTGCCGGCAGCCCGCCGGGTCAGCGCAGCCAGCGGCTCGTCGCCGTCGCTCAGGCAGGCGCCCACCAGGGCGCTCCCGGTCGCGCCGGCTCGTGGCGCGGCGCGGAAGGCGCGCTCGTTCAGGACCCGGGCGAACTCACCGTGTCCGATCCTGCGGGCACAGTCCGCTGCGCGCAGCAGCGCGAAGGCGGTGCCGAACGGGCCGAGCCGTGCGGCGTACAAGTAACCCGCCATGGCGTGCTCGTAGGCCCCGGCCCGTTCGTCAGCCTGGGCCGCCTGCATTCGGACCTTCACGTCCCACGGGTCGAGTTCCAGGGCCACGGCGACGGCGCGCCGCATGGCCGCGTCGTCACCTTGCCGCACGGCGATCTCCACCTGCCGGTCGAGCAACCGTCGCCGGGTCTCCAGCAGGATCAGGGCGTCGTCCGGGTGAGGCGCGCTCAGGCCGGCCACGGTCTCCTGGGCGTCGGAAAGCAGCGCCCTGGCGTCGGCGAAACGGCTCTGCCGTTCCTCGTGCATCACCTCGCGCAGCGCCAGTCGTACCGTGAGTACGCCACGCTGGAACGAGGAAAGCTCCGGCCCCAGATCCGTGAGCAGCTTCCGGGCCCGGCCGAGGAAGAACGGCACGGCGGAGACGTCACCGGCGTGGCGTGCCAGCAGATAGCCCCAACCGGCGACTGCCTGCACATGGGCGAGGGTGACAGCCGGGCGCTCCACCAGCGGGGTGTACGCGGCGGTGGTTCGCGGCGACAGGCCCTCGACGGCGAACAGCGCGACCGCGCGAGCGGCTTGGAGGTCGGCCGCGTGCGGGTCCTGACAGGAGTCGACGTCGAGATCGATCGGTACGACCCGGAGTACGGCCTCGGGGAGGCAGGCGGCGATCAGCCAGTGCGCCAGCCCGACGCGGTCCACCGGGTCCAGCTCGGCATGCCGCCGGTACGCCTCGGACATCGTGCGCCAGGTCGGCGAGGCCAACTCGTCGGACAACTCGGTGGGATCGGACACCCGGTAGGCCGTCAACCGGGATTCCTCCGTGAGCAGATGGCGATAGCTCGCCGGCATGGTCATCCCGAATCGCAACGGTCGCGCGGAACGCTGGTCGAATCGCCGGGCGGCCAGCACGGATGACCAGGCATGGATGACCATGGACGGTGATTCGGCGCCGTCGAAATACGGGCGGTGGACCTCGAACGTGAGCCAACTCGGAGCGTTCACACCGACGTTTCCGTGGCTGAGTTCCCATCGGCGCATGCGGATGACCTCCTTGTGATCGACGCATGCGATGTGCCCTGCGGGCAACGTCGCCCCAGGGCACATCGCCACGGTGGATCAGACCCCATCGTCGACGAGACAGGTCCAGCAGTCCGCGGCACCCGTACTGATCTCGACCTCGTCCTCCAGGGATTCCCAGGTTTCGTAACTCATGTGACAGCTCCTTTCTGACGTCCGTGGCTCGTCAACGCTGGTGCACCGCGAGCTCACGGAGGCACATTTCGATCTCCTCGCCGGTCGTCCAGAAATGTGGTGAGATCCTGATGTAGCCATCCGGAGTGGAGGCGTGGATACCGGCGTCGGCCAATTTCCGCACCACCTCGGCTCCCGGGCCCACCGGGCTGGAGAAACTCACGATTCCGGACTGGAGGTCATCGTCCGAGGAAGTCGCCGGCCGGTATCCGAGTTCGGTGACACCGGCCCGAAGGCGCGCCGTCAGCGAACCCACCCGGGCGGCCACCGTGTCGATGCCCACCGCGTCCAACTCGGCCAGCGCAGCGGCCAGCCCGGCCATCCCCAGCAGGTCGTACGTACCACCCTCGATCCTGCCGACATCCGCTCGCTCGGGCAGGTCGTAGCGCAAATGGCCGGGCCCGTTGGTCACCTGTGCGGCGCCCTCGAAGCCGAACCAGCCGGTAGGGGTCGAGCGCAGGAGGTCCAGCCGGTGGGCGCGGCAGTAGAAGACCCCGGTGCCGGGCGGTCCGCACAGCCACTTCTGTGCCCCGGCCGCAAGGAAGTCCACCGGCGTGCGCGCCATGGACAGTGGCACGACGCCGAGGCTCTGCACCGCGTCCACGCAGACCAGTGCGCCCACGTCGGCAGCCAGTTCGCAGATGCCGTCGAGGTCGCAGCGGAAGCCGGTGGCGAAGTTCACATGACCGACAGCGACCAACCGGGTGGCCGGGCCGATCGCGGCCGCGACGTCCTCCAGCCTGTGGCCGCCGTCCCGCATGGGCACCCAGCGGAAGGTGACGCCATGCCGCCGCAGGCGCAGCCAGGGCCGCACATTGGCCGGGAAGTCCCGATCGAACAGGACGACCTGGTCGCCCGGGCGCCAGTCAAGGCCGTCCGCGACCAGGTGAATCCCGGTGGACGTGTTCGGGACGAACGCGATCTCCTCCGCAGCGCAGTCGAGAAGGCCCGCCACCAGCTCACGGGCGGTGGACCGAGCACCGAAGAGGCGGCCGACCTCGGCACTGCCGTAGGGCAGTACCTCTTCCAGGGCGATGCGCATGGCGGCCACCGCAGGCGGCCGCAAGCGGCCGAACCCGGCGTAGTCGAGGTAGGGCCTGACCCGGCCGGTTCCAGCCTCCTGGCGGTGCGGGCCGCTGTGTTCACCCTCGGTGCCGCCATCGGCAGCCGCCCGCGGCGCGGAGGCCGCAGAAGCAGTCGGTCCGAGGGCCGCCCCCTCCCGTCCGGCGCAGGCCAAGTGCCGCGGGGAGGGAGCGCCGGTCCGGCTCCCGGTCCGCCAGGACGCAGGCGTGTGCCCGGCCGGGAGAGGGGAGGGCATGCCGGTCAGGGCAGCTTGCCGATGACGGGCTGGTGACATCATGACGCTCCGGGGCGGGTACGGCCGGTTCACGCCACCCGGTCGGCGCCGGTACCCGGCTCCGAACGCAGGGAATCAAACAGCGTCGCCTCCGCAAGGGTCATGTTGCGCAGTTCCGGCAGGGCGACGTTCTCCCCGTCGCCGTGGATGTCGGTGAGCGGTTCCTCGCAGCCCCACACCAGCATCACCGCACCGGGGTTCACTTCCTGAAGCGCGGCAACCAGGGGCAGGGAACCACCCCGTCCCGTGTATGCCACCTCCGACATCCCTGAGTACGCTCCCAACAGGGCGCTCTCGGCGTCCTGGAAAGTCTTCTTGTCCACGTCGGCCTGATAGCCGGCCGAGACCACACGGTCTTGAATGGTCGTTTCGACGTTCCAGGGGCGGACCGATTCGAGATGCTGACGCAGTTTCCCGAGCGTTTCCGAGGCTGAGCTCATCTCAGGAGACAGCCGGATGCTCAGTCTGGCGGTGGCCCTGTCGCACACCGAATGACGCGCTCGGTCGACCGGCGGAATCCCGTCCAAGCCGATGACATTGATCGCCGGGTCGGCATACAGCCGCTGGGCGACGCTGCCGGCCCCGGTGAGCTGCACGTCCGGCAGGATGTGCGCGTCGTCGCGGAACTGCTCCTCACTCACCTCGGCGCCCTGCCATTCGTGCCTGCTCAGGAGTTCTGGTGCGATGCTCCCGTCCGGGGCATGGAGCGTCGCGAGCATCCGAACGAGCGCCGTGAAGGCGTCTGGAGCGGGTCCACCGCACGTTCCACTGTGGACCGGGCGCTGCAAGGTGCGCACCGTAACGTCCATGGTGGCCAATCCGCGTAGTGAAGTGGTCAGGGTCGGAACGCCCGGCCGGACGTTACCGCTGTCGGCGACTATCACGACATCCGCCTGGAACAAGTCCGGTCGCTCCCGGACGAGTTCTTCCAGCGAGCCGCGCCCGGCCTCCCCCTCCCCTTCCCACGCAAGCTTGAGGTGAACGGGAGGCGTTCCGTCGAATGCGCGGATGGCGCCGAGATGCATGACGATGCCCGCCTTGTCATCGGCCGCGCCACGGCCGTAGAGGCGGTTGCTTGACGTATCGACGACCGGGGTGAACGCCTCCTCCCAGCCGTCGGCGGGATGGACGTCGTAGTGGGCGTACAGCAGGACCGTCGGCGTGTCCGGGGCGGCATCCGCACACCGGTGGTCCGCGTAGACGAGCGGCGCGTGCTGCCTGCCGTCGTCACCGACATCGATGAGCTCGGCCTCGACTCCAGCATCCGCGAGCAGCGCAGTGATGTGCTGGGCGGTCTCGCGAACCTTGGACACGTTGCCATCGGCGGAGATCGAGCGATGCCTGATCAGCTCCGTCAACTGCTGGACGAGAGCGTCCATGCCGGTGTCGATCTTTGACGCGAGATCAGTGACCGTTCTCGTGCTGGGGGAGTTCATTGTTCCTCCTGGGGACGAGGGCGAGCTGTCCGGCTGGTGTTCCAGCCCGGCGGGGCTCACGGGGGAACCCGGCTTCGGATCCGGTTGTCGATCACATCCCGTGGCACGCCTCGTGTGCGGCGGTGCAGGGCGTCGGTGCCCAGCCGTGGATCCTCGGGTTTGCCGTGGATTCCGACGACGGTGTGGTCCGGCAGGGCTCTGGCGCAGTCAGCCGGGGCGGCCGCGTCATGCTGTGTGTGCGGTGGCCCCGCGAGTGGCACGTGTCGACCTCTGCGTTTCACTTGTCGAGCCGTGAGACCCCTTGGTTCCGGGGCCGGGGAGTTCACGTTCCGCACACCGCGCAGGAACCTCGCTATAAGCCTGGGAAGAGTCACAGCGTCGACGTGGAACTCCGTTCCGGTCGAACTCCCCGCATCGAGCGAGCGGACTGACGAGAATTCCCCGCACTCGCCTACTACCGCTTGTCGCCTTTCTACCGTGGTATCACGGTGCCTTCAGACAGGCAAAAGGAGCCTCGACGGTTCAAGCCGCCGCTCGCGCCACCCGCATCGTGATCTCCGCGATGCGTTCCGCGGAGACGTCGGGCGGGGCGACCGGCTGGACGAGGTGACTGACCGTCAGGCGGACCACCGCTTCGACGGCCAGGTCACGGGAGTGGGCGTCGATGTCCGGCCAGGCCTCCACCGCGTACGCGGTGAGCATGCCGATGGCGGTGTCGAGGAGGGGCTCGGAGGAGGTCGTCAGATGGGCGAGCAGGCCCTCGTCGCCGCCCCGGCTGCTGGTCAGGATCGCCTTGAGCAGGGCATTGTCGGCGGCCGTGCGCAGGGTGTACCCGATGCCGGCGGTGATGGCGGCCCGCATGTCGCCGGGATGCGCGAGGAGCTCGGCCTGGACGCCGGTGAGGAAGCGTTCCACCTCGCGCATGACCAGTGCCTGGCCGATGGCCGCCTTGGAGCCGAACTCGTTGTAGACGGTCTGCCGGCTCACTCCGGCCGTGGTGGCGACATGGGTCATCTTCAGCCGGTCCCAGCCCTCGGCCGCGACCCGCTCGTAGGCGGCGTCCAGGATCCGTTCCTTGAGCAGGGAGCGGACGGACTCTCGGTAGCGCGTCATCTCGGGATCCATCTTAACGAGCCACGTCCGACTTATTGACGTTCCGGCTCACGACTGTCTCACTATTGGACAGTTCTGGGGCAGAGTGTCAAATGATCACCTGGAGGTGGGTCATGGCGGGGACCTCGTATCCGCTCGGAGTGCCGGTCCCGGAGGTGACGTGGCGGGACGGCAAGCGCTACCTGTGGTTGCTCGGGCTGGTGCTGCCGGCCTTCCCGTTCGCGGCGTGGGGGCTGGCGTCGGCCACGGGCAGCGGTGTCTTCTGGTGGCTTCTGCCGCCGATCGTCTTCGGCGTGATCCCGCTGGCGGATCTGCTGGTCGGCAAGGACTCCGACAATCCGCCCGACCGCGTCCTGTCCTGGCTGGAAGCGGACCGGTACTACCGCTGGTGCACCTACCTGTTCCTGCCCCTCCAGTACGCCGGGCTGGTGCTGGCCTGCCGGCTGTGGACCGACGGCGGTCTGTCGGCCGCGGACAAGGCCGGGCTGACCGTCACCCTCGGCATCGTCGCCGGCTTCGGCATCAACACCGCGCACGAACTGGGCCACAAGAAGGAGGACCTGGAACGCGTACTGGCCCGAGTCGCCCTCGCCCAGACCTGCTACGGGCACTTCTACATCGAGCACAACCGCGGCCACCACGTGCGGGTCGCCACCCCCGAGGACCCCGCGAGCTCCCGTCTCGGCCAGTCCTTCTGGGAGTTCCTGCCGCGCTCGGTGTACGGCAGCGCCCGCTCCGGCTGGCACCTGGAGAAGCAGCGGCTCGCCCGGCTGGGGAAGGGCCCGTGGAGCCCGCACAACGACGTGCTCGGCTCGTGGGCGTTGTCCGTGGTCCTCTTCGGCGCGCTCACCGCCGTGTTCGGGCCGGAGGTGCTGCCGTACCTGGCGGTCCAGGCGGTCATCGGCTTCTGCCTCCTGGAGGTCGTCAACTACCTGGAGCACTACGGGCTGCTGCGGCGGAAGACCCCCTCGGGCCGCTACGAGCGCTGCACCCCCCAGCACAGCTGGAACAGCGACGACATCGCCTCCAACATCTTCCTCTACCACCTGCAGCGGCACAGCGACCACCACGCCAACCCCACCCGCCGCTACCAGGCCCTGCGCCACTTCGAGGAGTCCCCTCAACTGCCCACCGGATACGCCGGGATGATCCTGCTCGCCGTCGTGCCGCCGCTGTGGCGGCGGGTGATGGACCCCAGGCTCCTCTCCCACTACGGCGGCGACGTCACCCGGGCCAACATCCACCCCCGCACCCGGGACAAGGTCCTCGCCCGCTACGGGAGCCGCCGATGAGCCGCCACCGGTGTCCTGTCTGCGCGTACGTGTACGACGAGCGGGCCGGTGCGCCGCGCGAGGGGTTCCCCGCCGGCACGGCGTGGGCGGACGTGCCCGACGACTGGCCCTGCCCGGACTGCGGGGTCCGCGAGAAGATCGACTTCGAGGAGCTGACATGAAGGTCTGGGAATGCCTGGTGTGCGGTTTCGTCTACGACGAGGCGCAGGGCTGGCCCGAGGAAGGCATCGCCCCCGGCACCCGCTGGGAGGACATCCCGGACGACTGGTCCTGCCCGGACTGCGGTGCCGCCAAGGCGGACTTCCAGATGGTCGAGGCCTCCCGTGCCTGAGACCGCGCCCCGCACCATCGCCGTGGTCGGCACGGGGATCGCCGGCGCCACCGCCGCGCTCACCCTGCGCGAGGAGGGCTTCGACGGCCGTGTCGTCCTGGTCGGCGAGGAACCCCATCCCCCGTACCGGCGTCCGCCGCTGTCCAAGGAGTTCCTCAAGCGGGCCCCGGCACCGGAGCGGCTCCGCCTGAGGCCGCCGGCGGCCTGGCGGGAGCTGGACATCGAACTGCTCACCGGCACGAAGGTCACCGGCATCGCCGACGGCGCCCTGGACTGCGCCGACGGAAGCCGGCTGCCGTACGACAGGCTGCTGCTGGCGACGGGCGGACGCGCCCGCGCCCTGCCGTACGCACCCGAGGACGACCATGTGCACACCCTGCGCGGCCTCGACGACGTGCCCGCGCTCCGCGCCGACCTGGTGTCCGGCGGCCCGCTGCTGGTCGTCGGCGCGGGTCTGGTCGGCCTGGAGGTCGCGGCGGGCGCCCGGTCGGCGGGACTCGACGTCACCGTGCTGGAATCCGGAGAAGAACCCCTGCGCCGGGTGCTGCCCGCCCGCCTGCGCCGCGCCGTCCTGGAGCTGCACCGGGCCCGTGGGACGCGGGTGCACACCGGGGTGGAGCTCACCGGCCTCACCCCCCGAGACGGCGTGCTCGTCGCCACCGCCCGGGACGGCAGGAGCTGGAGCGCCCCTACGGTGCTGGTGGCCGTCGGCATGCGGCCCGACGTCGCCCTGGCGGCCCGGGCGGGCCTCGATGTGGAGGACGGCATCCTCGTCGACGCCCTGGGCAGGACCAGTGATCCGCGCGTCTTCGCGGCGGGGGACGTGGCCCGGTGTCCCGACCCGCTCCTGGGGCGGCCGGTGCGCGTCGAGCAGTGGAACCACGCCCAGCAGCACGCCGCCGCCGTCGCGAGGAACATGCTCGGCGCCGGGACGCCGTACACCGCGGTGCCCTGGTCGTGGACCGAGCAGTACGGCGTCATGCTGCAGACGGCCGGTCACCTCTCCGACGCCGACTCCCTGACGGTGCAGGGCGACATCGCCACGTTCGACTTCGCCGCCCTGGCGACCGCGGGCGGGCAGCCCGTGGGAGCCGTGGCGGCCGGCAGACCCCACGACTTCCGCTCCCTGCGCACCCTCCTCGACCGGCAGTGCCCTCCCCGGCCGGACGAGGTGACGGAGAAGCGCGGTCAGGTGGCGTCCTCCCGCTGAATGCCGGCACACCTCGGTGGCCAGACGGGTATTGCCGAAGGACGGTCCCGGGGCAGCGCGTCGGAGTACTCCATGAGCAGCGTGCCGGTGCCGCATGCATAGCCCATGGCCGCGGCAGGGGAGCGCGCGATGGTGACCAGTTCCTCGGAGGAGCAGTCGGCGAGGGCGACCCCGCGCGGGAAGCGCCAGGACAGGCCGGGGTGGAAGGCGAGGAAGCGCTCCATCTCGTCGGCGTAGCCGGCGACGACGACCACCACCTCGTCGCGGTGCTCCTCACGTCCAGGCTGGCGGCGCGTACCTCCCCGCCGACCGGGTCGACCACCACGTCGACCGGCCGGCCGTCCAGGTCCCGCACGAACCTTCCATCAGCTTCAGCAGGGTGTCGACGGCCTCGCGGCCGAAGTCGGGGCCGCCCTTGCCGCTGTCCGCGGTGAGTCTGCTCGCCTCGTCGATGAACAGCACACCGCCGAGGGCCCGCTGGAAGGTTTCGAACGTGTCTGGCTCGAACGCCCCAGGGGCGTTCCGGCGGCACATCGGGGGGGATATTGGCCGCGCATCTCCCGTCTGGAGACGATGCTGAAGGTCCTCGGCGTGTCAGATCTTGATGGCGGTGCCGCCGAAGACCTGCGCGGGGGGTCGGCGCGGGAGACCTCCACGAGGTGCCCGCTGCGCAGCGCCCGGGACGACGGGCCCGCGACCACGCCAAGGGCCTGGCCGCGGACGGCTCCGACACGGTCCTGAACCCCGAGCCGGCCCCGGCCGAGCCCGGTGACTACGTCGCCGAGAACCCGAGCGCGTCCCCGAGCAAGGAGAAGCCGGAAGCCCGCGTCCCCGAAGACCGTCGCCCCACGCCCTGCCGCGACCGCGGCGCGGACCGAACCTTCCCGGACCCCGAGGGGCGGACGGCAGGGTGGTCGTCAGGCAGCACGGCAGGGTCATCTGGTCGACGTGACGCCGCGGACACCGCACACACCGCGGACCCCGCTGGCACCGCGGACACCGCAACCAACGTCAGTCGAGGACCGCACGGCGCAGCGCCCGCCGCTCGCTCGCCGTGGTGGCGCCCCAGACGCCGTCCGTCTCGCCGTGCCCGACCGCCCAGTCACGACAGTCGAGCAGCACCGGGCAGCGTCTGCACACCATGCGAGCCGGGGCCGTGGCCTCCGCCGTCTCCGCCAGGGGGAAGAACAGCTCGGGATCCTCGCCCACGCACAACGCCTGCGCGTGCCAGCCGATGTCACCATTCCAGTGCGCGGGTGAACGCGCCATGCCGCACCTCCAGCAGCCGACCGGTACGTCGGTGTCCCCGCGGCAGCACGAGCCGCGGACCCGGCAGAGGTGAACGTCATGCTAATGCCCGACACGACCGGGTTACTATAGGCAGTCTTTACGGATATGTGGGACACGGTCGATCAGCGCCTGACGCCGTCGGCCGGGCCGCGGCCCCGCCGTCGGCGTCACGTGCGTCCGGCGTCGCGGTACACCCCGGCCAGGGCCTGGGCCATGGGTGCGACGGAGTAGCGGGCGGCCACGGTCTCCTGCCCGGCGCGTGCCAGTTGCCCGCGCCGGCTCTCGGGCAGGGACAGCAGCCGGTGCAGGCCGCGGGACAGGCCGGAGGCGGAGCCGGTGTCGAGCAGTACGCCGTTGACCCCGTCGCGGAGGTAGTGGCTCACCCCGCCGCGCTGCGGGCCGGCGGCCGGCAGCCCGGCCTCCATGGCCTCCAGCACGGCGATGCCGAACTCCTCCTTGGCGCTCGGGCACACGTACCAGGCGCGCACGCCGTGGCCCGGATCGGCGAGGGCCCGCTCCAGGCGGCGTACCCGGTCGTTGGGCAGGGCGGGCAGGAGCGCCAGGCGCCGTGCCGCCTGCGTGCGCCCGGTGACGAGGGCGGCGAGCACGGCGCGCACGCGGTGCTCGTCCGGAGTCGGATGCCGTGTCGCGCCTCCCACCATGACGAGGGTCGCGCGCCGCCACAGGTCCGCGGTCAGCCAGGTGCGCAGCAGCAGCTCCTGCTGCTTGACCGGGTGCAGGCGCCCGACGCACAGCAGCAACGGCAGGTCACGGTCGGCCGGGTCGAGCGCGTCGGGGCGGTCGCCGCCCGCGAACAGGGACTCCAGCAGCGCGTGCCGCCTGTCCTGCTCGTCCTTGGCGGGTTCGTAGGGGGCGATGCCCTCAGGGGGTGCGGGCGGGCCCTCGGGGCCGTAGCGGTGGGTGAGCGCGGGGAAGTGGCGGAGCAGCTGCCCCGTGCCCGATCCGTCGGGTATGCCGATCACGGTGTCGGCGCGTTCGACGAGTCGGTCCGCGAGGAAGATCCGGTGCAGGTCGGCGCGGAGTGCCTCGGTGCCCCCGCTGTCGTCCGCGCCGGTCTCGGCGTGCGTCTCGGCGAGGCGGCGGTGGGGGTCGGGCGTGGCGGTGAAGACGAGGCGGGCGCCGAGCCGCGCGGCCGACTCCGCGAGAGCCAGGCTGCCGTCGTCGGCGTAGCGCACGTGCACCACGTCGCAGGCGCGCGGGAGGGACCCGAGCAGCCGGGTGGCCCACCAGGCGAGGGACGCACGGTGGGCGGGCATCGCGTGCTGCGACGGCGCGGCGGGCGCGTCGACCGGCAGCCGCAGCAGCCAGTGGCCGCCCCGGCGTCGGACGAGCAGACGGCGGTCGCGGTCGAGGTCGTCCCGGCCGGCGAGGACGACGGTGACCACGACCCCGACCTCCTCGGTGCCGGTGAGGGCGTCACCGAGGCCGCCGAGCAGTACGGACAGTCCACCGCTCGCGCCCTCGCCGGGCCGGTCCAGCTGTCCCAGCAGCATCGTCTGGGCCACCACGAGGCCGTCGTCCGGCCATCCGGTGGCGGCCGCCGGGGGCAGCGGGGCGAGCAGCAGGCGCTCGTGGACGTCCCGTGCCTCGGACGCCGGGGGCAGGTGGGCGGGGCCCTCGGGCAGCCCGTGCAGGTAGCGCCACAGGGCGTGACGGGCCGTCCGGCCGGACCGTGCCGCGATGTCCGCGGCCTCGGCCGCGCCGAGTGGTCGCAGGCCCGCCGCCTCGGCGAGGTCCAGCAGCAGCTCGGTGCGCTCCGCTCCGGCCCCGCCGTCCAGCAGCCGGTCCCGCAGGGCCTCCTCGGCCCAGGCGGGCCCGTGCCGGCGTACCGTCGCCGGCCACGTCTCGGTGAGCACGGCGGCCAGGAACGGCCCGCCCTCGCCGTGCGCGAGCAGGGCGTCGGGCGTCAGCGGGACGTCCAGCCGGCAGGCCCGGCGCAGCGAGGCGACCGCCGCGTCCTCACGGGCGGGGGGCCCGGAGCTCCCCGGCGGCAGCAGGCGGGGCAGCGGGCCGTACTCGGCGTCCAGCAGGCAGGTGAGCGCACCGGGAAGACCCGGGGCCGGGTCCGCTCCGCTTCTCTGGGACGCCGGTGCCCCCGCCCTGGTGAAGAACGCGGTCCTGGCCGCGACCAGCGGATCCCACTCGTCGCCGGGCTGCGCCGGACCGACGCCCGGAAGCGGCGGCGGGGCGGGAACGGGTGCGGCGACGGACACGGAGCCTCCTCGGTGCGGACGGTACGTGTCTGTTTCGCCCGTCCTTCCCGGCCCGGATGCACCGGGCGGTAACGGACCCGCGCAGCGGGTACCCGACGCACGGGCGCCCCGGCCGGTCCGGGGTTCCCCGGCACGGACCGTGGCGGCACGGACCGTGGCGGCACGGACAGTGGCCCGCCGACGTGACGGGCCCCGACCCACGTCACGAACCCGGCGTGCCCGCCGCCCGGCCGCCCCCTCTCCGTCGAGTCTCCCGCATCCATCCGCACCCCACCTGGTGAACAAGACACATGCCCCGCATCGTCGTCGTCAGCCCGCCGTTCCACTCCCACGCCACTCCCCTGTCCGCTCTGGCGGGGGCGCTGGCCGCCCGCGGTGCCGAGGTGTTCTTCGCGTGCGCTCCGGCGTTCGAGCCGCTGGCCGACCGCGCCGGGGTCCGGTTCGTGCCGCTGACGGTCACCCGCAACGCCAACACCGGCGTGGCGGAGCGGACCGACCAGGCCGCACGGGAGGCGGAGCGCCTCACCGAGTTCCTCCGGGCCACCCGCCGCGGCCCCGTCGAGACCCTGCTGACCCAGGCACGGCACCGGCGCGCCGACATGCTCGCCGATCCGGAGGGCGTGTACGAGGACCTGCGGGCGGTCGACCGGCGGCTGCGGCCGGACTGGTACGTCGTGGACCAGCTCGCCTACGCGGCCACCCTCGCCCTGCACTGCCTGGGCGTGCCCTACGCCTCGTACTGCCCCGGGCATCCCGGCTACGTGCTCTCCGGCCCCGACGCCTTCTTCGGCCTGCCCCACGACTGGCCGGAGGCGGTGCGCCCGGACCCGTCCCGGCTGACCGCACTGAGCGCCGCCGTGCGGGACAACGACCGGGCCTTCACCGAGCTGTTCGCCGCCTTCGCCCGCGACCGGGTGCCGCCGGCCCCGGATCCGGGCCGGGCCTTCGCGCTGACCTCCGCGCACGCCGTCGTCTACTCCTATCCCGCCCTGCCGTGGCTGCCGGAACGGGCCGAGGGGCCCGCCCACCTGTTCGCCGGGCACATGGTGGGACCGGACGAACCGCCGGCCCCCGACTGGACACGCCGCCTGAAGGGCCTGCGCGAGCGGGCCGACCGGGTGGTGCTCGTGGCCCTCGGGACCTTCCTGTCGGCCCGCGACGACGTACTGCGCACGGTGCTGTCGGGGCTGCTGGACGGCACGGACGACACGGCCGTCGTGGTGGCAGCGGGCGCCCGGGCGGACGCGCTCGCGGACCTCGCGGGGAGCCGTGCCGTGGTGGTGCCGGCGGTTCCGCAGCGGCAGCTGCTGCCGCACGTGGACGCCATGGTCCACCACGGCGGCGGCAACTCCTTCACCGAGTGCCTGCGGGCCGGGGTGCCGGCCCTGGTCCTGCCGATGTCCAGCGACCAGTTCGCCGTGGCGAGGGACGCGGAGCGGGCCGGGGTCGGTGTGGTCCGCGATCCCAACGCGCTGCGACCGCCGGACGTGCCGGACGCGCTCGCGGCGGTCCTGGCGGGCCCCGTGGGCAGACGTGCCCGCCGTATGGCACGCGACCTGCGCGGATACGGTCCCTCGTGGGCGGCCGAGCGCCTGGTGGCCGCCATGGAGGCGGGGCCGCCCCGTCCCTGCTGATCGCGCGGCGGCGCTGATCGCCCCCGGTCTCTCCGGGGGCGCCGGGCGTGCTGCGGCCGTCTCCGTCGTCGGTGCAACCACGAGGCGGTCCCGGACCGAAAACCCTGACGGGACGAAGACGAAGACGGAGACGGACACGAAGGCGAAGGCGAGGATGAGGACGAGGACCGGGCGGACCAGGACCAGGACCAGGCCGGAGTACGGAGTGCGAGCGCGCGTCGAGGAGGACACGGATGGGTGAGCGGCAACACGCGCGACGGGCTACGGGGCGGGCCCCGCGGAGGTGGACCGAGGAGGCCGAGGCACTCAGCCCCGTGCCGCCGCGCCCCCTGCGGCACGTGCTGTTCCGGCAGTTCTGGCGTGACCTGGTGTTCCTGCACTGGGAGGCCGACCCGTTCGACGTCGCCCGCCTGCTGCCGCCGGGATGCGCGCCGGACCTGTTCCGCGGACGTGCCTACGTGGGGCTGGTGTTCTTCCGCATGGAGAACCTGGCCGTCGCGTCCGGGCCGCCGCTGCCCTGGGTCGGCGCGTTCAACGAGGTCAACGTGCGCCTGTACAGCAGGGACGCGCTCGGGCGGCGCGGTGTGGTGTTCCGCTCGCTGGACTGCGACCGGCTGCTGCCGGTCCTCACCGCGAGGGCGGGCTTCGGGCTTCCCTACCGCTGGTCCCGCATCACACGGCAGTGGCACGGGCGGCGCCTGCTCTACCGGACGCGGGGCCGGACGGCGGACGGACCGGGCGGCCACGTGTGGGCGCGGATCGAGGACGAGGTGGTCACCCCGGAGCCCCTGGACACGTTCCTGACCGCCCGCTGGGGCCTGCACGAGCGCGGCTGGGGCCGCACCTACTACTGGCCGAACGTCCACCCCCGATGGACCTTCCGGCGCTGCGACCCGCTCTCCTGGGACATGTCGTCCCTTCTGACGGCGGCAGGGCTCTCACCCCTGCGCGCGCAGCCGGACAGCGTCCTGTACTCCCCCGGCGTGCCGGTGCGGTTCGGGCTTCCCACGCCGCTGCCGCGGGAAGGAGGCCCGGCATGAACCTGTCGGGTTCCCGCGTCCTGGTGGCCGGTGCCTCCGGCGCGATCGGCTCGACCCTGGCGGTCCGGCTGCACCGGGGCGGCGCCCGGCTCGCCCTCGCGGGGCGCGACGCCGAGCGGCTGCGCCGCGTGTCGGAGGCGTGCGCGGGCGCGCCCTGCTTCCGGTTCGACGCCTACGACCTGGACCGCTGCGCCGACGCTCCGGAGTGGGCGGCCGAGGCGCTCGGTGGACTCGACGCCGTGGTGGTCTGTGTGGGGGTCGCGGGCTTCGGACCGGCCGACGCGGTGAGCGATGCGGTCGCCGAGCACCTGTTCACGGTGAACGCCCTGGCTCCCCTGGCGTTCCTGCGCGCCGCGCTGAACCGGGTGTCCCCGCCCGGTGTGCTGGCCGCCGTCACCGGGGTGGTGGTGGACGCGCCGCCGGCCGGCATGGCCGACTACGCGGCGGCCAAGTCCGCGCTCGCGGCCTGGCTCACCGCGGTGCGTCGCGAGCGCCGGCGCACCGGCATGACCGTGCTGGACATCCGGCTGCCGCACGTGGAGTCGGGGTTCGCCGCGCGCGGGGTGGTGGGCGAACCGCCGTCCCTGCCGCGCGGACTGACGGTCGACGAGGCGGCGGGCCGCGTCGTCGCGGAGCTCACCGGCCGGGCGGCGTGAGCGCGCACGGCGCGTTCCGCGGACCGTGTGGCCTGCGCTCCACGCGCCGGACGGCCCGCGGACACACGCCCCACACCGACCTCACGCCCTACGCCGGTCCCATGCCTCACGCCGGCCACGTCCCCCTCCGACCGTGCCGACGACGCACCGCAGCCGGCCGCACCGGCCGCACCGCCCGGGCACACGGGCTCACACGGCGACGTCCGCCCACGCCGTGTGGCCGACGTTGCTGTGCCGGTCCCCCCAGGCGAGGCTGACGGTGTCCACGACGTACAGCCCCCGGCCCCGCTCGGCCAGCCGGTACGAGGGGTGCCGCCACCGGGCGCGCACGGCCTCCGCGTCGAACCCGGGACCGCGGTCGGAGACCTCGACGCGCATCGCCTTCGGCCCCGGCCCGCCGAGCAGCAGGGTGACGGCGACGCGGACGGGCGGCGTGCCGTAGCGGTGCGCGTTGGAGAACAGTTCGCTCAGCACCAGGCACGCGTCGTCGGTCGCCCCGTCCGCTCTCCAGTCGGCCAGCTGCCGCCGCAGCCCGTGCCGCAGCGCGACCAGCCCGTCGGCCCGGTCGGGGATCCAGGTTCGGTCGTGGGAACTGTTCATAGGCCATCGCCTCCCCTGGGTGTTCCGGTGCCGCGGGGCCGATGGATGAGTCCTGGGGGAACATTTTGGCCACCCGCGTGCCTCCTCCCCGTGCCTCAGCCTCCGGCGAGGTCCCGCAGCACCTCCCGGGCCGCCCGTGCTCCGGAGGCGAGCGCGCCCTGGACCGACCCCGTAGCGCGGTGGTCCCCGCAGACGTACCGGCCGGGTGCCGTGCGGCAGGGCCGGGTCAGCGGCCAGGGCGGCGGCATGGCGGGCAGCGCGCCGTGGACCGTGCGCACGGTCAGCAGGTCCCAGGCGGTGGCGTCGGTGCCGTACATCTCGGACAGGGCCCCGGTCACGGCCGTCCGCACGGACCCGTCGTCCCCGCCGAGCACCGAGGTGGCGACGAGCGCGCCGCCCCGCGGGGCGTACTCGGGGGCGACGTCGCTGAGCACGCAGGTGTTCAGGACGCGGCGGCGGGTGTCGACCAGCAGGACGGGCCGGCCGATCGGGGAGCGCGGCGCGACGTGGTAGTAGGTGGTGACCGTGCGGTGCGCGGGCACGCCGAGGCCGGGCAGCAGCGTCGTGGCCGCGTCGGCGCCGGTCGCGACGACGACGGCCCGTGCCTCGATCTCCGCCCCGTCCGCCGTGATCACACCCCGCCCGGCGAGCCGTTCGACCGGCGTGCCGAGCTGTACCGTGCCGTCGGGCAGCGCGGCGGCCAGGGCGCGCGGCACGGACTGCACGCCGAGGGCGGGCAGGCACAGGGAGCCGCGGAGCATGCTCCGCCACACCAGGTGGAACACCCGGCTGGAGGTCTCCAGCGCGTCCTCGAGGAAGACACCGGACACGAACGGCCGGAAGAAGCCCTCCACGAACCCGTCGGAGAAACCGGCCTCGGCCAGGGCGGTGCGCGTGGTGTGCTCCGGCGCGTGCTTGAGCGCGCGGGCCGGGCCCAGGCCGTCGCGGGCGCCGAGCACGGCCAGCGCGGCCACGTCGCGCGGCCGGGCGAGCCGCCCGGACAGCAGCGAGGCCACCGTGTCGGGGCGGCGCCGCGGGTCGGCCAGCAGCACGGGCCGGTCGCCGGTGTGCACCAGGACGCCCGGCAGGAAGGCGCGCGGTTCGAGGAACCGGGCGGGCAGACGGCGGCGCAGCTGCGGATAGGCCGGGTTGACGACCTGGAACCCGCGGTCCACCGTGAAGCCGTCCACGCGGTCGGTCCGCATCCGCCCGCCCACCGCGTCCCCGGCCTCCAGCACCGTGACACCGAGTCCGGCGACGGCCAGGTCCCGCGCACACGCGAGCCCCGCCACCCCGGCACCCACCACGACGACGTCCGTGCCCGCGCCCGCGCCCACGACGGCCACCACCTCTCTCGCACCTGGCCTCCGGGTTGTTTCCCCGCAGCCGGCCGCCACGGATGCGGGGCCACCCGAACGGGGGACGAACGGCCCCCGGCCGCATCCTCCACCGCTCCGGCGGGCGAAACCTCTCCCGAGTCATCCGTCAACGCCGCGATGCGCCCCGAGCGGAACGCGCAGGCACGCCCCGCATCCCCCCGGCCCCCACGAAAGGCGCCCATGACCACTCCCCACTGGCTCTTCGGCGACCAGCTCGGCCCGCACTTCCTCACCCCGGCCGGTGAGGACGGACCCGGCCGGGGGGCGCCCGTGGTGATGATCGAGGCGCGGTCGGTGTTCCGGCGCAGGCGCTTCCACCGCGCCAAGGCCCACCTGGTGCTCTCCGCGATGCGGCACCGGGCGGCGGAACTGGGCGAGCGGGTGACGTACGTACGGGCCGAGACCTACCGGGAGGGCCTGCGCCGCGCGGTGGGCGGGGCGCCGGTGACCGTGTGCCACCCCACCTCGTACGCGGCGCTGCGGCTGGTGCGTTCCCTGCCGCGGGTGCGGGTGCTGCCCGCCCGCGGATTCCTGGTGGGGCACGGGGAGTTCGCGGCCTGGGCCGAGGGGCGCGGCGGGCGGCGGATGCTCCAGGAGGACTTCTACCGCTGGGTGCGCGAGCGACACGACCTGCTGATGGAGGGCGGGCACCCGGCCGGGGGCCGCTTCAACCACGACCACGCCAACCGCGAACCCCCGCCACGCGGCGCCACCGCTCTGGACGTACCGGGGCCGTACCGGCCGCGCGAGGACGACATCGACGCCGAGGTGCGCGAGGACCTCGACCGGTGGGAGCGCGAGGACGGGGTGCGGTTCGTCGGCCGGGACGGCCCCCGCCGCTTCCCCGCCACCCGGCGCGAGGCGCTGACGGCCCTGCGCCGCTTCGTGACGCACCGTCTGGCCTCCTTCGGGCCGCACGAGGACGCGATGCTGGCCGGTGACCCGGTGATGTCCCACAGCCTGCTGTCCTCCTCGCTGAACCTGGGGCTGCTGCACCCCGCCGAGTGCGTGGAGCGGGCCGAGCGGGCCTGGCGGGAGGGCGACGCACCGATCAACAGCGCCGAGGGGTTCGTCCGGCAGGTCGCGGGCTGGCGGGAGTACGTCTGGCAGCTGTACTGGCACTTCGGAGAGGACTACCGGCACGGCAACGCGCTCGGGCACACGGCGGAACTGCCGGATTACTTCACCGAGTTGGACGCGGACGCGGTCACGGCGCGCTGCCTGTCGGGCGTGCTCGCCCAGGTCCGCGACACCGGCTGGACGCACCACATCCCCCGTCTGATGGTGCTCGGCAGCCACGCCCTGCAACGCGGCTGGGACCCGGCCGCGGTGACCGACTGGTTCCACCGCTGCTTCGTCGACGGCTACGACTGGGTGATGCTGCCGAACGTGGTCGGCATGTCCCAGTACGCGGACGGCGGCCGGATGACCACCAAGCCGTACACCTCCGGCGGCGCCTACATCCACCGCATGAGCGACCTGTGCGACGGCTGCGCCTTCCGCCCCACCGAACGCACCGGCCCCCGCGCGTGCCCCTTCACCGCCGGGTACTGGGCCTTCCTGCACCGGCACCGGGACCTGCTGTCGGGCAACGCCCGGATGCGCCGCGCGGTACAGGGCCTGGACCGGCTCGCCGACCTCGACGAGGTGCTGCGCCGGGAGGAGACGCGGGGCGAGGGAGCACCGTGAGACGGGCTCGGGCCTGCCCTGTCCCGAACGGACCGGGCGGGTCCCCGGCCGGTACGGGCGGGCGGGGAGCGCCCCGCGTCTGCCCGGATGCGGCGCGGCCGGGCGCGGAGAACCGCAGCCCGGCACGCGTCCCACCGGTGCCGGGCAGCGGCCCACGGCCACCGGCTCGGCGGTGGCGGGTGCCGCCGGCGGGCCCTCAGCACCCCGAAGGCCGTCCCTCGCGTTCGAGGCCTTCGCCGTCGCGCTGACCGGCGAGGGAGCGGGTGAGCACCCGCCGCCCGGGTGCCACGGCGGCCGGCCCCAGCGGGACGGCCACGACGGCTCCCACCCTCCCGTTGCCCGTGCCGGGGCCACCGCTGGAGGTGGCCAGGTGGAGCACCGCGAGGGCGGTACCGGCCAGGCCCACCACCAGGGCCGACCTCGCAGCGGTGCGCGCGTCGCCGCCGCTGGTCCGTCCGGCGGCGCGAGCCCGGGCCACGAAGCGGCCGGTTTCGAGGTGCTCGCCGTGTCGTACCTGGTCGCGGTGTACGGCGCCGTGCGGGCCGGGCACCGGGCCTTGACCCTGGCGGCGTCCGCGCGGAAGCGTCGTCGCCGGGTGTCACTCGGTGGTGGCTCACGCCCCGGGTCTACGAGCGGCAGACCAAGCAACCGGGCCGGGGCACAAGGCCCTTGGACGGAGCATCGCGACGGGGGAGGAGCATGGGACACCGGGCGGCGGACGGGCGTGTGCGGCAGCCCGGAGGGCGGCGCGAACCGGCGCCGCCTGCGGTCGCCGCCCCCCTGGCGGCGACGGCTTCGCCGACCACGCCGAGGGGATGCCGCGCCCCACGGCCCCGGCGGGCCCGGCCTCGACGCCTTCGGTCCCGGCGGCCGGTCGCCGACCGGGCGGGCTCCAGCGGGGCGACGTTTCGCCCGTACTCGCACGGTTACCCATAAAGCGTCGCACCCGCGCCCCCTCTCCACGGTCGGGACGCCAGGGGGGCCTTCATCCACGGAATAGGAAACGGAGCTCGCATGGCCAGCACCAAGGTGTCCGACCACATCCTCCGGCGGCTGCGCGAGTGGGATGTCGACCATGTCTTCGCCTATGCGGGCGACGGCATCAACGGTCTGCTGGCGGCCTGGGGACGGGCGGACAACATGCCGAAGTTCGTCCAGGCCCGCCACGAGGAGATGGCCGCGTTCCAGGCCGTCGGCTACGCGAAGTTCTCCGGCAAGGTCGGGGTGTGCGCGGCCACCTCCGGCCCCGGCGCCATCCACCTGCTGAACGGGCTCTACGACGCCAAGCTGGACCACGTCCCCGTCGTGGCGCTGGTCGGGCAGACCAACCGCAGCGCCATGGGCGGCTCCTACCAGCAGGAAGTCGACCTCGCCAATCTCTTCAAGGACGTCGCCTCGGACTTCTGCGAGACGGCCATGGTCCCCGAGCAGCTGCCGAACCTGATCGACCGGGCCTTTCGCACCGCCTACGCCAAGCGCACCGTCACCGCGATCATCCTCCCCGCCGACGTGCAGGAACTGGACTACAGCCCGCCCGGCCACGCCTTCAAGATGGTGCCCTCCAGCCTCGGTCTGGGCCGGTACGCGCCGGTCCCGGCCGACGAGGACCTCCAGCGGGCCGCCGACGTGCTGAACGCCGGTGAGAAGGTCGCCGTCCTCATCGGGCAGGGCGCACGCGGCGCGCGCGAGGAGGTCGAGCGGCTGGCGGACGTGCTCGGCGCGGGTGTGGCCAAGGCCCTGCTCGGCAAGGACGTGCTGGCCGACGACCTGCCCTACGTGACCGGCGCCATCGGACTGCTGGGCACCCGCCCCTCCTACAACCTCATGCGAGGGTGCGACACCCTGCTGATGATCGGCTCCAGCTTCCCGTACACGCAGTTCATGCCGGAGCTGGACCAGGCGCGGGCGGTGCAGATCGACATCGACCCGCACATGATCGGCCTGCGCTACCCGAACGAGGTCAACCTCGTCGGCGACGCCCGTGAGACGTTGCGGCGACTGCTTCCCCGCCTGCACCGCAAGGAGGACCGGGCCTGGCGGGAGAAGATCGAGAAGGACGTCTCCCGCTGGTGGCAGGTCATGCAGCGCCGCGCCGCCGTGGACGCCGACCCCGTCAACCCCGAGTACGTCGTCCACGCCCTGGACGGCAAGCTGCCCGACGACGCGATCCTCGCCGCCGACTCCGGCTCGGCCGCCAACTGGTACGCCCGCCACCTGCGGCTGCGCGGCCGCATGCGCGGCTCCCTCTCAGGCACCCTGGCGACGATGGGCCCCGGCGTGCCGTACGCCATCGGGGCGAAGTTCGCCCACCCCGACCGGCCCGCCATCGCCCTGGTCGGCGACGGGGCCATGCAGATGAACGGCATGATGGAGATGGTCACCGCCGCGAAGTACTACCGCGAGTGGTCCGACCCGAGGCTGGTCGTGGCCGTGCTGAACAACGGCGACCTCAACCAGGTCACCTGGGAGATGCGCGCCATGTCCGGCGCACCCCAGTTCGAGGAGTCCCAGCACATCCCCGACCTGCCCTACGCCGACATCGCCCAGCGCATCGGCCTGGACGGGGTGCGGGTGGAGAAGCCCAAACAGGTCGAGGCCGCCTGGGACCGGGCCCTCGCCGCCGACCGGCCCTTCGTCATCGACTTCCGTACCGACCCTGCCGTCCCGCCGATCCCGCCGCACGCCACGCTGGACCAGATCGAGGCAGCGGCCACCGCGATCCTCAAGGGCGACAGCGACCGCGGCTCCATGGTGAAGCAGGGACTCAAGGCCAAGGTGCAGGACATGCTCCCCGGCAGCCGCCACCGCGACGACCGCCCCGGCGCCGGCAAGAACGACAGCACCGAAGAGAACAGGTGACCCGGAAGCCGCCGCGGGACCAGAGGCTCCACGACGGGCCCGTCGTGGAGCGTCTGGCCGTCTCCGTGTACCGGATCCCCACCGATCTGCCCGGCGGCGACGCCACCCTGACCTGGGACGCGACGACCTTGGTGCTGGTCGAGGCCACCGCGGCGGGCGTGACGGGCCTCGGCTACACCTACGGCTCGCCCGCCACCGCGCCCGTCGTCGCGCACGAGCTGGCGGATTTCGTCGTCGGGCACGACGCCTTCGCCGTCCCCGCCGCCAACGACCGGATGAGCCGGGCCCTGCGCAACGCGGGCAGGCCCGGCATCGCCGCCGGGGCCGTCTCCGCCGTCGACACCGCCCTGTGGGACCTCAAGGCACGCCTGCTGGACCTCCCCCTGGTGCGTCTGCTGGGTGCGGTCCGCGACGAGGTCGCGGTGTACGGCAGCGGCGGCCTCACCACCTACGACGACGCCCGACTCGAGCAGCAGCTGCGCGGCTGGACCGGCCAGGGCATCGACCGGGTGAAGATCAAGGTCGCCGAGTCCTGGGGGCGCTGCGAGGCCCGCGACCTGCACCGCACCGCGCTGGCCCGCCGTACCGTGGGCGACGGAGCCGACCTGTACGTGGACGCGAACGGCGGCTACACCCGCAAGCAGGCCGTCCGCATGGCGGCCGCCATGACCGACCTCGGCGTCACCTGGCTGGAGGAGCCCGTCTCCTCCGACGACCTGACCGGGTTGCGCGCAGTGCGTGACGCCGTCACCGCCGACGTCGCCGCCGGTGAGTACGGATACGACCTGCCGTACCTGACCCGGATGGCCGCCTCGGGAGCCGTCGACTGCCTCCAGGCCGACGTCACCCGCTGCGGCGGCATCACGGTCTGGCTCCGCGCCGCGGCCGTGGCCGAGGGACTCGGGCTGCACATCTCGGGCCACTGCGCCCCCCACCTGCACGCCCACGTCGCCGCAGCGGTACCCAACACGCGCCATCTGGAGTGGTTCCACGACCACAGCCGCATCGAGGACATGCTGTTCCACGGCACCCTCGACCCGCAGGGCGGCACCGTACGCCCCGGCGCCTCCGGTGAGCCGGGCCACGGCCTCACACCCGACCGGGCCGCCGCCGACCGCTACCGCACCGCATGAGCCGGCCCGGCACGACCGGCGACGTGGTCACGGCCACGGCGGACAGCCCGTGGACACTGCGCGACTACGCCCTGATCGCCGACGGGGAGCGCGGGGCCCTGATCGACCCGCGCGGAGGGATCGCCTGGCTGTGCGCGCCCGCCTGGCACGACGGCGCCGTCTTCAGCGGCCTCATCGGCGGGCCCGGCCGGTACCGTGTCCGCCCCGCCGACCGGTGGAACGTGTGGGGCGGCTCCTACGAGGACGGCACGCTCGTCCGCGTCAGCCGGTGGGTCACCGCCGGCGGGATCATCTCCTGCCGCGAGGCCCTCGCAGTCCCGGCCCATACAGGACGTCTCGTGCTGCTGCGGCAGATCCGTGCGGTGCGCGGCGCCGCCCTCGTCGACGTCGACCTCGACGTGCGCGCCGACTACGGGCAGCGCCCCATGGCGCGGACGCGGTACGACGACGGCACCTGGCGGGCGCTCACCGGCTCCCTGCACATGAGGTTCACCGGAGCGCAGGACGCCCGTCCCGGCCCCGACGGCGGCCTGCACGCCAGGCTGAGCCTGCCGGAGGGCGGCACGCACGACCTGGTCCTGGAACTGGCCACGGAGCCGCAGAACGCCCCCCTCGATGCGCGTTCCCTGTGGAACGCCACCGAACGGTGGTGGAAGCAGGCCGTGCCGGACTGCTCGGACACCGCCGCCCCGCGCGACACCCGCATGGCGTACGCGGTGCTGAACGGACTGACCAGCACCGCGGGGGGCATGGTCGCGGCGGTCACCACCTCGCTGCCCGAACGCGCCGACACCGGACGCGACTACGACTACCGGTACGCCTGGGTCCG
This sequence comes from Streptomyces sp. NPDC058741, assembly GCF_042746715.1. Taxonomy (NCBI): domain Bacteria; kingdom Bacillati; phylum Actinomycetota; class Actinomycetes; order Kitasatosporales; family Streptomycetaceae; genus Streptomyces; species Streptomyces sp. NPDC058741. The sequence continues at coordinate 35,661 of NZ_JBHYQH010000040.1, read as the reverse complement.
CGACCAGTGCTACGCCGGCATCGCGGTGGCCACGCACGGCCCGCACCCGCTGCTGAACCGCGCGGTGCGCTTCGTCGCGGACCGCATCCTGGAGGACGGCGTCGCACTGCGTCCCGCCTACACGGTGGACGGGGGTCCGCTGCCACCGGAACGCGGCCTGCCGTTCGCCGGCTACCCGGGCGGCAGCGACCGGACCGGCAACCGCGCGGGCCGGCAGTTCCAGCTCGACGTCTTCGGGGAGGCGCTCCAGCTGTTCGCCGCAGCCGCCCGCCACGGCGTCCTGGACAGCCGGGCGGCCGACGCCGCCGCCCTGGCCGCCGAAGCCGTCGCGGACCGCTGGACGCAGCCCGACGCCGGACTGTGGGAGCTGGAGGACCGCTGGTGGACCCACTCCCGTCTCTGCTGCGTCATCGGCCTGCGCGACCTGTCCCGGGAGCTGCGCACGCCCGCGTCGGCGGACTGGTCACGCCTGGCCGATCGCATCCTGGACGCCACCAGGTCGCGTTGCCTGCATCCCGGCGGTCACTGGCAGCGCGCCGACGACGACACCGGGCCGGAGGCGGCCCTTCTGCTGCCGTTGGCCCGCGGGGCGGTACCGCGCACCGACCCCAGCCTCTCCCTCACCCGCTCACAGGTCGTGCGCCGGCTGGCGGAGGACGGCTACGTCTACCGCTTCCGGCACGGGGACGAGCCGCTGGGCGACGCGGAGGGCGCGTTCCTGCTGTGCGGCTTCACGATGGCGCTGGCCGCCCACGCGCAGGGCCTGCACACCGAGGCGGCGCGGTGGTTCGAGCGGACCCGCTCGGCGTGCGGGCCCACCGCACTGTTCGCCGAGGAGTACGACGTGTCGCAGCGCCAGCTGCGGGGCAACGTGCCCCAGGGCTTCGTCCACGCCCTGCTGCTGGAGTGCTCCGCACGGTTCGGCCATGCTCCGGACGCGTTCCCGTCCGCCGGCTGGTGAACGGGGGCGTGTCCGCGGGCGTCCCACGCCACCGCCGGAAGGCGGCGCGGCATGGTCATCGCCGGAGACGGCGCGCGCGGCGCACGCGCCTCAGGCACCACACCGCCAGCGCCGCCGCGGCCGCACCGGTGACGCCCGGTGGCGGGAGAGCACGGGCCCCCGGGGCCTCGGGCCGCTCGGGCACGGCGTCCCGACCCCTCAGCCCGGCCGCCAGCACCTCCGCCAGGTGCAGGGGACTGCGTCCGGTGCCGGCCTGGTCGACCTGGGTGCGGCAGCTGAAGCCGTCCGCGAGCACCAGCGTCGCGTCGTCCGCGTCGCGCACGGCGGGCAGCAGTCCCGCCTCCGCGCACGCCATGGAGACGTCGTAGTGGCCCTTCTCGAAACCGAAGTTGCCGGCCAGGCCGCAGCAGCCGGCGTCCAGGACGTCGGCGTCGACCCCGGCGCGTTGCAGGATCTCGCGGTCGGCGTCGAAGCCCATGACGGCGTACTGGTGGCAGTGGCGCTGGACCACGGCGCGTGCGTCGACGCGTGGCGGCTGCCAGTCCCCGGCCCGTTCGACGAGGAGTTCGGCCAGCGTGCGGGTCTGCTCGCGCAACCGGCCGACGTCGGGGTCCTTGGGCAGGAGCTCGGCCGCGTCCGCGCGGAAGACGGCCGTGCAGCTCGGTTCCAGGCCGACCACGGGCGTGCCGCGGCGCAGGTCCTCGCGCAGCACGTCGATCGTGTGCCCGAGGACCCGCCTGGCGACGTTCAGCTGCCCGGTGGAGATCCAGGTCAGCCCGCAGCACACCGCCGCCTCGGGCACCTTGACCCGGAAGCCGGCCGCTTCCAGCACCTCGACGGCGGCCCTGCCGATCGCCGGGTGGAAGTGGTCGGTGAACGTGTCGGGCCAGACCACGACCTCGCCCCGGTGTCCCGCCCCGCGCGTGCCTCCCCGCTCCCGCCACCAGTCCGTGAAGCGCTGCTCGGCGAAGAGGGGCACGTCGCGCTCCGGGGCGACGCCGCCGAGTGCCTTGACCACGCGGGCCACCCAGGGCATGGATGTCAGCGCGTTGACGGTGCGCGGTGCGAAAGCGGCGCCTCGCGCGACCACGGGCAGCCACCCCATGGAGTAGTGCGCGAGGGGCCGCAGCCGCCCGCGGTAATGGTGGTGCAGGAACTCCGCCTTGTAGGTGGCCATGTCCACGTTGACCGGGCAGTCCGTCTTGCAGCCCTTGCAGGCCAGGCACAGGTCGAGCGCGTCGTTCACCTCACCGGACCGCCAGCCGTCGGTGACCGGTGAGTCGCCGTGGTTGCTGACCATCTCGAAGAGCAGGCGGGCGCGGCCCCGGGTGGAGTGTTCCTCCTCGCGGGTGGCCCGGTAGCTGGGGCACATGACGCCGCCCTCGGAGGAGCGGCACTTGCCCACTCCGACGCAGCGGGCGGCGGCCCGGCTGAACTTGCCCTCGTCGTGCGGGAAGGAGAAGACGGTCTCCGGTTCCCAGGGGAGATGGTCCGCGCCCTCGCGCAGGTCCTCGTCGAGACGGTGGGGCAGGACGATCTTCCCCGGGTTCATGCGGTTCTCCGGGTCGAACAGGCCCTTCAGCCGCTCGAAGCCCTCGATCAGCTCCGGCCCGAACATCTTCACCAGCAGCTCGCCCCGGGACTGGCCGTCGCCGTGCTCGCCGGACAGCGATCCGCCGTAGGACACGACGAGGTCGGCGGCCTTCTCCACGAAGGCCCGCATCCGGGCGATGCCCTCTTCGGACTCCAGGTCGAAGGGGATGCGGGTGTGGACGCAGCCGTGGCCGAAGTGCCCGTACACGGACGGGTGCCCGTAGCCGAACTCCTCGTACAGCCGCTTGAGGTCGCGCAGGTAGTCGCCGAGGCGGTCCACCGGGACGGCCGAGTCCTCCCAGCCCTCCCAGGTGTCGGGTTTGCCGGGCACGTGCGCGGTGGCTCCGAGACCGGACTCGCGGACCAGCCACAGCTCGTGCATGTGCTGCTCGTCCTCGTACCAGGTGTGGTCGACGTCGTCCGGCCTGGCGTCGATCAGCGCCCGTGCCTTGTCCTCGACCTCTTCGCGCGTGTCCCCGACGAGCTGCACCATCAGGTAGGCCCGGCCCCCGGGCAGCTCCTCGAGCGCGTCCGGGTTGAGGTGCTTGACCTCCTGGAAGTGGACCAGCTGGTGGTCCACGCCCTCCAGGGCGGCCGGCTCGTGTTCGAGAACCGCCGGCACGTGGTCGGCCGCCCGGCAGATGTCCTCGTAGCCGAGCACGACCAGGGAGGAGTGCTTCGGCACGGGTACGAGTTCCAGTTCCGCGCGCAGGACGGTCACCAGCGTGGATTCGGAGCCGGTCAGCAGGCCGGCGACGTCGAAGCCGTGCTCGGGCAGCAGCGAGTCGAGGTTGTAGCCGGACACCCGGCGCGGAATGTCGGGGTAACGGTCACGGACCAGGTCGGCGTAGCGGTCCCGCAGGGCCACCAGACCCCGGTACAGCTCCGCCCGCCGTCCCCCGGCGGCGGTCAGCCGCCGCAGTTCGCCGTCGTCGGTCCGCCCGGCCCACATGCGCACACCGTCATAGGTGAGGACCTCTAGGCGGTGCAGGTTGTCGACGACCTTGCCGTACGCCTGGGCCGTCGATCCGCACGAGTTGTTGCCGATCATCCCGCCGAGGGTGCAGTTCGGGTGGGTGGCCGGCCGGGGCCCGTACATGAGCCCGTACTCGGCCAGCTGCCGGTTGAGGTCGTCCAGGACGATGCCCGGCTCGACGACGCAGCGCCGGTTCTCCGGGTCGACCGACAGCAGCCGGTTGCCGTACTTGCTCCAGTCCAGGACGACCGCGGTGTTGCAGCACTCGCCCGCCAGGCTCGTGCCGCCGCCACGGGACAGCAGCGGCGCTCCGTGCTCCCGGCAGACCGCCACCGCCTCGACGGCCGCCTCCACCGTGCGCGGGACGACCACTGCGATGGGTACCTGGCGGTAGTTCGAGCCGTCCGTCGAGTACGCCGCCCGCGAACCCGCGTCGAACCGGACCTCCCCGTCGACCCGCTCGCGCAGGTCGTGCTCCAGAGCGCTCACGTCGATCGGCGCCTGAGGGCGCCTGACGACCGGAAGGGGCAGATCGACCGGATTCATGAACGACACTCCCGTCGGCGAAAGCGGAGGAGACGGCGTACGGCGGACGTCCCGGGCCGTCAGTCCTTGCCACGCCCCGTCAGGGCGTCCCTGACCCGGTCCACCATGCCCGCGCCGGGTGCCAGCAGCTTGTTGGCCGGCGGCGTGTCCGGAGCCGACGGATGCGGCCGGGTGGGGGCGGTCTTCCTGGCCTGACGGACCTCCGCGATGACGTTTCCGCCGTGTCCCATGAGTGCTTCCTCTCCGCGCGCGGACCGCAACGCCTCGACCGTGTATCCACGGCCCCGCACCCGCAAACCGGGCAGGCATTCGGCGCACCGGCCCCACCCCGGGGGCGTCGGGCACGAGGTGATGTGCGCGATCGGCGTGAACGGGCCGCCGACGCCGATGCACCCGCGACGTCGGGCAGCGCGGCGACACGGCTCCGGCCGGCACGTGCGGGCGCGGCCGAAGCGTGGGGCGTGTCGACGGCTCAGTGCCCGCCGCGGCGGCGCAGCAGCGCGAACCCCGCGCCGGCTACCCCCGCCACGGCCGCCGCCTTGCCCACGTGATGGCGGCTCGCCCACAGCTGGGGGTCGAAGGTGTGGGCCCGGTCGTCGAACACGCCGTGGGCTCCGTAGTCCTGCTTCTCGTCCGCCGGTGCGAAGAGGTTGCCGTGCCCTTCGGGCTGCGGATGGGCATCGGTCTGCTGGGCGTCGAACCCGGTGCGGGCCAGGTAGCGGTCGAGCAGGCCGGGGACGACGGCGTTGGCCAGCAGCGTCAGCGCCGTGGACGTCCCGACCCAGTACTCGCGTCGCTGCGGGTGGTCGGCGGCGCGCAGTACGGCGCGGGCGGCGACCTCGGGCTGGTAGATCGGCGGCACCGGCTGGGCGTGGCGCGGCAGGTGGCTGCGCAGCCAGGTGAACTGCGGGGTGTTGACGGCGGGCATCTGGACCATGGTGATCCGCACCCGGGACTTGTCGTGGAGGAGCTCGCAGCGCACGGACTCGGTGAAGCCCTGGATGGCGTGCTTGGCGCCGCAGTACGCGCTCTGCAACGGGATGCCACGGTAGGCGAGCGCGGAGCCCACCTGCACCACCGCGCCGCTGTCCCGTGGCACCATGCGGTCCAGCGCGGCCCGGGTGCCGTGCACATAGCCGAGGTACGTCGACCTCGTGGTCTGCAGGAACTCGTCCGGGGGGACCTCGGTGAACTTGCCGAAGGCCGCCGTGAAGGCGTTGTTCACCCAGACGTCGACCGGTCCGAACTCCTCCTCGACCCGGCGGGCGGCCGTCTCCACCTGGTCCCAGTCCGCCACGTCGGTGACGAGGGGCAGCGCCTGTCCGCCGGCCGCCCGTACGTCGGCCGCGGCCGCCTCCAGGCCCGCACGTCCCCGGGCCAGCAGTGCGACCCTGGCGCCGCGGGCGGCGAACATCGTGGCGGTCGCCCGCCCGATCCCGGCGCTCGCCCCGGTCACCACGACGGTCTGTCGTTCCGTGCCGTTCATCGATCCTCCTCACCGGTCATGCGTACGCTCTCCGTCGCGCGTACGCCGTACTGGACATCGAGAAGCCAGAACACGCGGGACGAGTACCCAGACGCCGGTCGGAAACAGCCGCACGGGCTCATGAGGTCGCTCGGATCGGAGGCCGCCGGGACCAACGGGGCCGTGCGGCCGCGTCCCGCGCCACGGGGAATCCACCCGACCGCGCCCATGCCCGGGCGGGAGAAGACGCCGAGACCCGATCCTCGTGTGATCCCTGGCGCACCCCGTGCGCTGGTGTGATGCGGGGGGACATCCCCCGGCCCCGTCGTCGTTCGGTGAGGCGTCGCGTGGCTGTCATGGGTGTGAAGGGAGCCGTCCGTGGGTGTTGCAGACGGGGCTCAGGGGGCAGCTGCGGCACAGACGGTGCCGTGGTGGGGCGGCCGTGCTCGGGGTGCTGTATGCAGCGGTCGGCCTGGTGCTGCTGGCGCGTCCGTTCCGGTCTCTTGCGGTGCTCCTGGTCGTCGCGGCGGTGGCGGCCAGGCGGCAGCCCGCGGCCTGTCGGCCGTCCCCGGGGAAACGGCGGACGGGGAGTTGTCGCCGACCGACAACGCCCTGACCGTGTTCCTCTCCGTCACCTGCAACGACGTCGAGTGGCCCGAGGACGTCAGCACCTACCGGCGGGGCGTCGCCGAGGACCGCCGGCGCTACCCGCTGTACGGCGCCTTCACCGCCGACATCCCCCCGTGCGCCTTCTGGCCGTACGCCCCCGCCGAACCGCCGGTGCGGATCGACGCCGAGGGCCCGCGCAACATGCTGCTCCCGAGGAACCGGCGGGACGCCTCGACCCCGCGTGGGGGCCGGAAGATGCTGCGCGAGAAGTTCGGCGACCGGGCCCGGTCGGTCACGGTCGACGACAGCGGGCACGGCCTCTACGTCCTGGGCGACAACTCCTGCGCGCTGAACACCGCCGCGCTACCTCGTCGACGGCGGGATGCCCGCGAGGGACACGTTCTGCCGTGCGGACCGACCTTCCCGAAGGCCGTCACGGCCGTCACCGCGCGTCGCCCGTATCGCACAGAAGGGTGTGGAGCCGCCGCATCACGTCGACCTGGGCCGGATTGCAGAGATCGGTGATGGCTTTGCCGAGGGTGCGAGCGGTGTGCTGCCGGCCGCGCGGGGCGTCCGCGGCGAGGTCGCTCAGCCCGGGGTGCCTGCCCCGGAGACCTCGGACGTGGGGCACGAGGCGCTCGGCGAGACTCTGCCGCGTCGGCTCGTCCGCGTCGGCGGGAAGCTCGTCGAGTTCGCGTGCCACCGGCTGCGGCTCCTCATGGAGCGGGTCCGCGTAGGCGTCCATCCCCCTGGGGCCGAGGACCGTACCGAGGACGGTGACGAAAGAGCGGTCGGGGTCGGGGAGCTCCGCCGTCTCGTCCAGGGGGGCGAGGCGGAGGGGAAGATCGGTCGCGCCCCTTCCGCGCATGAGGGCGCCGACCTCGGCGCGGGCGTGTTGCAGGCGTTCGATGGTGGCGGCCGGCTCATCGTCGAGAGCCCGCAGATCGGCGGCTCCGGGTCGGAATCCGGGCCGTCGCTCATGTCCGCGATCTGCGAGAGGGAGAGGCCAAGAGCGGCGAGGCGCTTGATCCGGAGGAGCCGGACGAGATGGCTGACTCCGTACTGCTTGTATCCGTTGGAGCGGCGCTCCGGCTCCTCGAGCAGGCCGATGGTGTGGTAAGGCCGCACGGCCCTGAGGGGCGTGCCGGCCAGCTCCGCCATCTCCCGGGCGCTCCACGCCATCATCGATGTCTCCCTCACCGTCCGGGGCCGTCGGCCGCGGTCGCGCCGTGGGCCCGTTGAAAACCATGACGCGACGGCAGGCCGGAGCAGGGGCGAGCCTACGGAGGCGTGGCCGGTTCGGTTCACGGCCGAGTCGGCCCGGCGGGTGGTGCGGGGCCGGTGGACAGGACGTGGTCGACGGCGGCGTTGAGGGTCTCGATCTCGGCGGTGAGGACGGATTCGCCGGTGGGCAGGGCGCGTTCGACCGAGAGTCCGTTGAGGACGGTGATAAGGAACCTGACGTCGCGGGTGTGGTCCCCCGGGGGCAGTGCGCCTTCCTCGGCGAGGACGGTCAGCCAGTGTTCGACCCGGCGCTCCGTCTCCCGTGCATGGCCGAGGTAGGCGGCGCGTACCTGCTCGGTCGGCTCGGGTTCGATGAAGGTCCGGTAGACCGTGCCCCACGCGGTTCGCGCGTCCTCGTCGGTACCGAGCGGTGCGAGAGCCTGCCGCAGGCAGTTCAGCAGCCGTTCGCGCGGCGGCAGCGTCCGGTCCCGGATCGGGTCGCCGGGCAGCACGGCCTCGTAGATCCGCGCGAGCAGGCTGTCGCGCAGGGCGCGCTGGGTGGGGAAGTGGAACCGCAGCGAACCGGTGCTCACTCCCGCACGCGCGGCGACCGCTCGCACGCTCAGCTTCGCCGTCATGTCCTCGGCGATCATCTCCGCGGCGGCCCGGAGGATCTTCTCGCGTGTTTCCATGCTCCGCTCTCCTTCACTTCTCCCCAGTCTCCTCACTGTACTAGCACGCCGTACTAGTACAGCGTGCTAGTGTTCTTCTAACACGCTGTACTAGTGAGGGTGCGGCTGATCTGCGCAGGAGGGGCGGAGCATGACCTGGAAGCAGTGGGCGGCATCGAGGCGTCTGAAGCCGGGAGACGGCAGGGAACTGCAGCGGTTCCGCTGGTGGCAGCTCCCCCTGCGCTCCCTGTTCTGGCTGCGGCTTCCCGGTGCCGACGGGAGCACCCGCCTGCACGCCGTCGACGTACGACACTGGGCGCGGTTGGACACCAGCAGGATCCGGGCGCATCTGTTCCTGGACGGCAGGCATGTGGCCGAATCGAAGCTGCCCGCGATCTTCCCTGTCGACGGGGGTGTCATCGAGGTGGCGATGAGCACCTACGGCATCAGGCGCTGCCACTACCACCCCTCGGACGGACAGCCGCGGCAGCTCACGCCCGACCCGGCCTCGGCGGAGGGGCGGCGGGCGCGCTTCGGTGCCCGCCATCCGGGCCTGAGCCGGGCGATCGGCGCCGGATCGGTGCTGCTGCTGGTCGTCGGCCTGGGCCTGAACCTGTTGCAGCTCGCCGAACCCGTCTCCCGCATTCCTCCCGTCGCGCAGCGGCTCGGAACCTTCACGTCGCCGGTACACCTGCCGATCTGGCTGAACGTCGCGCTGGGGCTCGGGGCCGTCCTCGCGAGCATGGAGCGCTCGCTCCGCCTGCGGTACTCCCCTCTGCTCGACGCGGCCGGCCGCTGACCCCTCGACGCGAGGAAGGCACGACCACGTCGGCCCCTTCGGCCGGCGTCTCGCGCGACCGGTGCGACCCCGCCCGGAATGACATCAGTACGACGAAAGGAAGATCATCGTGATCCAGTCGAGGCCACGGCCCGCCGCCCGGTACGGGGTGGCGTTCGCCGCGGCCCTCATGGTCCTGACCGGGTGTTCGTCCGGCGCCTCGGGGCCGCGCAGCACGTCCGCGGTGGGCATGTCGGCCTCGGTCCCGTCCCCGGACCCGCTCACCTGGCGCAACTGCGGGAAGAACCTCGAATGCGCCACGATCGAGGTGCCGCAGGAATACACCGAGCCCGACGGCGCGCGGATCCCGCTCGCGGTCATGCGGCACCGGGCCACCGATCCCGACCGCCGCATCGGCAGCCTGGTCTTCAACCCGGGCGGGCCCGGGGTCTCCGCCACCGAAACACTGCGCAGTCTGCCCAAGACGGCCGGCACTCCCGGCTCCTTCTCGCCCGAGGTGCTCGCCCGGTTCGACGTCATCGCGATGGACCCGCGCGGCGTCGGCGGATCGCAGGCCGTTCGCTGCCTGACCGACGAGCAGCGAGCCGACGCCGCCGGCACCGCCTTCGACCCGGCCGTCCCCGGGGGCAAACCCCTGCCGCGGCTGCTGGCCGATGCGGCCGCGTTCACCGGCGGCTGCGTCAAGCACCAGAGCAAAGAGTTCCTGGCCAGCATGTCCACCGACAACGTGGCCCGCGACATCGACCAGGTCCGCTCCGCGCTCGGCGAGGACAAGATCACGTACTACGGCTTGTCCTACGGCACCGTGGTCGGCCCGATGTACGCCACCCTGTTCCCGCACCGCGTCCGCCAGATGGTGCTCGACGCGCCCGTCGACACCAACAAGTGGTTCGGCAACTCCCTCACCTTCCTCAACGATGTCGCCGTGGCAAGCGAGAAGACGCTGAACGCCTGGTTCGAGACCTGCCGCGCCGAGGGGACCGCGGTGTGCCCGTTCGGAGCGGGAGACCCGCAGGCGGCCTTCGACACGCTGATCGACACGCTGGAAGCGAAACCGCTGAAGGTCGCACCCGTCGAGGGCACCACTCCGGGCGGCGAACTCGACGGCGCCATGGCCCTGGAGGCCACCCGGGCCCTGGCCGGGGACCAGAACATCTGGCCGTTGCTGACCTCGGCGCTGCTCGCCGCGCAAGAGGGCAAGGGCGCACCCCTGTTCACCCTGTGGAGCAGCGTCACGGTGTCCCCCTTCCCCGTCCCCACCGCGATGTACGAAGCCCACACCGCGGTACGCTGCGCCGACTGGTGGACCCCGGCCGGCGTCGCCGCGCACAAGGCCGCAGCCACCAGGGCCGTCAACGAGGCCGAGCGGATCGGGACCCGGGCCGCCTACTCCGCCCTGAACTGCGCCCGGTGGCCCGCGCCGAACAAGGACCGCGTCACCAAGCCGCTCACCGGCGCCGGTGCGCCGCCGGCCCTGGTGGTCGCGGGCCGGCTGGACCCCGTCACCCCCCATCACTGGGCCGAGGACATGACCCGAACCCTGGACTCCGCGGTCCTGCTCACGCGTGAAGGAGTCGGACACGGCTCCTACGGCGCCAACTCGTGTGTCAGCAAGGCGGTCGACGCCGCCCTCGTCCGGGGCACCCACCCCGCCGACGGCGCCGTGTGCAAGACGGACACGCCCGCCACCACCCGCCCCCTCGTCGTCGCGAACCGTTGAGTCACAGCCCGTCTTCGCGAAGTGTGCCGTAACGTCACCGGTTTCACCGCTCGAACCCGAGGTAGAAGTCCCGCAGCAAGGCAACGCAGCAGAGAATGCGCTCACCGACATACAGGACAGTGGTGAAATCCCAGCCTTCTGCGTCTTCTCTTTCCGTAAAGGCGATGTGAGGAAAACCGCGGGACAGGGGGGTGAGGGGAAAATCCATCTGCCGCGCGTACCACCTCTTCCCGCGGTAAAAGCCCCCCGTCTCGCAACGGCTGAATCTGAGGAGAACACCGTGCCCACCGGAGCAGGGAAGACCGCCGCGCCGATAAGTCCGACCCCGAGGCGCGTACGGCGGGAAATGCCCCAGGAATTCTGAAGGCAGCACACGACCAGGAGTGATCGATGTCCCATCCCGAAGGCGAGCACGGCCCCTCCCCGATCGACGGCAGGAGCCCCCGGGGCACGCCGCCTCCCGCCCCGCGGCCGCCCCTGCTCGAGGCCATGGGCGGCACGGCGGGATTCGTCTACTCGACCGTCCCGGTGGCGGTGTTCGTGATCGTTCTCGCCCTGCTGTCCACGAAGGCGGCCGTGATCGCGGCCGTCGCCACCGGTGCGGTGCTCACCGTGGTCCGGCTGGTCCGCGGCGAACGTCTGCCCGCCGCCTCCGGCAGCCTGACCGGCGTTCTGGTCGCGGCCGGCATCGTCGCGCTCACCGGTTCCGCCAAGGACTTCTTCCTGCTGGGCATCTGGGTGGCCTTCGCCGGTTTCCTCGCCGCATCCGGTTCGGTCCTCTTCCGCCGCCCCCTGACCGGCGTGGCGTGGAACCTCCTGCACGGGGGCACGTACGCCTGGCGCGAGGACCGTCGGGTTCTGCGGGCACACGACATCGCCACCCTCGCCGCGGCACTCGTTTTCGGAGCCCGGTTCGCGGTGAAGCAGTGGCTCTACGTCCACGACGCCACCGGCTGGCTCGCCGTCGCGAAGATCGCCCTGGGCACCCCCCTGACCGTGGTGGCCGCGCTGGTCGTCGCCTGGGCCTTCCGCACGACGTCGAAGCGCCTGGTGGACGGCCGGCCGGCCGAGGCGATCGCTCGGCAGGAGGCCGCACTCCCGCCCCGCGAGGGTGCGTCCGGGTAGCGACACTGTCACGTCACATCAGCGAAGAAGGGGGCCCTGCATGTCGATGAGCCATACGCACGCGGAGACGGTGAGGGAACTCGGAGCGTTCGAGCGGACCATCGACCTCTCCATGCACCGGAACCCCGTCCAGTTCTCCCTGGTCGCCGAGATCGACCGGAAGGTCTGCGAGCAGACCCTGGCGCGGGCGCTGCGGGAGGTGCGGGCACGGCACCCGTTGCTTCGCGTCTCGGTCGACCGCCGGGCTCCCCGGGCCCGCTACCGCTGGGCGGAGGGGCCGGTCCGGGTGGAGACGGCGGCCGAGGGGACTCCCTGGCAGGCGGTCGTCGCCGGTGAGCAGACGCGCCCCGGCGCACCGGAGTACGGCCCGCTGATGCGGGCCGTACTCGTTCCCGCGGAGACCGGCAGCGTCGAGGATGAAGGTGATGTGCCCCTCCTCCGCGTGCCGGTTCATGTCCTCGATGATCACGACGCCGTCGGGCTTGCAGATGCGGGCGCACTCCTTCAGCGTCTCGACCGGCCGGCGCCACCGGTGCAGCGAGGAGAACGAGAAGACGATGTCCGCGGAGCCGTCCGGGAACGGCAGCCGGTTCAGCTTGGCCATCTCGAACTCGACGTCGCCGGCGCTGTTGGCCCACACGGCCGGTGTCAGGTTGTCCTCGGCGACGTCGACGAGGTTCTGGTTCTCCTCCACCCCGGAGACGGCCAGGTCGGGCAGCTTGCCGGCCACGTGCAGGGAGAGCAGGCCGGTGGTGAAGCCGACCTCGACGAGGTCGGTCATGCCGTCGCGGACATGGGCGAGGATGCGGTCGGTCGGCCGCTTGTACGCCATCAGGGCGGACCGGCGCATGCCGAGGTCGTAGAGCCGCACCTTGGCGATGTCGTCGTGCGGGGAGGATCGCGGGACCCGCTCGGCCAGGTCGAGCAGTCGGGTGTCAGTGGCCACAGCCGGCCTCCTCGCTCTTCGGCCGCGTGGTGATCTGGACGGGAATGCGCTGCTGAAGCAGGACGTGCCGTCGAGGTCGACGATGGTCCCCGAGGCCCGTTCCGCGGCCGGGCAGGAGAGGAGATGCACTGTGGCGGCGACCTCATCCGGGGGGCCGGCTCGCCCGGAAGGGCTCTCCGCGCGCAGACACGGGGTGCGGCTCTCCAGGGTGCGCTGTACCCAGGGTAAGCGCACCCCCCTTCGCCCCTACGGCAGTGCAGTGCGCCGCTCTAGCCTCGACGCATGGACATGGAGAAGGCCCTCGTCGTCGACAGCACGCTGGGAGGTTTCCTCCGTGCGCGGCGTGCCCGCCTGCGTCCCGGCGACGTGGGGATCCCCGCCTCCTCCCGTCGCAGGGTGCCCGGTCTGCGACGGGAGGAGGTGGCCGCCCTGGCGGGAGTGAGTTCCGACTACTACACGCGTCTCGAACAGGGCCGCGAGAAGCATCCGTCCCGGCAGATCCTCGAGGCCGTGGGGCGGGCTCTGCACCTGGACGGTGAGACGATGGTCCACCTGCACCGCCTGGCCGGCCCGGCCACCCGCCGGACACGCCGGGCGCCGCGCGTCGAACGCGTCGCCCCGCAGCTCAGGCGCCTCCTCGACACGTGGTGTGACACGCCTGCTTTCGTCGTGAGCCCCGTACTGGACATCCTGGCCCGTAACCGTCTCGCGAGCGTTCTCTACGCGGACTTCACTCACAGTGACAACCTTGTGCGCATGACGTTCCTGGACCCGGTCGCGCGGCGGTTTCATCGAGACTGGGACCGTGCGGCCGAGTCAACGGTGGCCACATTGCGGCATGCGGTAGGCATCGATCCCGAGGATCCGCGCCTGAGCGAGGTCGTAGGCGAGTTGTCCCTGAAGAGCGCGGACTTCTCCACGCTGTGGGCACGGCATGACGTGCGCGCCAAGAGGCGAGAGGCGAAACGCTTCCACCATGCTCAGGTCGGCGACCTCGAACTGCACTTCGAGTCCTTCACCGTCAACAGCGCCCCCAGGCAGCAACTCGTCGTCTACCAAGCCGAACCAGGCACGCCGGACGCCGACGCACTGTCCCTGCTCGGCTCCCTCGGTGCCGGCCTGGGGGCCGAGCAGCCGGCGGCCGGCGCCGCGCTCGACTGAGTCGCCGCCGTTCAGGCCAGGGCCCGCCGGCCAGGCCACCGGAGAGGAAAGAGGCGGGGGCCGGCCACTCCGTTAGGTTGGAGCAATGAGCGACACCACTGTCTTGGGAGAGTTTCTGAGAGCGCGGCGCGAAGCCCTCAAGCCGCAGGACGTGGGACTTCCGGAGCACGGGCGCCGACGGGTGCCCGGGCTGCGCCGTGAGGAGGTCGCCATGCTCGCCGGGGTGAGCGCCGACTACTACATGCGCCTGGAGCAGGGACGGGAATCCAGCCCGTCCCCGCAGGTGATCGATGCGGTCGCCGCCGCCCTTCGCCTCGGTGACGAGGCGCACGACCATCTGCGCAGGCTCGCCAGGGGGCCCAAGGAGCATCGCGGTGTTCCGGACGGTGACGACAGGGTCCACCCACAGCTTCTGCGGCTGATCGACGGCTGGGCCGACACTCCCGCCTTTGTCCTCGGGCCGGCTCTGGACGTCCTGGCGCGCAACGCGCTCGCCGCGGCCCTGCACAGTGGATTCCAACGGTTCGACAACCTGGCTCGCATGGTCTTCCTCGACCCGGCGGGACGTACCTTCTACCAGGACTGGGACGAGTCCGCCCGCTCGTGCGTGGCCGAACTGCGTGCGGCCTTCGGACACGACCCGAAGTCTCCGCGGATCACCGAGGTCGTCGACACCCTCCGCGGGAAGAGCCCCGAGTTCGCCGGGCTGTGGGCACGGCACGAGGTCGAGAGCAAGACGCGGCAGGAAAAGTACCTGTCGCATCCCGAGGTGGGCGCTCTGGAGATCCAGTTCTCGGCCTTCACCGTCGGGGGAGCCCCGCATCAGCAGCTGGTCGTCTACCAGCCGGAGCCTGCGAGCGACACCGCGGCTGCCTTCGCCGCGCTTCGGTCCGGTGCCGGCAGAGAGGCACCGGTGGAGGTGGTGCGGGAGGTATCGCTGTCGTCCCGCGATAACTGACCGTTGTGCGGCCCCTCCCGTGAAGGGGCCCTGAACGAGAAGGTGGGTCCCGTCAGCCGCGCGACGCCGTGCCGTCCCGCCGGATGCGGTGATCGCCCTCCCGGTAGAGCACCAGGTGTTCGTGGAAGAGGACGCCGTCACGGACGTCCCCCGTGGCGGTGAAGCCCGTGTCGTCGACGTAGTCGATGTGGTCGCCGCTGACGGTGTACCTGCCGGTGTAGGCGCTCCGGCGCCGCCCGCGGGCCTCGTCGTAGCGACCGTTCGGCAGTAGTTCCTGGCGGATGAATCCGTCCGCGGTCACCCACATCCCGACGTACGGGTGCGGGTCACGCGGCATGTCGTTGCTGGTCATGGCTTCACTCTCAGGCCAACGAAGGGAAGCGGCCAGGCCGCCTCGTCCCCGGGTACGGCTTTCCTGGGAGCTGTGCACCCACGATCCCGGCCGGAACCGAGCGGGAACCACGTACCGGGACGGACGACTTCCCGGAGGCTGTGCACGGGGGCTGTGCCGGACTCGTCCTCTCCCCGCCGGCCACGGTGCCGGGTCCCCTTCCCCTCTCCTCCAGCCGCCCATGGGTGGGTGCCGTGCACCCGGGTACACGGCGGCCTGGTTCCGCTTGCACAGCCGGACGAACCTGGTGGTCATGCGGCTGCTGTGACGGCCGAGCAACCGCGACCTGCCCGCAAGCAACTCGCTTCGTTCGCCGGGCAGACCGATGAGCCGAACCCCCGAGGAAAACGATGGCCACCCACACCCACGCCGGTGCCCTGAGCTGGCAGCCGGAAGCGCTCGACGAAATCCTCTCGAACGACGAGGGCCGACCCGTCCTGTTCACCAACGCCCGGATCATGACGATGGACCCGCTGATCGGGACCATGACCGGTGCCGACATCCTGTTCGTCGGTTCCCTGATCGTCGGCGTCGGCCCCGCCATCGTCACCGCAGCACAGGACGACAACGCCATCGTCGTCGACTGCACGGGGACCACCATCGTCCCCGCCGTCGTGGACACCGTCGCCCTGACCGGCGGCCGCGGCCGACGCTCGGAACACGTCGCGACGCTGACGCCCGGCAACAGCACCGACTTCTTCGTCGTACCCGAGGAACTCGCCGCCGACGTACCGAGCGCGGTAGCCACCCTCCTGTCCCGCCCGGAGCAGGTCCGCGCACTGCTCGCAGCCGGCCGTCCCGTCCGATGGTCGGGCACCGAAATCCCCGGTGGGCCCACAGCCCTCCCAACCGGCATTCCCTCCGCTCCGGACCTGACCGGCAGCCCACGGCTCGGCGTCTGGATCGACCGGCAGGACTTCCTGCACCAGGAACTCACCGCCGACGGCCGCTACGACGAGACACGAGGCGGCCGCCCCCACGCCTACCAGGGGCGGTTCTGGATCGACGGCGACCGCATCGACTACCTGGACGACCTCGGCTTCTGGGCCTATGGAGAGTTCAAGGGCGACGAGCTGCACCACGCCGGCTACGTCATGAAGCTGAACTGAACCGCCGACCGGCGACGACCGAGCCGCGTACACGGCGAAGCGACCGTCTCCGAACCGTAGCCTCCGCGCTCTTCGAACCCGGGTGCGCGGCGCCCGGGCAAACGGCGCCCTGATGCCGTGGCCGGCCACGCCAGACCGCACACTCAGCCGCCGGGCGCCCCGACGCCCCACCTCCTCCCCCGACGTACTGAAAGCAGCCTTTCCATGACCAACGTCAGCGGTACCGCCGCCGCGGCCGTCCTCGAGCAGCTCCGCCGTCGCCCTGCGGACCAGCGACGCATCCTGTTCACCGGTGCGACCATCGTCACCATGGACGCCGGCCTCGGTGTCCTGCCCAACGCCGATCTGCTCGTCGAGGGCGACACCATCACCGCCGTCGGTCCCGGTCTCGACGCCGGCGACGCCGTGGTCGTCGACGCCACCGACACCCTCCTCACTCCCGGCTTCGTCGACACCCACCGGCACGCCTGGGAAGCCCAGTTGCGCCGGATCATGCCGGACGTCGACGACCTCGGCGGCTACGTCATGTCCACCCTGGCCGGCTACGCCACGGTCTACCGGCCCGAGGACATGTACACCGGCACCAAGCTGGCCGCCCTCACCGCGATCGACAGCGGCATCACGACCATGCTCGACTTCTCCCACAACTCCCGCACCCCCGAACACTCCGACGCCGCTGTCGAGGCCCTCCGCGACACCGGCATCCGCGGCGTGCACGCCTCCATGGGCCCGCACTTCGGCGACTGGGACAAGCAGTGGCCCGGGGACCTGACGCGCCTCAGGAAAAAGTACTTCAACAGCGAAGACCAACTGCTGACGCTGCGCCTGGCGACGCTCGCCACCGACGAGATCGCCGGCCCGGCACTCGCCTACGGTCCCGAACTCGCCCGAGTCGCCAAGGACCTGGGCATCGGGGTGAGCGTGGACGCGGTCTTCGGCACGGCCTCTTCCGAGGCGATCCTGAACTGGGCGCAGAACGGCATCCTCGACGGTGACGTCACCCTCATCCATGCCACCGGACTGACTTCCGCGGCGTGGAAGGCGATGGGCGACAGCGGCACCACCGTGTCCCTCGCCCCCACCTCCGACGCCCAGATCGGCCTGGAGACCGCCATCCCCGCCGTCGATGAGGCCCTGTCCGTCGGCATCCGCCCCGGGCTGAGCATCGACGTCGAAGTCGCCCTTGCGAGCGACATGTTCACACAGATGCGTACGCTGCACGCCATCCAGCGGATGCGGGCCGTCAACGCCGCCTACGGCACCGACGGGCAGCCCTCCCGCATCACCACCCACGACGTCCTCGACTTCGCCACCCTCCAGGGCGCCCGCACCAACGGCCTGGACGGCGTCACCGGTTCGCTCACCCCGGGCAAGAAGGCCGACCTGCTGGTCATCCAGGCCGAGGACCTCAACAACATGCCGCTCAACGACCCCATCGGCACCGTCGTGCTGGGCTCCGACGCCCGCAACATCAGCGCCGTCCTGATCAACGGTGAGGTGCGCAAGTGGAACGGCCACGTCCTCGACGTGGACCTGCCCGCCCTGCGTCGCGAAGTCCACGCCTCACGCGCGTACGTGCTGAACACCCCCGCAGCCTGAGCAACCCGTCACCGCCCCCGGCCGGCCCCTCGCCGGCCGGGGGCACCCCGGCCCCGGCGCCTGCCATCGGCCGGTCATCCCACACACGGGGCCACCGGACGTTCATTGGGGCTGACATCGCCCTCAGCGCCCCCACCGCACATCATACGCACGCACAAAATTGCAGCTCAGGAGCCCTTGACAGCCGGTTCAAGGGCAAGAAGGCCGGCCTGCCAGTCCACGACGACCTGTTCCGCCGTGACTTCACCGCAGCCTGCGCGAACCGGCTGTGGCTTGCCGACATCAGCGAGCACGCCACCGGCGAAGGCAAGCTCTGTCCCTGCGCGGTCAAGGACGTCTTCAGCAACAGGATCGTGGGCCACTCCATCGACGAGCGGATCAAGTCCCGCCTGGCCGTTGCCGCCCTGGACAATGCCGTGGCCCGGCGTGGAGACGTCGACGGGTGCATTCTGCACAGCGATCGCGGATCGCGATTCCGCTCCCGGACATTCGTCCGGGCGCTCGACCGCCACCGGATGGCCGGATCGATAGGGAGGGTCGGAGCTGCCGGCGACCATGCGGCCATGGAGTCCTTCTTCAGCCCGCTGCAGAAGAACGTCCTCGACCGCCGTGTCCGGGCCCACCCGCGAAGGAGCCAGGATCGCGATCGTGACCTGGATCGAGCGGACCTACCACCGACGCCGCGGACAAGCCTCACTCGGCCGGCTGACCCCCATCGAATGCGAGACCGTCATGACCACACCCGCCCTCCAGGCCGCGTGACCGAACCTGTCACCCGAACCTGCATCAGCCCCGTCCCCCGCACACCCAGCGGCACCACCTACCCCGGATCGGCCGGTGTCTGAACTGGTGCAACAGCAGGGGAACTGACGGGCGAGCCGTACCCTCGGGGGAGCCGGCCCGGCACAGTTTCGTCTTGAGCGGACTCCGGTCCACCTCGGTCAGCAACCGCCTACGGGGAAGACGGTGAACGCGCATCTGACCACGGTCTGCGAGTTCCTGCATTTCTGCGCTGGGCAGGGCTGTATCCCCGCGTCAGGACCACACCAACTGAGCCCGGGCGAAGAGCGGCCGTCACGCGTCATACCCCTGGTTCACGAGTGCGTCCGGCGATATCACGCCCATTTGGCGCGACATTCCCCGAGATGCTTGCCTCCATACGCGTCAACCGGCTGAACGGACGCCCCACCGGACGGGACCAGCACGCCCGGCAGAGTGCCGGCAGTCAGCACCACACACGGAACCTGATGCCGAGCCGGACCTCACGACCTCGAACGTCAGGAGACCGGGAACCAGGCCGAGAGGCGCTTTGCAATGACCGGTACATCGACGTGGTCCTGCGCAACGTCCTCGACGAACGGGCCAGCAACGGAGACGGGCGGCGGGACGATACCGGCACTGACGCCGTTGAACCGCAGGAAGACGCGCATGGCGAGCCAGGCGGTGCGCTCGTTGCCGTCGATCAGCGCGTGGTTGCGGGCGACGGAGTGCAGCAGCGCCGCGGCCTTCTCGTGCAACGTGGGATACAACTCGGCTCGGAACACGTTCGTCCGGGGTCTCTCGATTGCCGACACCAGGAGGCCCATGTCACGCACGCTGTGCTCGGTTCCGTTGACGGTGCGGGCGACGGCCAGGATCTCGTCGATCTGGATGTAACGCACGTCGGTCACTTCAGGTAGTCCAGGATCTCCGCATCGCTGTCCATCAGCTCGGCCAGGACGTCATCGACCTTCAGCTCGGCCCGGTCCTGGGCCTCACGGACGGCCTCGATGGCGAGTTCCTGCTTGCTGCGGCCCTCCCGACGAGCCCACTCGGTGAGCTTCGCGTCAAGGTCGTCCGGGAGTCGGAGTGTCATCGCCATACACCCGGCAGAGACTTCCGCTTCGAGCGTCACCCGAGCATCAAGAATCTCCGAAAGCTCATCTGAACGCATCGCCCATGCGGGCGCCTGCCTCACGAACCCGCAGGTCAGCAAAGTGCAAAGATCGATCCGCCCGCTCGAACCGCAGCACGGAGGGAAACAGGTCGAGCAACTCACCCGGACAACAAGAGCGCAGGTCAGGAACCCTTGCTCGCAGGTTCGAGGATCGCCACGCACTCCACATGCGACGTCATCGGAAACAGATCGAACGCCCGCAGCGTCCGCACCCGGTACCCCCCGTCCCGGAAGTACCCCAGGTCCCGCGCCAGCGCCGCCGGATCGCACGCCACGTAGGCGATCCTGCGCGCCCCCAGCGAGGCCAGGTGCTCCACCGTCCTGCGGCCCGCGCCGGACCGCGGCGGGTCGAGGACGACGAGGTCGACGTCCGTGATGCCCGTGCGCGGCAGGACCGACTCGACCTTGCCCTGCTCGACGCGGACGCGGTCGAAGTCGGCGAGGTTGTGCCGGGCGTCCTCCACCGCGCGCTTGCCGGACTCGATGCCGAGGACCGCGCCCTGGTCGCCGACGCGGTCGGCGAGCGCGCCGGCGAAGAGGCCGACGCCGCAGTAGAGGTCGAGGGCCATGTCGCCCTTGCGGGGGAGCAGGCCCTGCATGACCGCGGTCACCAGGGTGTCGGCCGCCTTCGGATGGACCTGCCAGAAGCCGCCGTTGGCGACCCGGTGGGTGCGGCCGTCGGCACGCTCGCGGACGAACGGGCGGCCGTGGACGCGGTGCACGCCACCGGTGCGCTCGTCGACCCGCAGCACCGACACCGGGCGGTCCAGCTCGACCAGCGGCAGGCGCGCGCCGGGCTTCGGCGTGAGGATCACCTGGCGGTCCTGCGAACCGGTCGCGGCGATCGCCTCGACGGAGTCCATGCCCGTCCAGTCGCGCTTCTCGATGCCGAGCTCGCTGACCCCTTCGGCGGCGATCATGCAGTGGTCGATCGGCTCGACCTCGTGCGAGCGGTGGCGGCGCAGTCCGGCGCGGCCGTCGGCGGTGACGGCGTACTGGACGCGCGTGCGCCACGCCGGGACCTGGCCGGCCGGCACCTTGTCGCCCTCGGCGGGCACCACCGTGCCGTCCCAGCCGGCCTCCTCGGGGGTGAGTCCGGCGAGCCGCTGGAGCTGCTCGGCGATGACGTCGGCCTTGAGGCGGCGCTGCGCACCCGGCTTTGCGTGCTGCCAGTCGCAGCCGCCGCAGCGGCCCGGCCCGGCGAAGGGGCAGGGGACGTCGATGCGGTCCTTGGAGGCGTCGAGCACCTCCACGGCGTCGGCCCGCAGGAACCGCGCGCCCTGCTCGCCCTCGGTCACCCGGGCCACGACCCGCTCACCGGGCAGGGCGTGCCGGACGAACAGCACCTGGCCCTCGGAGGTGCGGGCGATGCAGTGACCGCCGTGGGCGACGGGGCCGACCTCGACCTCGTACTCCTCCCCCACCAGCGACTTCCTCGGTTCTGCCTGCATGGTGGGGTGACTCCAAAACGCGTGAGGGAAGGGACCGTACGGCATACGGCCGGACAACAGCCCACCAGTCTACGTGGCTGCCGCCCGGCCGTTGAACCGAGCCGTCGCTCAGGACTTGCGCTCGGGGGACTCCTTGTGCCGGATCTGCGCCGGCCCCCGCCGCACCGCGCCCGGCGCGTTCCAGTCCTGCTGCCTGCGGGCCCGCCGCTTGGCCGCCTCGGAGGATTGCAACTGGTACGGCACCGAGGTGACCATGATCCCGGGCGTGAACAGCAGCCGGCCCTTCAGGCGCAGGGCGCTCTGGTTGTGCAGCAGGTGCTCGTACCAGTGCCCGACGACGTACTCGGGGATGATCACGGACACCGCGTCGCGCGGCGACTCGCGGCGCAGGTTCTTCACGTACTCGATGACCGGCCGCGTGATCTCGCGGTAGGGCGAGTCCAGGACCTTCAGGGGGACGTCGATGCCGCGCCGGCTCCACTCCTCCTGCAGTGCCCTGGTCTCGGCCGGGTCGACGTTGACGCTGAGGGCCTCCAGGGTGTCCGAGCGCATCAGCTTGGCGTAGGCCAGGGCGCGCAGCGTCGGACGGTGGATCTTGGAGATCAGGACGACGGAGTGGACGCGGGAGGGCCGGACGCTGTCGTCGCTCGGGCCCTCGGGGGCGGCGATCTCGGCGGCGACCCGGTCGTAGTGCTTCCGGATGGCCGTCATCGTCACGTAGAAGATCACCATGCCGAGCAGGGCGACCCAGGCGCCGTGCGTGAACTTGGTGACGAGCACGACCACCAGGACCAGGCCGGTGAAGAAGGCGCCGAAGGCGTTGATCGCGCGCGAGCGGATCATGTGGCGGCGCTTGGCCGGGTCCGTCTCGGTGGCCAGGTTGCGGTTCCAGTGCCGGACCATGCCGGTCTGGCTGAGCGTGAAGGACACGAACACGCCGACGATGTACAGCTGGATCAGGCGGGTGGAGTCGGCGCCGTAGATCCCCACCAGCAGCGCGGCGGCGCCGGCGAGGAGCACGATGCCGTTGGAGAAGGCCAGGCGGTCGCCGCGGGTGTGCAGCTGGCGCGGCAGGTAGCGGTCCTGGGCGAGGATCGAGCCGAGCAGCGGGAAGCCGTTGTAGGCGGTGTTCGCGGCGAGGAACAGCACGAGCGCGGTGGCCGCCGCCAGCAGGATGAACAGGAAGCTGCCCTTGCCGAACACGGCCTCGGCGACCTGGGAGATCACCGGGTTCTGCACGTAGTCCGGGCCGAGCGGGGTGCCGTTGTCGACGAGGTCCTTGGCCGGGTTCTCGGCCATGCGGACGTCACTCGCCATGGCCAGGCCGATGATGCCGCAGAACATGGTGACGGCCAGCAGGCCCATCATCGCGAGGGTGGTCGCGGCGTTCTTCGACTTGGGCTTGCGGAAGGCCGGGACGCCGTTGGAGATCGCCTCGACGCCGGTGAGCGCGGCGCAGCCGGAGGAGAAGGCGCGCAGCAGCAGGAAGACCAGGGCGAAGCCGGCCAGGCCCTGGTGCTCGGGCTTGATGACGTAGTCCGCCGTCGGTGCCCGCATGGTCTCGTCCAGGACCAGTCCGCGGAAGGCACCCCACGCGATCATGGTGAAGACACCCGCCACGAAGACGTACGTCGGGATCGCGAAGAGGGAGCCCGACTCCTTCACCCCGCGCAGGTTCATCAGCGTCAGCAGCACGATCACACCGATCGCGCACAGCACCTTGTGCTCGACGACGAACGGGATCGCGGAGCCCAGGTTCTCGATGCCCGAGGAGATCGACACCGCGACGGTGAGGACGTAGTCCACGAGCAGTGCGCTGGCGACGGTCAGGCCGGCCTTGGGGCCGAGGTTCGTGTTCGCCACCTCGTAGTCGCCGCCGCCGCTGGGGTAGGCGTGCACGTTCTGCCGGTAGGAGGCCACCACGGTGAACATCAGCACGACGACCGCGACGGCGATCCACGGGCTGAAGTGGTACGCCGTCACGCCCGCGATCGACAGCACCAGCAGCACCTCGCCGGGCGCGTACGCCACGGAGGACAGGGGGTCGGAGGCGAAGACGGGGAGAGCGATGCGCTTCGGCAGGAGGGTTTCCCCCAGCCGGTCGCTGCGCAGTGCGCGCCCGATGAGGAGCCGTTTGGGCACGTCGGTCAGTTTGGACACAACAGAGGATCGTAGGCGTTCGTTTGTGCGGTCGACCACCCGCCACCCCTCATCGGGGGTCCCTCTGCCCTCCGAGTGAATTCAGAGGCGCGTGCGGCGGAGGATTACGCAGGTCACGCCGATCCCATGCCTATATGACTGAGCCCGGTCCGACTTCCGCCGTCGTCGCCTCAGGAGGCCTCATGCACGCCGCCGCAGAACTGATCGGCGCCGCGGCCACCTTCGTCGTGCTCGGCGTCCTCACGCTGGCGAGCGTGCGCAGCATCGGCCGCCGTTGAGCAGGCCGGCCACTCCGGCGAGCAGCTGCTCGCGTCCGATGCTGTCGGTGCGGGTGGAGGGGACGGTGCAGGCGTAGGCCCCGGCCACCGTGCCGTGCAGGGCGCAGCGACGGGGTGGTTCGCCGTTCAGCCAGGCGTGCAGGAACGCGGCCGCGAAGGCGTCGCCCGCGCCGTTGGAGTCGACGACCGGGCTCGGGGGCGTGGCGGCGGGTACGTGGGTGAGCTCGCCGTCGGTCAGCAGGTGGGCCCCGGCCGCCCCGGCCGTGGCGACGACGACCCGGGCCCGGCCGCGCTCGGCGATCCGCCGCATGGTCCGCTCGGGGTCGGCCAGTGCCGCGCTGGACAGGAAGACCAGGTCGGCCTCGCGGGCGAAGGACTCGTGGTACGGGTTGGCGCCGTCCCAGTCGTGCAGGTCGGTCGAGATCGTCACGCCCGCGGCGCGCAGCACCGGCAGCGCGTGGTCGCAGGGCTGGGTGATGACGACATGGACGTGCCGGCTGACGGACGCCAGGTCCCGCACGGTGGACTCGGGCAGCCGGTCCGTCTCGGCCGAGCGCGTCGCGTCGTAGAGGGACATCCGTCGGCCGTCCGGGCCGACGAGGTTGACGGCCCGCTTGGTGCCGAGCGGCTGCGGGACGGCGGTGAGCGGGATGCCGCGGTCGCGGTGCAGGGCCCGGACGAGGTCGCCCTCGGGGTCGTCGCCGAGCATGTCGAGGTGGTGGGTGCGCAGGCCCAGGGCGCTCGTGGCCAGTGAGAAGAAGTCCCCGCTCTGCCCGGCGCGCGTGACGATCCCGGGCCGGATCATGTGGCTGTCCGCGAACGTCACGGGTAGTTCGGGTACGTGCACGATCGTGTCCACACCGGCGCCGCCCAGCACCAGGACGTCGATCTCATGGCTCATCCGTGCTCTTCTTCCCCTGTACGAGTCCTGCCCCAAGGTCTCATGAACGTCCCGGCGGGCCCATCGGTTTCCGGCGCGATCGCGGCGCGGCGTCCCGCCGGGTCACCGCCGGGCACGGCAGGCCCGGGCAACCCCCTCGCCCTTGCCGCTACGTTGGAGTCGGGCAGCCGGACGCGGCACCGGCCCCGGAGGGCATCGTGGCGTGATTCCACCGGCATGATGTTGGCTGGCGGCCGGTACTCAGGCCGCGACGTGTTGCCTGGCGAGCCGAAAGAGAGACATGAGCACGACATCCATGAGGGCCGGACGGTCCGCAGGAAGCGCGGTGTGACGCGATGCATATTGTGATCATGGGTTGCGGCAGGGTCGGCTCCGCCCTGGCCCAGAACCTGGAGCAGCAGGGACACACCGTCGCCGTGGTCGACCAGGACCCCACCGCCTTCCGCCGCCTGGGGTCCTCCTTCGGCGGCCGCCGGGTCACCGGAGTCGGCTTCGACCAGGACACCCTGCGCGAGGCGGGCATCGAGGAGGCGGGGGCCTTCGCCGCCGTCTCCAGCGGTGACAACTCCAACATCATCGCCGCCCGCGTGGCCCGCGAGATGTTCGGCATCGAGAACGTCGCCGCCCGCATCTACGACCCGCGCCGCGCCGAGGTCTACCAGCGCCTGGGCATCCCCACCGTCGCGACGGTCCGCTGGACGGCCGACCAGATGCTGCGCCGCCTGCTGCCCTCCGGTGCCGAGCCCCTGTGGCGCGACCCCACCGGTGGTGTCCAGCTCGCCGAGGTCTACACCTCCACCGCCTGGGTCGGCCACAAGATCAGCCGGATCCAGGAGGAGACGGGTGTGCGCGTGGCGTTCCTGACCCGCCTCGGCGAGGCGATCCTGCCCACCTCGCAGACGGTGCTGCAGGAAGGGGACCTGGTGCACGTGATGATGCGCACCGACGAGGTCGACACGGTCGAGGCGGCGTTCGCCAAGGGCCCCGAAGAGGAGGACGGTCACTGATGAGGGTCGCCATTGCCGGTGCCGGCGCGGTCGGCCGCTCGATCGCGGGCGAACTGCTGGAGAACGGCCACGAGGTCCTGCTGATCGACAAGACGCCGACCGCCATCTCGGTCGAGCGCGTCCCGCAGGCCGAGTGGCTGCTCGCCGACGCCTGCGAGATCACGTCCCTGGACGAGGCGGCGCTGCAGCGCTGCAACGTCGTCATCGCCGCGACGGGCGACGACAAGGTCAACCTGGTCGTCTCCCTGCTGGCGAAGACGGAGTACGGCGTCCCGCGCGTCGTCGCCCGGGTGAACAACCCGAAGAACGAGTGGCTCTTCAACGAGTCCTGGGGTGTGGACGTCGCCGTCTCCACGCCGCGTCTGATGTCGGCCCTGGTCGAGGAGGCGGTGAGCGTCGGCGACCTGGTGCGTCTGCTGCGCTTCAGCCACGGCGACGCCAACCTGGTCGAGCTGACCCTGCCGGAGGAGTCGGCCCTGGCCGGCACGCAGGTCGGCGACGTGGAGTGGCCCGAGGACACGTCCCTGGTCACGATCATCCGCGGCACGCGCGTCCTCACCCCCTCCCGCGAGGACTCCCTGGAGGCGGGCGACGAACTCCTCTTCGTGGCCGCCCAGGCCCGCGAGGAGCAGTTGGAGGACCTGCTGTCGGTACGCCGGGACAGTGCGGCGAGCTGAGCGGGCTCCCTCAGGGGAGCAACCGGGAAGAGGCGTCCCGATCCGCCGGGACGCCTCCTTCCGTGCGCGCTGTCCGTCAGCGCTTCGGTCTCACTGCTCGGTGGAGCGGGCCGCGGTCTGCTGCCGCTCCCTCTCCTCGGCCGCCTTCTCCTCCGCCTCCATCTCCGCGAACACGTCGATCGGCGCGGGCGCCTTCGCCAGGAAGACCCACGTCAGCCACACGGCGAGCAGGAACGGCGGGATCTTCAGGGCCACCAGGACCCAGCCCAGCTGCGTGGTGTCGGCCCACCAGTACAGCGGGAAGAGGATCGCGCACTTGGCGAGCAGGATCGCGCCCCAGGCGTAACTGGCCTTCGCGTAGGCCTTCTTGCGGCCCGGGTTCCGCGTGCGCCAGGACAGGTTCTCCTTGAAGACCGGGCCCAGGATCAGCCCGATCAGCGGCACCCCGCACAGCGTGGTGATGATGTAGGCGAGGCCCAGACCCAGCGTGTAGAGCATGCCGGGCAGGTAGAAGTCCTTGGCGTTGCCGGTCATCATCGCGAAGACGACACCGAAGGCCACACCGAAGACACCGCTGAAGGCGTGCTTGACGGTGTCCTTCGTCACCAGCCGGACCACGACCAGCACCAGCGACACGGCCAGCGCCGCGATCGCCGACAGGTGCAGATCCTTGTTGACCGTGTAGATGGTGACGAAGAGCAGGCCGGGCAGCACCGTCTCGACCATGCCACGCACGCCGCCGAACGCCTCGAACAGGGCTGCCTCGGTCACCGCCCGGGCGTCGTCCGCGGCGTTCTCTTCGGTCGGCTTGTCGAGCGACGTCACCGGCTACTCCCGTCCGAGGGGTCTCAGTTCGTACTTGGGATTGAACAGCACCCGGCGGCCCCGGCTCATCGAGATCCGGCCCGATGCGATCAGCTTGCGCCCCGGCTCTATCCCCACGATGGAGCGCCTGCCGAGCCACACCACGTCCAGCGCGGCGGAGCCGTCGAACAACTCGGCCTCCAGCGCCGGGACGCCGGCGCGCGGCCGGAGGGTGACCGTGCGCAAGGTACCAGTAACCGTCACTACCTGGCGGTCCTGGCAGTCTCCGATGCGCGTACAACCGGTGGTCTCGGCGTCCTCCCGCAGTTCCTCTGACTCCAGGTCCTCCTGCGAGGAGGAGAGCCGGTCGAGCATGCGCCGGAACCGGCCCGCCGGTTTCTGCGAACGAGGAACAGCACTCATATCTGAAGCGTACCGGGGTGTGCCGACATCTCCGTACTCCCCTGGTGAGGGCCCTCGCGACTGTCCGCGGCAAGGCCCCTCCCGTCACGTCGCGGGATCGCCCACTCCGGCGAGCGGCGGGTGTCGGACGGGGTTGTCGCGGCTCGGCGGGCGGTGCCGACGCAGGCGTCCGCCCGGCCGCCCGGGGCTCGGGAACGCGGCTCGGGACGGCCTGTTTGCTCGCCGGATCCGGTCGAAGGCACCCTTCCGGGGCCGAACAGGGCCGCACCCCCGGGGTGCGGCCCTGATGTCCCGGTGGTTCAGCGGACCTCGGTGATCTCCGGTCCGCGCTGGAGCTGCCCCATTCCGCCGGCGAAGCGGGAGCCCTCTTCCTGCTGGACACTCTCGGGGACCATCTGGGCGTCGTTCGGCAGCTTCAGGACGATCGGGTCGCGGGGCGCCATCGGGCCCTCGCCGCGGACCACGACGGTGTCCCGGAAGATCTGCTCGAGCAGCCCGGCGGCCTGCGGCTGCACCGCGCCCTGGCCCGAGATGACCCCGCGCAGGAACCAGCGGGGCCCGTCCACGCCGACGAACCGCACGACCTGGAAGCCGCCGGTGCCGTCCGGCAGCTGCACCGGGACCTGGGCGCGCAGCTCCCAGCCCAGCGGGCCCTCGACCTCGTCGACGATGCCGCCCTGCTGGGTGATGCCGGTGCCGATCTCCTCGCGCACCTCGCCCCAGATGCCCTCGCGCTTGGGAGCGGCGAAGGCCTGCAGCTGGATGGCGCTGTCGCGCAGCACGACCGTGGCCGCGACGATCGCGTCGCCCGCGACCTCCACCCTGAGCTCCATGCCGTCCACACCCGGCACGAGCAGGCCGCCCAGGTCGACCCGGCCCTCGGCCGGGTCACGGACCTCGGTGCTGTCCCAGGGGCCGTCGGGGCGCGGCGCCGGCTCTAGCCTCAGGCGCTCGCGCTCTTCGTCCGCGTCAGTGTCGACACCGTCGACGACCTGCTCGGCCTCGCCGGCCGCGTCCTCGGCGGCATCCCTCTTCTTGCGACGTCCGAACACGTCACTGTCCTTCCCGGTCGGATACGACCGAAGCGTATCGATTCCCACCCGCCTGACCGCCCAGGGCGGCCTGACCGCTTGTGCCGCTCGTCCCGTCCACCGCGGCGTGCCCTCCGGTGGACCCGAAGCCCCCCTCGGCCCGCACGGAATCGGGAAGCTCCGCCACTTCCTGGAGGCGGACCCTCTCGACCTGCTGGACGACGAGTTGGGCAATCCGGTCGAAGCGCTCGAACCGCACGGCCTCGCGCGGGTCGAGATTCACCACGATCACCTTGATCTCCCCACGGTACCCGGCATCAACCGTCCCCGGGGCATTCACCAGGGCGACGCCGCAGCGAGCGGCCAGACCGGATCGCGGGTGCACGAAGGCCGCGTACCCCTCCGGCAGCGCCACGGACACGCCCGTGGGCAGCACGGCCCGTTCGCCGGGCGCCAGTTCGCAGGACTCGGTGGTGCGCAGGTCGGCTCCGGCGTCACCGGGGTGCGCGTACGACGGAAGCGGTACGTCCGGATCGACGCGCCGGATCAGCACGTCGACCGGCTGACGGCTCACGGGGCTCGTGGGCGGCGCGGGGGTGATGTGGCTGTCCGCCGGACTCACGGGTTCACCTCGAACGCGCGGGCGCGGCGGACCTGGTCCGGGTCGCTCATGGCGGCCTGGATCTCCTCCTGGCGGCCGTGGTCGACGAAGTGGTCGACCTTCACCTCGATGAACAGTGCGTCGGCACGGACGGCGACGGGACCGTCGGGTCCGCCGACGCGTCCGGTCGCGGTGCAGTAGATCTTCCGCCCGGCCACCGCGGTGACCTCGGCCTCCAGGTGCAGGGTGGTGCCGACGGGGACGGGCCGCACGAAGTCGGTCTCCAGCCGCCCGGTGACGGCGATGGTGCGCAGCAGCCAGGTCAGCGAGCCGAGGGTCTCGTCCAGGGCCGTGGCGAGGACACCGCCGTGCGCGAGGCCCGGGGCGCCCTGGTGCGCGGGCTTCACGACGAACTCGGCGGTGAGGGACACACCCTCGCCGGCCCGTGCCTCCAGGTGCAGCCCGTGCGGCTGGTCGCCGCCGCAGCCGAAGCACTGGCCGTAGTGCGCGCCGAGGAGCTCGCCGGGCGCGGGGGCGTCCGGGTGCCGCACCGGTGGCACGGCGTCGGCCGGGGGCTGGAGAACGGGGGAAGTACCACTCACAGGCGCAGACCTTACCCGCGCGTCGGCCCCTTCCGGACACCGTGTCAAGCTTGGCTCCATGCAGCTCTCCGCCGCCCCCTACGAAGAACGCCTGACCGCCCCGCGGACCTGGTGGCTCATCTCGTTCCTCGTCGGGGTCTCCATGGCCCTGGTCCTGCTCCCGTTCGGCGTGCTCCCGATGCTCGGCGGCCTGGCCGGGGGCACCGCGGTCGCGGCCGTCGCCGCGAGTTCGTACGGCTCGGTCCGCATCCGCGTCGTGGGCGGTTCCCTGATCGCGGGGGAGGCGAGGATCCCGGTGGCGGCCCTGGGCGAGGCGCAGGTGCTGGACGCCGAGGAGGCCCGAGCCTGGCGCACCCACAAGGCCGACCCGCGCGCCTTCCTCCTGCTGCGCGCCTACATCCCGACGGCCCTGCGCGTCGAGGTCACGGACCCACAGGACCCGACCCCGTACCTGTACCTGTCCACCCGCACCCCCGAGCGCCTGGCCGAGGCCCTGAGGGCGGCGAAGACCGCTTGAGCACAGCTGCGCGGAGGGTCACCCGGGGGCTTCGGCTTGCTGCCGCCGGGGGCCTGTCGCGGGCATCACTCGGAAAACGGGAGCGGCCACCTGAAGGCCGAGCCGCGGGAGCTGCCGCCCGAAAGCCGAGGGGGGACTCCCGGGGGCGAGCTCCCCAAGAAGACGGGTGCGCTGCGAACGCTCCGCGGACTCAGCCGTCGCCCTGACCGGGATGTCCGCCGTAGGGCTCGCCATCCCCGCGGCGGCCCAGCGGGTCGTGTGTGATCTCGCCGATCTCCAGGGCGTCCGCCGGACTCTCCAGGGCGGGGAGTGCCTCCAGGGCCTCCCAGGGCACCTGGATCCCGCGCAGGTCGCCGCGGATCCGGCCGGCCAGCTTTCTCGTCTCGCTGCGGTTCATGGCGGCACCCACGGCCGCACCGACCAGGAACGGCATGAGGTTCGGCATGTTGCGGACCATCCGCTTCATGATCCGCTGCCGCAGCTCCCGCTTCATGCGGCTGTTCAGCGCCACGCTGATCGTCGACGGCCTGGTCGCGTCGACGCCGCGCTCCCCCGACCACGAGTCGAGGTACGCGGTGCTGCGCTGCTTGAGGTTCCCGGCGGGCCGCACCCCGTACACCTCGTGAAGTTCCGCGATCAGCTTGAGCTCGATCGCCGCGACGGCGGTGATCTCGGCGGCCAGTTCCGTCGGCATCGCCGGGGGCACGGGCAGCATGGCCGCCGCGCCGACGCCGGCTCCGACCGTCGCCGTCGCCGTCGCCGCACCCGCGACGAGCTTGTCGGCGAGCTCCTCCGGCCCCAGGCCCGGGAACTGTCTGCGCAGGGTCGCCAGGTCCCGTACGGGGACCCTCGGAGCCAGCTCGATGATCCGGTCGGCGAGGTACGCGAGGCCGGCTCGCGCCCTGTCGCCGCCCTTGCGGGCTCCTTCTCTGGCCCGCTCACGGAACGTCCCCGCCCGTCGCTCGGCGACGGATGCGGGGACGTCCACGGACGCCGGGAGGTCACCCCGGTCCGCTGCCGGTTCGAGCGAGGCCGCCCCCGTACCGGTTGAGCCTCGCTCGTCGTCACGCACGCCGTACCTCGGGCCGCCCATCGGCCCTTCGTCCGCTTTCCTCCGGGAAAAGCGGCGCTTCCAGGGAGGGGTCGAGCCAGTCACGGCCGACCCGTCCTCAGTCGCAGTCGCGGCAGATCGGCTGACCGTTCTTCTCCCGGGCCAGCTGGCTGCGGTGGTGCACCAGGAAGCAGCTCATGCAGGTGAACTCGTCCTGCTGCTTCGGGAGCACCCGGACGGCCAGCTCCTCATTGGAAAGATCGGCTCCGGGCAGCTCGAGTCCCTCGGCGGCCTCGAACTCGTCGACATCCACGGCCGAGGCCGACTTGTCGTTTCGCCGGGCCTTGAGTTCTTCAAGGCTGTCCGAGTCGACGTCGTCGTCGGTCTTGCGTGGAGTGTCGTAATCGGTTGCCATATCGCTCTCCCCCTCTGGGTGTCTGCGGTGTCTCCAGCGCACGTAACGCGTGAGAGGCCGGACTTGTGCCCGACCTGAGGCGGAGATTTTGCCTCACATCAAGGTCTGTTACTCAATCGACACCCAACCGGACTCCTCATGAGTGATCGGCTTGGATGGCGATGGGGACCGTACACGGTCCGAATGCCGCACTACAAAGGCGTCTCACCGTGTACTTCCCGTGATCAGGACCCCCGAAAACCGGGATGTTCCCGGCTTTCCGACAGAGTGCGTGATCACGGAGAGTGAATAACGGGAAAAGCGCCCCTGTGATCGATCACACACGGGGCCCGCGCGGCGCGCCCTGCGAAATTCAGCGCAAAGCGAACATCCCCGGGTGCCGCCGAGTTGATCGGCGACATGATCTCAGATCGGCAGCGTGACTCGCATGACGAGTCCTCCTCCCTCGCGCGGCTGGGCGTAGATGTGCCCGCCGTGCGCCCGGGCCACGGACCGGACGATGGAAAGACCGAGTCCGACTCCCTTGTCACTGCCCGTCCTTTCCGTGCGCAATCGCCGGAACGGCTCGAAGAGATTGTCGATCTCGTACGCCGGCACGACCGGACCCGTGTTGGAGACGATCAGGACCCCCTGGCCGTGCTGGACATCGGTGGTGACCTCGACCCAGCCGTCCTCGGGGATGTTGTAGCGCACGGCGTTCTGCACCAGGTTCAGCGCGATCCGCTCCAGCAGCACGCCGTTGCCCTGGACGACGGCGGGTTTCTGCTCGCCGCGGATCGTCACGCCCTTGCTCTCGGCCTCGGCGTGCACCTGGTCGATGGCCTGCTCGGCGACCTCGGCGAGGTCGACCGGTCCCCGCTCGACGATCTGGTTGTCGCTGCGGGCGAGCAGCAGCAGTCCTTCCACGAGCTGTTCGCTGCGCTCGTTGGTCGCCAGCAGTGTCTTGCCGAGCTGCTGGAGCTCCACCGGAGCACCCGGATCGGACAGGTGCACCTCAAGAAGGGTGCGGTTGATCGCCAGCGGCGTTCTCAGCTCGTGCGAGGCGTTGCCGACGAAGCGCTGCTGCGCGGTGAAGGCGCGCTGCAGCCGCTCCAGCATGTCGTCGAAGGTGTCCGCCAGCTCCTTCAGCTCGTCGTCCGGGCCGTCCAGCTCGATCCGGCGGGACAGGTCCGAGCCCGCCACCGCGCGAGCGGTGCGGGTGATGCGGCCCAGCGGCGACAGCACGCGTCCGGCCATGGCGTAGCCGAAGGCGAAGGCGATGACCGCCAGGCCGAGCAGCGCCAGCAGCGAGCGGCTGAGCAGACTGTCCAGCGCGTGCCGTCGCTGCTCGTTGACGCAGCTGTTCATGGCGTCGTTGAACTCGCCGGGAGAGGCCTGGTCGGGCAGGTTGCAGATGGTGCTGGTGACCTTGCCCTCCTCGATCTTGAACGGCAGGTCACTGCCCACGTGCAGGGCCTGTGCGGCCAGCAGGTAGATGATCGACAGCAGCAGGATGCCGGCTATCAGGAACATGCCGCCGTAGAGCAGCGTGAGCCTTATGCGGATGGTCGGGCGCAGCCACGGGAAGGGCGGCAAGGGCCTTCTGGGGTCCCAGGTGGGCTTCGGGGGCGCCTGCGGAGGCGCGGGAGTCGCTGCCACGGTGATCAGATCCGGTAGCCGGAGCCGGGGACGGTGACGATGACGGGCGGCTCGCCCAGCTTGCGGCGCAGGGTCATGACCGTCACGCGCACGACGTTGGTGAACGGGTCGGTGTTCTCGTCCCAGGCCTTCTCCAGGAGCTGCTCCGCCGAGACGACGGCGCCCTCGCTGCGCATCAGCACCTCCAGCACGGCGAACTCCTTGGGGGCGAGCTGGACCTCCTTGCCGTCGCGGAAGACCTCGCGGCGATTGGGGTCGAGCTTGATCCCCGCGCGCTCCAGCACGGGCGGCAGGGGCACGCTGGTGCGCCGGCCGAGGGCGCGCACGCGGGCGATGAGCTCGGTGAAAGCGAAGGGCTTGGGCAGGTAGTCGTCGGCGCCGATCTCCAGGCCCTCGACCCGGTCGCTGACGTCGCCGGAGGCCGTGAGCATCAGCACGCGCGTGGGCACGCCGAGGTCGACGATCTTGCGGCAGACGTCGTCGCCGTGCACGAGCGGGAGGTCGCGGTCGAGTACGACCACGTCGTAGTCGTTGACGCCGATGCGCTCCAGGGCGGCCGCACCGTCGTACACGACGTCGACGGCCATGGCCTCCCGGCGCAGTCCGGTGGCCACCGCATCGGCGAGCAGTTGCTCGTCCTCGACGACGAGTACGCGCACGTTCCTGGTCCTTCCTCATGTCCGCCCGCGTATCGCTGGTGAGGGCGGACGCGGGCAGGGGTCTACGACGGTGTCGGTGTGCTGCCTCCATCCTGCCCTTTTCCGTCATAAGTCGGCGGTAAGGCGGGTGGGCCCTGGCACCGACGGGACCGGACACCACGCTCCGGACGGGAGCGGGAGATTTTCTTTCCGGGTGGAGGTTTCCACGGAAGGGAGCTTGGGGAGACCGGCTTTACATCCCACGATCACGCTCTGCCGGTGCCGCACACCCATGCGGTACGCATCACTCCGCTTTTCCGCAGGGCGGGCGTGGGTGTCCGGCACCGTCGCCGCCCGGCCGAGCGGCGCCGGGCATCCACATGAGACGTGATCGTCCCTTCCGACCGGCACATCCCTGTGCCATCGACCCACGACCCAGGACGAGGGGGCGCAGCATGGACGCTTTCAC
Source organism: Streptomyces sp. NPDC058741 (assembly GCF_042746715.1). NCBI lineage: Bacteria > Bacillati > Actinomycetota > Actinomycetes > Kitasatosporales > Streptomycetaceae > Streptomyces > Streptomyces sp. NPDC058741. Next base: position 1,209 of record NZ_JBHYQH010000040.1, on the reverse strand, counting down.
CGCAGGACTTCTGCAGCGCATAAGGTCGACCGAATCCGATCTGTCCCGGGCTCGCGACGAGGGCGACGACTTCCTCGTCGAGGTGGAGCAGGGTGAGCTCGACGACCTGCGCCGTCTCGCCGCCGAGCACGGTGTGGAGGTCGGCGCGACGCGCGTCTGATCAGGTTGAAGCGAGCGGGCCCCGGCGAATCCAGCGCCGGGGCCCGCTTCGTCGTTCCACCGTGTTCACACACTGTCCGGCGTGCCGCCGGCCCCGCCGTTCGTGCGGGGGTCGGCAGCGGTCGGTCGCCTCTCAGTCGTGCCAGGCGCCGAAGTCCTCCAGGAGGCGCTGGAGGGGCTCGAAGACGCCCGGGGTGCCGGCGACGGTCAGGGCGCCCGACGGGCGCTCCCCCGGACGTCCGCCGGTCAGCGCGCCCGCCTCCCGGGCGATCAGGTCGCCCGCAGCGAGGTCCCAGGCGTGCAGGCCGCGCTCGTAGTAGCCGTCGAGGCGTCCAGCGGCCAGGTCGCACAGGTCGGCCGCGGCCGAGCCGCCGCGCCGGATGTCGCGCAGCAAGGGGATCAGCCGCCGGGCGACCTCGGCCTGGTGGGCGCGGACCTCCTGGACGTAGTTGAAGCCCGTGGAGACCAGCGCCTCGTCCAGCGGCGGCGCCGGGCGGCACGCCAGTCTGCGCTCGCCCTCCCAGGCGCCGGTGGCCCAGGCACCGCCACCGCGCACGGCGTGGAACGTCTCGCCGCGCATCGGGACGGCCACGACCCCGACGACGGTCTCGCCGTCCTGCTCGGCGGCGATGGAGACGGCCCAGGTGGGCAGCCCGTACAGGTAGTTGACCGTGCCGTCGAGCGGGTCGACCACCCAGCGGACACCGCTCGTGCCCTCGGTGGAGGCGCCCTCCTCGCCGAGGAAGCCGTCGTCCGGGCGGTGCTCGGCGATGAGGCCGGTGATCAGCTTCTCGGCCGCGATGTCCATCTCCGTGACGACGTCGATGGGGCTGGACTTGGTCGCGGCGACCGCGAGGTCGGCCGGACGGCCGTCGCGGAGCAGCGCACCGGCGCGGTGGGCGGCCTCCTGGGCGAGGTCGAGCAGGTCCGTGTGCAAGGGGTCCGTCACTGGGTTCCTCACGCGTAGGGGCTGTCGGCGCCCGCCGCGGCGGGCCGGGGGGCACGGGCCGGGCAGCAGCCGACCGGGCAGAGCTGATGGCTCGCCCCGAG